>NZ_CAKQBI010000001.1:0-331342 GCF_934216135.1 uncultured Rummeliibacillus sp. | reverse complement strand
GTACTATAACGGCTCTCGCCTCGTACTACTGGGTAGTAATCATCTATCTACAAAAGCGTTAAAACACTTTTGTCTCTCCATCCATTCATTTCCTTCAGGAGAACGCCCCTACCATAATTTGGGTTGCTCACTCGCGGGGTTTACCTCGTTCCACTTATTACGTTTCCGTAATAACTTCGTCACTGTGGCACTTTCATAGAGTTTCAACCATATCCCAAATGAGACTTAGGTTTTCCTCTCGCCGTCAGCCATTAGACTGCCTTAGCTTATTTATTCACTAAGCACGAACACTACGGTCATCTCAGAACCGTGCGAGCATGGACTTTCCTCAACAACGTCAAGCGTTGCAGCGATTACTTGTTCTTTTATGATGACTTGATTATTATATGCCTATTATTCATTAATTTCAAGGGGTTAATAGTTATTAAATGAATTTTAATAAAAAATTTCTTGACATACGTAACAAATCACTTCAAAACTTTGCTTCTATTTACTATTAATCGTAAAGTTTGTCGCCAAATACATGCTTCTCTAAATTGGCAATTCGTTTTAGAATATCAAAGTTTGTATTATTTGTATACGCTGAAGATGTTGATTGGCGTCTTGGTTCAGTCGTTGTTGCTTGTAGTTGAACTTGTTTCAATTCATTTTTCAATGCATCAACCTCTTGTTGTTTTTTCGCTAATGCTTTCTCAAAAGATTCATAATCTTGGATAATAATATCTAGAAATTGATCTACTTCATCCTGACTATAACCTCTAATTCCTGTTTTAAAATCTTTATCTAATATCGTCTTTGCAGATAATTTAATGTCCATTTCCATCTTCCTTCCATATATATATAGGTCTTATAATTATAGCACATTTCGCTCTAGTCTATCTCTGTTACTTCCATTGTTAGCAAAGTTATTCATTTCCCAGGTGATGATATTTTTCTTTCGTTTCTAACTATTCTTTTTTCTATCTCACGTAACTTCTTGAATTTTATTTCATCGTTCCATATTATGCTATTTTCCACAAGTTTATAAGCATGTTGGCTATAATAAATTGCCTGTTCATAATTTTTATTTCGATGCTCATCAATTTTAGCTAGTTCAATCAAAGCAATAATTTTTTGTCTTTCTTTAATGAATGGAATAGCGCTTTTAAATGATAAATAGGCTTGTTCAAAAAGCTGTTGCTTTTTTTGTTGAAATGCAAGATGGTAATATGCATATCCTGCTTCATCACTCTTATATAGCTTTGTAACATTTTTTAATAATTCACTACTTTTTTCAGTTTCAGCTAAATCCCCATACCATTTTCCAATATTCGTATAAGTGGTAGCGGATTCTTTTTTAATATCTTCACACAATAGTTTTGTAGTTTGTATATAAAGTGTTATTAATGACAACAAATCGTATTCATTATGTTCAAGTACCTTTAATAATGTAGAAGGATTTCCATTCTTAACAGCATCTAAATAGATAATAGGCGCAAGATAACCCGGTATATCACCTATTCTATGAAAGCCTAATTTTTCTTCCTCTACTTGAGAAAGTTTCATACGAGATAGATCATCTTTCCATATCCGCTTAGAACCATGTAGTAGGTCGATTTGCTTTTGTTCAGGCAATTTAGGCAAATCTTTTCTATGCAAAGTAAAACGAGTTTGTAATTGTGGCCAATCAAAGCTTTTGCCATTGTATGTAACAATTGTCTTATTGGCTTGCCATAATTTTGACTCCCATAAGAAAGCTACTTCATGGCTGGGATCTGCTAGAACATATTGTTTTAATACAAAACCACCTGGCTCTGCTTCTAATATACCATTCAAAAAAATCTGTGTGCCTACACCTTTTAATCCCGTCGTTTCCGTATCGTAAAAAACTAAGTTGTTATCATTCTCTAGTGCTAACGGATGTTTTTGCTCTGTATTATTCCATAATTGAAATGCATTATATAGTTCACCTAAATAAAAATCACCATGCTTATAATTAGTTGAATAATGCTTTTCAAGCAAAAATACAATTCCAAATTTATTATCAATTCTTTTTAACCCTGCATCTTCCCATTGTTTCGCATATGTCGGTACATCAGGTTTTTTGAATACTTTTTCAGCATTTTGTTCTGATTCTGGCTTTTTTTTTCGCATTTTCTTCATTTGAAGAATTTTATTTTCATATGACATTTAATCATCCAACTCTGCTAATAATATTGTCTTTAAGAAAGTTAAAACCTGTTTTTTTCCTTCAGCACTAATATCTTGAGCTCCAATACAAGAAGGACATCCATTTTGACATGGACAACTTTTAACATGTTCATAAACATGGTGTAAAAGCTCATCCCATAGATCATAAATGCGTTCGCTCAATCCTATTCCGCCTGGATAACGATCATAAACAAAAAAAGTAGGTTTTTCAGAATGTGTTGCTTTTACTTGAGGAACTACATGAACATCACTACGATCACTTTGTAATAATAGTGGAATAAAGCTATTCATAGCATATGCTACCCCTGTCATAGCTCCTGTCAAATCATCTTCTTTCCAATTTTCAGGCTGGTCAAAAGATAACCATGTACCACTTGTATGTAGTTCTTCAGGAGGTAAATGTATAGGTCCACTTCCGATATTATCATGCGTTCCAAAACGTATTTTTTTGAAAATAGTGGCAGTAGCTAGTGTCATTAAATCTCCAAACGCAACTTCAGCATGCCCAATTTGTCTACTCTTATCTTCACTGATTACTTTCAACTCTACAGCTAAATTGGCATCTGTAAAATAGTCCACATCCACTTCACGTACATATGCTTTTTTTTCATCCCAGTCTAATTTTTCTACCTGAAATTGCGTTCCTTGATGTAAATAGATAGCTTCTTCATGGAGCAATGTCAATGCACTGTAACGATCCATTTCACCAATAACTTTCGTTTGTGCAGGGATAGATTGATCAATAATCACAACGTTTTCTTGCGAAGCTGATCTAAGGCTTATATCGTGTGCTGGAAAACTATCACTCATCCAATGCCACTTTTCTGAAGTCTTTATAAGAATACCCTCTTCTTGTAGATATTCTAACAAATCTTGCACTTCAAATTCTCCATAAGTGTCATTTACAGAAAACGGTAATTCAAAAGCAGCACATTTTAAATGATCCATCAGTATTAACATATTGTCTGGATATACCCTTGCTTCTTCAGGGGTACTTTCAAATAAATAATATGGATGTTTAATAATATATTGGTCCAAAGCCGTAGATTGGGCAACATAAATGATTAATGCGTCATCTTGTCTTCTTCCCGCGCGTCCCGCTTGCTGCCATGCACTTGCAATATTACCAGGATACCCTGTCATAATACATGCTTGCAATTGACCAATGTCTACCCCCAATTCTAGCGCATTGGTCGAAACAACACATTGTATAGTACCATCTCTTAATCCTTTTTCAATTTTCCGTCTCTCAGATGGTAGATATCCTCCTCGATACCCTCGGATTGTCTCATCTTGAATTTTCTTTGCAGTCAAAGATTTCATATAAGTAACTAGCATTTCAACACGAACCCGACTTTTCGCGAAAATAATCGTTTGGATATTAGAGTTATACAAATCTCTCGCTAAATCCCGCACTTCTAAAATGGCACTTCTACGAACGCCAAAAGTTGGATGGATAATCGGAGGATTATAAAACAAAAATGTTTTCTTGCCAGTTGGTGCTCCATTTTGTGAAATCAATTGATGCTGCGCATTGGTCAAGGTCTCTGCTAATTCCTTAGGGTTTTTAATCGTAGCAGATGTACAAATAAAAATTGGATGACTCCCATAAAAATGACAAATTCGAAGAAGACGTCTAAGTACATGTGCTACATGTGAACCAAATACTCCCTTATACGTATGCAATTCATCTATCACAATATACTGTAAATTTTCAAATAGTGAGACCCATTTTGTATGATGCGGTAATATGCCTGAATGCAACATATCTGGATTAGTCATCACAATATGACCTGCTTTGCGGACCTTTTGTCGAATTCCAGGTGCAGTATCTCCATCATATGTATAACTTAAAATTTCTTCACCACTATCTTCGATTAAATTATTTAAATCGCTTTTTTGATCTTGAGCAAGCGCTTTCGTTGGAAATAAATATAAAGCTCTCGATGCTTTATTTTCCAAAATGGCTTGAAGTACCGGTAAATGATAACAAAGTGATTTTCCTGACGCAGTAGGTGTTACAGCAGTAAAAGATTGGCCATTAATAGCATATTCAAAAGCTTCTCTCTGATGGGAATATAATTGATCTATCCCTCTCTTATGCAATGCTTTTACTAATGAAGGATGTAATTTACTAGGAAAGTCAACTAATTTAGCTGGTTTAGGTGGTATAGTATGAACATATTCAACTCTATCTTGCATTTCGGGATTGGCTTGCCATTCTTGTAAAAGTTCTTCGATGGTTTTCTTTTTACTAATCATCTAAATCATCCTTTTGTAAAATACGTTGCAAACTTTCTAATGTATATGTAACTGATTGAATCGATTGATATAATCTTTTTTTACTTGTTTTCTGATAAAAAGATTGCACAACAAACTGATCCATTGCATCGACAGCATTTCGAATTTGTGTTTTATGCATATACTTTGGCTTTTCTTGATCAATCCAAGTTTCTATTTCCTTTTGCCAGGTGATCAATTTTTGATGATACAAATCTGCATGTGGCTTTACATCTATAAAAAAATCTGGAGATGTGTCAGTTTCTCTCATTTTCAAAAATCGTTGCCAACATTCTTTACATTCATCTAATAACTCGTCTGTTAATGTTTGTAACATTATACACACCTCCAAAATATATTTTCCTCTACTATTTTAAGTGTATCAAAAAAGTTGTTATTTCACTACTTTAAAGCGAACAAATATTCTTTTTGTTCTTCAATCAATTCAAGGCGGTTTGCAACGTATCTCATATTTCTTTCAAGTGTTTTATTATACATTTCTTCCTCATGGTTTACTCTGTTTTCTAATAGTTTATCCACCATATCAATTAAAGTAATAAGCTTATCTATTCTTTGCATCTTCATCGCCTCCCTGCTGTTAACTTTCAAGATATAAAAAACAAATCCTTTATAGTGGACAAAACAAGTGGAGATTCGACGATAATAGTAATTTTTTTTAACATTTTCTAATGGAATTCTCATCATATAACCTATAAGGTTTATGGTATTATAGAATGCAGATGAGGTGTTTTTATGACTATTCGTTATCCAAATGGGAAGAAATATTCGCCAACCCAAAAACTAGAGGTAAAACTTCCGAAAAAGAAGGATTTATCTTATAGTAATCGTGGGAGAACTCTTGAAGAAGAAATAGATGAAACCAATGATTTCTATCGACAAAGGAATATTGCTGTAATTCATAAGAAACCTGTTCCTATTCAAATCGTCAAAGTAGAGTACCCATCGAGAAGCGCCGCTGTCATTCGTGAAGCATATTTTCGAACACCATCCACTACCGACTACAATGGTGTTTATAATGGCTACTACATTGACTTTGATGCAAAGGAAACAGAAAATAAAACATCTTTTCCTTTAAAAAATGTCCATCCCCATCAAGTCTCTCATATGGAGTCTTCTGCAAAGCAGAAGGGAATATGCTTCTTATTAGTACGTTTTTCTTCCTTAGAGCGCTATTTTGTAGTACCTTTGGAAATGCTATTAAAAGCATGGAATCGAATGCTTGAAGGTGGTAGAAAATCAATTCCTTTGAGTGAATTCGAGGAACAAGCTATAGAAATAAAACTAGGACTTGTTCCAAAATTAGATTATTTAAAAGCAATCACACAATTGCTACCATAACTTGATCGTAGTTATGAGAAAGTGAGGAGAATGTTGTGGATCAACAAATAAATTCTCGTAGGCAACGAAAGCAACTAGAAGAACAACAGAGAAAGCGACATACAAAGAAGAAAGGACCAAAAGGCCCCAAAGGACCTAATCGTTCATGGATTAAGAAAATTATCATTGCTATCTTAGCAATTGGTATAGCAATGTTTGCAATAGGTGGTGGAGTGTTTGCATTCTATGCAGCGCAAGCACCTAAATTAGATGAAGAATTATTAAAAGACCCAGTATCATCAAAATTCTTTGATAATAATGGCAAAGTATTTTATACAATGGGCGATCAAGAACGTGAACATGTAGCATACGAAGATATACCAACTAGTATGCGTGATGCAATTATCGCAACTGAAGATTCACGTTTTTTCCAACATCATGGTATCGACTTTGTCCGTTTAGGTGGTGCAGTGTTAGCTAATTTCCGTTTTGGATTTGGCTCACAAGGTGGTAGTACTTTAACACAACAAGTTATTAAAAACTCATTTTTAAATAATGGGAAAACATTAAAACGTAAGGCTCAAGAAGCATATTTAGCCGTACAACTAGAACGAGAATATTCAAAAGAAGAGATTTTCGAAATGTACTTTAACAAAGTATTAATGTCCGGTCGTATCTATGGTTTTGGAACAGCTGCTAAATTCTTTTATGGTAAAAATTTAAAAGACTTAACTTTAGCTCAACAAGCACTTTTAGCAGGGATGCCACAAGCACCTAATGCTTATAATCCATTTAAAAATCCAGATCGTGCAGAAAAACGTCGTAATATCGTTTTAGGTTTAATGTATCAACATAAAAAAATTACAAAAGAGCAAATGGAAGCTGCTAAAAAAGTTGATGTAGCAGAAGGTCTACTTCCTGAAAACAAAAGAAAAACTGCCTCTTCTTCTAAGTACGATGCATTTATCGACGTTGTCTTAAAAGAATTAGAAGAAAATGGGGATGAAAAGGCATTAGCGGATGGTGTGAATGTATATACAACATTAGATACATCAGCACAAAAAATTGTTGAAAAAACGATGAATAATGATGCTAATTTCCCTACAAAAGATATTCAAGCAGGCTTATCTGTTATTGATACAGAAACAGGCGCTATTGTAGCTGTCGGTGGCGGACGTGATTACGGCCCTGAACGTGGATTTAACTATGCAGAAGCGTTAACAAATCGTCAACCAGGTTCTACGATGAAACCGTTAATGGATTATGGTCCTGCAATTGAAAATCTAAAATGGTCTACAGGCCAAACAATCGTTGATGAGCCAATGACTTACACAGGAACAAACCAACAAATTAATAACTTTGACCATCAATACAAAGGAACAATTACAATTCGACAAGCATTATATAACTCACGTAATATTCCTGCTGTTAAAACATTTAAAGAAGTTGGTGCTGATAAAGCTAAATCTTTTGTTAAGAACCTTGGTATTAACGCAAGTAACGTCACTGAATCTGATGCAATTGGTGGAGGTAAAATCAACCTTTCTCCTATTGAAATGGCTGGTGCTTATGCTGCATTTGGTAATAATGGTATTTATACTAAACCACATGCGATTAAGAAAATTGTCTATCGTGATGGTAAAACAGCTAAATCGTATACACCAGATCCAGTACCTGCAATGAGTGATTACACAGCATATATGGTAACAGATATGTTGCGAGATGTAGTAAGCTCTAAATTCGGGGCTTCTGGTACTGCGGCAGGTATCGCTGGATTAGATGTTGCTGGTAAAACCGGTACAACCAACTATAGTTCAGATGATTTTAGTAAGTGGGGTCTCCCTGAGTCATCTGTACCAGATTCTTGGTTTGCAGGATACACATCTAAATATTCAATCGCTGTATGGAGTGGATACACTAATTATAAAAATCCAATTACAACAAGTGCCGAACGTGTTCTACCACAACAACTATTCAGAACCGTTATGTCCCAAATTTCAGCAAATACAGAAACGCCTGATTTCACTCAACCAAACTCAGTTGTAAGAGTTGGAAGTGAATTGTATGTAAAAGGTCAACAACCGGTTACAACAAAACCAGAAGAAACAACAGATGAAGAACAAAAAGTAAATGCTCCATCTGGATTAAAGGCAACATATGATGCTAATTCAAATGCCATTAATCTAACTTGGTCACATGAAGCGACTAACGACGAAAAAGCTAATTTTAAAATTTCAGTCTCAGTTGATGGTGGAGGTTCACAAGCTTTAACTGAAACATCTTCAAATTCTTACACGTATAGTGGTGCCGAAAGCGGAAAGACATATGTATTCTCCGTTGTAGCAATTGCTGGTGGTAAGACAAGTAGCGCGGCAACAACGTCGATTCAGATCCAAGCATCTGAGCCTGAACCTGAACCTGAACCTGACGTAACAGAACCTGATCAAACGGAGACACCAACTACACCAGATCAATCAGAAACGCCAACTACACCTTCTGAAGGTAATGACCAAGATAATACGAATACAGATCAAAATGATCAAACAACAGAAAATTCAAATCAACAAAATAATCAATCGAATAACGGGAATGGGAATGGAAAAAATAAAGCAAATCTAAATAGCATAAAAAGAAATTCCTCTCCCGAAGAACTAGAAAGTCAACAATAGCTTCTTAAGATAATATTAGGCTGTCAACAAGTATAGGTAAAACTTGTTGACAGCCTTTTTAATTATTGCAATTACATCATATGATGAAAAAAAGGCAGAATCATGAGGAAATGATTCTGCCTTAACATATATCATATTGGTTAATGTTTTAAACGCAATCTTGCACATCTTTTTTTCGTTTCTATAAATAATTCATCCAACTGTCTATAACATGCATATTGACTCGGACGGGACTTGATAAACGATAATCTTTCTATTGCATTGATCGGTAAGATTTCGTAATCCTCATTTTCTACTAAATAATCTTGTCCATTAGATGCTTTTATAATAAAAGATTCATAAAGTTGTATTCCTTTATTCATCATATCTCCAGCTTTACCATCTCGAGCTGTATGTGAATGATGAATCTCTTGTTTTAATGATTCCCATTTAATAATCCACTCATCAACGAGCTCTTTTAATATGGCTTCTTTTTTGCACTCAATCATCTATTTCACAAGACCTTTCTTCGCTCTCTTTTGTCCTTCCCTACATATTTCAAATAAAGGACATTCACTACAGTTTGGATTTTGTGCTTTACAATGATAACGACCAAAGAAAATTAATTGGTGGTGAGTTTTAGACCACTTTTCTTTTGGCGTTTTTCTCATCACAGTATTTTCAACTTCTAATACACTATCTTTCCATTTGCAAAGCCCTAATCGTTTCGTAACACGTTCTACATGTGTATCAACTGCTAATGCAGGATGTCCAAATGCAACAGATAAAACGACATTAGCTGTTTTACGGCCTACACCAGGTAAAGTTACTAATTCCTCACGTGAATCTGGAATAATACCGTTATATTCGTCTAATAAACGTTGGCAAAGTTTTTGTATATTTTTCGCTTTACTACGATATAAACCAATTGAGCGAATATCTTGTTCGAGTTCTTCTAAAGAGACAGCTAAATAATCTTCAGGCGTTTTATATTTTTTAAACAATGTAGCGGTAACTTTATTGACAAGTACATCGGTACACTGTGCCGACAGCAAAGTCGCAATTGTTAATTCGAACGGATTTTCATGGACTAATTCACAATGAGCATCCGGAAACATTTCTTCCATTTTTTCTAGACAATATTCCCACTGCTTAATTGTTAACATTTAAATCCACCTCTCACTTATGACGATCTAGCCAGTTATAAAAAGGGACATTACTTGCTGGTGGCTTTTGTTCTGTCTCTTTTTTTGCGGACTTCTGTTCAACAGTTTTAGGAATAATATTTTTTCGGAAATTCTTGCTTTGTTTTTCAACATCTTCTAAAGTTTTTACATTATTCTTCTTCCATTCAAAAAGAATACGGTCGATATACCTTAAACTTAGCTTCTGAGACAAAACGGCTTCTTTTAATGCATGACGAATAATTTCAGGAGAATGACCATCTTGATCAAGCCACATGGAAATCATTTCAGTTTCCATAGGAGATAGGAACCTTCCGAATTCTTGTTCAAATAATTGAAATAACTGTCCTTCTTTTAACTTTGTTACTTCATTTTGATCAGTATCTCTTTTTACAAGAACAATATCCAGAAGTCTACTCCATAAAGGCATTAGGGTAATCACTTCATAAAGTACACCATTGTCATCTAACTTTTGATGAATTTCCATGAAACCCTTTTGCATAAGTCTTTGCATACTTGTAGAGATCATATCTTCAGTCATATTCATACGTTGAGCTATATTAGCAGGTGTAGGGAATTCATTTCCTTCTTCATGAAATGCATACAAATGCATAATTAGCATCGCTTCTACATCTGAGATTTGCAATTCCTTATAAAACTGAAAAAAAAGCTGAGAAATATTAACACTTCCCCGCTCTATCCAAGTTTGGAGACGCTCTGCTTCTTTCATATCATCGAACTCTCCTTTATTTTAAAATTGAACAAGAAGAATCGCCTAAGCGGTTCTTCTTGTGATTTACAACATAATAATATAAGCTAACCTACTACTTATGGATAAATACGGTTTAATAAACGAGGGAATGGAATAGTTTCACGAACATGTTCTGCACCTGTAATCCATGCAACTGTACGTTCCAAACCTAAACCAAATCCTGAATGAGGTACTGAACCATATTTACGTAAGTCTAAATACCATGCATAAGCTTCTTCGTCTAAGCCATAATCTGCAATACGTTTTTTCATCAAATCATAATCCCAGATACGTTCTGAACCACCGATAATTTCACCATAACCTTCTGGAGCGATTAAATCTGCACAAAGCACAACATCATCACGATCAGGATGTGGTTGCATATAGAATGGTTTAATACCAACTGGATAACATGTGATGAATACAGGTTTGTCGAAATGTTCAGCGATTGCAGTTTCGTGCGGTGCACCGAAGTCGTCTCCCCATTGAATATCATCAAAGCCTTTTTCGTGTAATAAATCGATCGCATCATCATATGAAATGCGTGGGAATGGAGCTTGTACTTTTTCAAGTTTAGATGTATCACGGCCTAGAATTTCTAATTCTAGTTTACAATTTTTTAGTACAGATTGGACAATATATGAAACATATTGTTCTTGAATTTCAAGAGATTCATCATGTTCTACAAATGCCATCTCTGGTTCAATCATCCAGAACTCGATTAAATGGCGACGGGTTTTAGATTTTTCTGCTCGGAATGTTGGACCGAAAGAAAATACCTTTCCAAGTGCCATTGCTGCAGCTTCCATATAAAGTTGTCCAGATTGAGAAAGATATGCATCTTGATCAAAATATTTTGTATGGAAAAGCTCAGAAGTACCTTCTGGAGCTGATCCAGTTAGAATTGGAGGATCAACTTTTGCAAATCCATTATTGTTGAAAAATTCATAGGTTGCACGAATAATTTCATTACGAACTTTCATATTTGCATGTTGTTTTTTAGAACGTAACCATAGGTGTCTATGATCCATTAAGAATTCAACACCATGTTCTTTTGGTGTAATTGGATAATCATGAGATTCAGCAATTACTTCGATTTCTTTCACTTGAAGTTCGTAACCAAATGATGAACGAGTATCCTCTGTTACTTCCCCAGTGATATAAAGTGAAGTTTCTTGGTGAATAGATTTCGCTATAGCAAATGTTTCTTCTGATACGTTTGCTTTTACAACTACTCCTTGAACAAATCCTGAACCATCGCGTAATTGTAAAAATGCAATTTTACCGCTAGATCTTTTGTTTGCTAACCAAGCTCCAATTTTAACTGTTTCACCAACATGTTTTGGCATGTCTTGAATTGTGATTTTTTCCATATTAACCTCCGCATTTCAAGCATTCATTAAGCTAATCATTATTTATGCCTAATATTTGCGTATTCTAGTTGTTTTGACAATGAAATTCTTTACTTCTTTTTTAGAATTGACATAAGGTAAATTTAAATTACTTACTTGTCTTTCCATTGTGCAATGGGTCTTGATTTAGATCCACTTAATTCTTCAAAAGTATCAGCATAAATATTATGTAAATACAATGCAGAATTACTTATCTTTATTATATACGAGTTTCCTGTAAATTTCTTTTGAAATGATCTATTTCATGTTAAATTCGTGACCAGATCGCACTGTTGAATGTTATAAATTCAATATTCGTTTCCACCATTGTCCATTTTCGAACATGATATAGACATAATTAAGCTTATCTTGTTTGTTTAGATAAGTTATTTCCCATACAACGCCTGGTTTTTCTACTCCTAATTTTGTATGTAGAATTTCTTTTACATCACCTTTTCTAGTAGCTTCTGATATAGCTTCTTTTTTTGAAATTCCATCTTTCAGATAGACTTCTAGTGGCTTCTCATCGCTATTATTTTGAGAAACAAAAATAGCCTTTTTCTTACCTTTATCATCTTTACCAATTACAGTTACATATGGTTGTTTACCATGGTATACATAGGTTTCAGTGACTGTATTTAGTTGTTGGTTATGCAAAACGGCAGCTTTCGCAGTTTTTTCTACACTATGAAAAGGAGCGTTTGATCTCCATCCAACTATGACAACTAGCGATAGTGCTAGAATTAGTAAAAATATTGAGAAGAACTTAATCCAGTTTTTCATGATATCACCTTATGTTTCTTTTAGTCCTTATTTATGCCACTATAAACGTCGTAGCTAGCTTTGCTTTAATTATTATACCAATCTTCTAATTCATAGACCATATGTTCGAGCGACACTTTTTTGATAGGAATATCTGGTAATGCTTTTATAAATTCTTCTCCGTATGATTTCGTTTCGATACGACGATCAAGCACTATAAACACACCTTTATCATGTGATGAACGAATAAGCCTTCCAAATCCTTGTTTAAATCTTAGGATTGCTTCCGGTAACGATAATCTATAGAAAGAATTCATACCTTTACTAGACAACTTCTCAGCTCTAGCCTTAAAGAATGGTTCTTCTGGAGAAGAGAATGGTAAACGTACTACAATAACTGCAGAAAGGGCATCCCCTGGAACGTCAACACCTTCCCAGAAACTATTCGTTCCAAAAAGAACAGAATGCTCAAAACGCTGGAACATTTTTAAAAGTCTCATCCGACTTCCAGAAGACATTCCTTGTGCAAATAACATGTAATCCTCAAGAATGCCAGTCTCTTGGATAAGCTCCACTGTTTTTCTAAGCATATCTTGAGCAGTGAATAGAACAAAACATCTTCCATGTGTAGCTAATACAGTTTGCACAATCGCATCCGCCACAGCTTCGATATATGCTGATTGAGTCACTGTTTTTATATCGGGCATATCTTCAACAATGTATACACTTGCCCCATCATAATAAGATTTCGGTGCCTGCAATTGATATAAAGGAATATCTTCTGAAAGGCCCAATTGTTGTGCGATAAAACGTTCATTATTTGGGACTGTCAATGTCCCAGATGTCCAAATAATTCCTGATTGACCACGGAATCTTTGCAATACGTTTGTAATTTCATCTTCCACTTTTACTGGTCTTTTAAATAGATACAGACTTCCTGGAAGACTTCTTGTATCTACTTCGATCCAAGCAGTATCTTCTTCTAAATGACTTAAAAAAACAGCATCCCATTCTGCAGCTTTTACTTTTAATTCATTCAGTTGAAACTCCCAATCTGCAATATTTGCTTGTTGTTTTATCGATAAATCATCAGGATAACGTAAATAGATAGAAGTAATTGTTTCAGCGAGATGAATCCACTCTATAACTTTACGACTAAATTGTTCTCCAAAAGGTTGCTCTAATTGAACACTTGATAACAAAAAACTATTTTTATGTTGGCGATTTCTTGTTTTTTGTAATGGTAGTTTTCGTATTAGGCGATGGATTTCTTGATCAAAAAGTGTAACGATCTCTCCAAATAATAATTCTAACTTTTGCAATTTTCGACGTGGTATTTTATCTTCTTGTAACAGCTCTAAATAAAAAGGATGTTCCAACAATTTTGTTTCTGTTGAACCAAGCTGACCAAAGTGATACTTCCACTGTGTGTAGGAGAAAATTTTTTCATCTCTTAATGTAGCTGCTTGCAAAAATTGATGTCCTTCATCCAATATTACCCCATCTAAATCTTTGAGAACAGGCTCTTCTCTTACTAAATCTGCTAATATCATGGAATGGTTTGTTATAACTAAATCAGCCTTTTTACAATTTGACAGTGCTTGGATATAAAAATCATAGGCACCTTTATGATGCGTCTCAGATGTTGTATGAGTTCGACGTATTTTGTCTATGAAATATTTCCCTCCACCAGATAAAGTGATTTCTCCTAAATCACCTGTTTCTGTTCCTTGTAGCCAGACAAGGAGTTGCATCTTCGTAAAATTTTCATCATACGAATCATCTTCTACTCGTAAAAGATCACAAAAACGATCAATATCAATATAATGTTCCATGCCTTTAACAATTGCAGTAGAAACAGTAGTATTTAAAATTGTTTCTGCTTTAGGTAATTCTTCTAATAAAAGTTGATCCAACAAATGCGATGTATATGAACTAATACAGACTGTTTTAGCGTTCTTTTTAGCATATATGATTGCTGGTATCAGGTATGCAAGAGTCTTACCTATTCCTGTTGAAGCTTCCGTCATTATTTCTTGTTTTGTAACAAGTGCTTGCCAAACAATGTCCATCATTTTAAATTGGTCAGGCCGTACCTCAAAAGAATCAAATGCTTCTTTAAAAAGTTTTTCTTTTTCCTTAAAAGAAGATGGATAATAGAGCTGTTCAACATTTGATTTAACAATTTCTACAGGCTTTTTTATAGCGACATCACGGTAATATTGATTTGTATCTGAATCGTGAGAAGTTCTTCTTTTTGTATGAATTGCATCTAAAAAAAGTTGAGATAAATCGGATTTTAATCTGAAAGATCTCATATGAAGTTGCTCAATTGTTGTTAGCGGCAACGTTAATAATCTCTCCCAGCAACTCTTTAGTAAATAAGCAGTCGCCAATGCATCATCATCAGCACGGTGAGCATGTGTTAAACTAATCCCTAACTCCATCGTAATATCTTGTAACTTAAAGCTATATGCTGTAGGAAAAAGAATTTTTGATAATTCTACAGTATCCATATGTTTTCCTAGCCATTTTGGTAAGCCTGCTCTTTTAAACTCCGCTTGTAAGAATGGCAAGTCAAAATCTGTATTGTGTGCAACAAAAATGGTGTCTTGCAAAATTTCAAAAATCTCTTCAGCTTGTTCTTCAAAAGTGGGTGCTTTTTCAACATCTTGATCTGATATATGTGTTAGATCTTGTATAAAAAAAGGAATATCCTTACCTGGATTTACAAACGATGAATAAGTTGATACAACTTTCCAATCCTTCATTAATACAATAGCGATTTGAATGATTCGGTCTCCTTGTTGTGAGGAATGACCAGTTGTTTCTAAATCGACAATGGCATAAGTTTGACTTTCCATGTATTCTTCACAACTTTCCGTTCATGTTATATTGATGATTTTATCATATTTCAAAGAGAATAGCTGAATTGATACCATGTGTTTTTATTTATTTTAGGAACCGGCAATATCTATATTGAAAAATATTATAAATGGAAAATATATTCTGAAGGATTTTCAATTAATGTAAATAATATGATTTTTCTTTATTTTACAAAAATATAATCTTTAAGGATATGAACATCAAAAAGGCTGTTTAGTTAGTGATTTTCACACTAATTAAACAGCCCTTGCTAGCTAGTTATACAATTAATTCATAACGGTTGCTTCTGGTTCATAGTGAATTAATTGTTTTACTTTATTATTTTCATCTAGTATGGCAACTTTAGGTTCATTTTTTTGTGCCTCTTCCAGCGTCAAATAACTGTAGCCTATGATTATAACAATATCTCCTGGCTGAACTAACCTAGCCGCTGCGCCATTTAAACAAATCACTCCAGAACCTCGTTCACCAGCAATTGTATAAGTTTCAAAGCGAGCTCCGTTATTATTGTTTACAATTTGAACTTTTTCGTTTGGGAGAATTCCAACCGTATCAAGTAAATCAGCATCTATTGTAATACTACCCACATAGTTTAAATCAGCTTGAGTAACTGTTGCACGGTGAATTTTCGAAGTCATCATCATTTTTAACATTATTTAGTCTCCTCAATCGAAAAAAGAATATTGTCTATTAATCTAACGTTTGAAAAATTAACTGCTGTCGCAAGTAAAAAGTGACATGTATCAGGATGTACTTCTTGTAAATCCGGATAACTACGTAATTCTAAATAGTCAATTTTCCCTGATGTTTCACTTTCAATCATCTTTTCAGCTATTTGTATTGCTTTTTCTTTATCGTGTGATTTTACAAATTCTGCTTTTGCCTGTTGCAAAGCTTTTTGTATATTCGGTGCCTGTTCTCTTTCTTCCTCTGTTAAAAAAACATTTCTTGAGCTTTTCGCAAGGCCATCTTCTTCCCGAACAATTGGCACACTGCAAATCGTAACTGAAAAATTATAATCTCTCACCATCATTTTAATAAGTGCTAATTGTTGAGCATCCTTTTGCCCAAAATAAGCATTTGTTGGTTGAACAATATGGAATAGTTTTGAAACAACTTGTAAAACCCCATTAAAATGGATGGGTCTTGTTGCCCCACAAAGAATTTTAGATGCAGGACCTGCTTCAAATCGAATTCCTCCATCTGTTGGATACATTTCTTCTACTGTCGGAGCAAACAAATAATCTACACCAGCTTCTGTAGCCAATTTCATATCATGCTCTAAATCTCTTGGATAACTATCATAGTCTTCATTTGGTCCAAATTGTGTAGGATTGACAAAATCACTCATTACAACTAGATCATTTTCTTCTCTTGCTGCTTTCGCTAAAGTTAAATGACCATCATGTAAAAAGCCCATAGTTGGAACTAATGCAATTTTTTTCTTTGTTTCTCTATGCTTTTCTAATTCTTGTTGTAATTCAAGGATGGTTGTGACAACTTTCATCTTTTAATTCCTCCATATAGATGACCTAGAGCTTCTGCTGACATTGAAAATTGATGTTCAGGTGCTGGAAATTCCCCTTTTTTAACAGCATCTTTATAAGCAGTGACACCATGTCTTATTTCGAAACCTACATCTGCGAATTTTTTCACAAATTTTGGAACGTGATGACTACCATATGATAATGTGTCATGGAATACTAATACCTGTCCATCAACCTCTTTACCTGCTCCAATACCAATAACAGGAATGTCTAATCTTTCAGTTACAATTCCTGCTAATTGGTGTGGTACACATTCTAGTACGATAGCACAGACACCTGCTTCTTGAAGTTCAAGCGCATCTTGAATCAGTTTTTCTGCTGCTTCAGTTGTTTTCCCTTGTACTTTATATCCCCCTAACACAGCAGCTGATTGTGGCTGCAACCCTAGATGTCCAACTATTGGAATACCGGCTGATATTAGTGTCTTAATAGAATTCACTAGATTGCCAGCACCTTCTAATTTCAAAGCATTTGCGCCTGTTTGTTGAAATAGCTTGACTGCATTTTTTAATGTATCGCCTACATCGCCATGATAACTACCAAATGGCATATCTACTACGATAAACGTATCTTTTGCGCCTCTTCTTGTTGCTTTACCATGATGAATCATATCATCTAAAGTTACATTTACTGTTGAATCATAGCCTAGAACGACCATTCCTAGTGAATCTCCAACTAAAATCATGTCAATGTCAGCGCTTTCAGCGAGCATAGCTGAAGGGTAATCATAAGCAGTTAACATGACGATTTTCTCTTTTCGTTCTTTCATCTTTAGAAATTCAGTTGTACTTTTCATACACTCTCTCCTCCTTTTTGGGGAAGAAAACAAAAACCCCTCTGTCTAAAAATGGACAGAAGGGTAGTGTAATCACATTGAATCGTTTTCTTCCGTCCCTGTCTTCAAAGATCAAGGCAGATTTTTTTGTTATAGTGAAATTCAAATCTAAGGTACAGTTCTATAAAGATACTGTCCTGTGATTCCACTATAACAATTATTAAAACGATTGCCAATATTTATTTTTCAAGTTCGATATCTGCTGAATAAATTTCTTTTATTGTTCCATCATCAAGTTGCAACTTTAGAATACCTTCATTGGTTATACCAATGGCTTTTCCAACAAAAACATCACGTAAAGTTGTTGCTTTGATGCGACTACCGATTGTGCAGGAATATTCTTCCCACAATGCTTTAATATTTGTAAATCCTTCTGCAATATACTGGTTGCTAAATTTTTCTAAATAATAAAGTATCTTCGCAACAAGTTCCGCACGATCAATCTGCTTACCAATAGTTATTTTTAATGACGTTGCAATATTTGCAATATCTACATCAAAATCTTGAGAATCGTGGTTTACATTAATACCAATCCCCATAATTATTGCATTAACTCTATCTGGATCGGCTTGCATTTCTGTTAAAATCCCCGTACATTTCAAACCATTAATCAATAAATCGTTAGGCCACTTAATATCCGGACGAATTCCAGCTACATCCCGAATAGCACATGTGACTGCAACTGCACCAACTAATGTAAATTGTGGAGCTTCATACGGTGGAACATTCGGACGCAAAATAATACTCATTGCAATTCCTTTACCACTTTGTGATTTCCAAGGACGCGTTAAACGACCTCTGCCTTCTGTTTGTTCCTCACAAATGACCACTGTTCCATTAGGTGCTCCATCTTGAGCCTGTTGATGGGCTGTAGTTTGAGTGGAAGATAGGGTTTTTTCATAGATAATTTTCTTTCCGAATTGTTCTGTCTCAAGTGCTGCTGTAATTTTAGCCGGATCTAATGTATCAGGTGCCGATAGCATCATATATCCTTTTTTTCGGATAGACTCAAATTTATAGCCTTCTTCCTCTAATTGTTTCATATGCTTCCAGATTGCTGTTCTTGAGATGTTTAGGTCATCTGCTAATTGTTGTCCTGAAATTGGATCACCATTTGCAGCACTTAAACGTTTGATAAGCTCATATTTAATGGGTAAGCTCATTTAGATACCATTCCTTTATCTGTTGTCTCTCATTCAGTAAACGATTTTCTAAAATTTCTATAAGGATTTGGTCAAGTGTTTCCTTTAACCATGGTCCACTTTTTTTACTACTCCATTTAAGCAAATCATGTCCTGTGATGACTAAATCCGATTTATGCTGTATTGCTAGATTTGATTTTATATGTTCGATTTCTAATTTAGATTTTGGTTCAAAAACTGTTTTTCCTAAAACCCTTGAAAATTCATAAGCAATTGTTAATACTTCTATATCAAATGTAAAGTAATCTTTTTTTGTCCATCCCGTTGAAGTTAACAATTGATAAGCTATAAGAATATTTTCCACCTGTTTTTTTTCATAGTTGGAGCATTTATATGCTCGCAAAACTTCTATATCCTGTGAGGGCTGTAGAAGACAAAAAAGTGCCCATCCTTTCCAAGACTCTTTACTTGCTCTAAACTTTTCCCATATAGCTGATTGTTGATCAAAATCGCCAGGCAAAAATTTAGCTAAACCAGATTGTTGAATATTTTGGATGGCCTTTTCTGGATGTTCACTTGTAAAGATTTTATCAAATTCTGCTTTTATCCTTTCAATTGCGATAAAATGGATATCCTGAGCTTGCTTTGATATTGCTTGGAATGTTGCTTTCTCGATTTTAAATCCTAATTGAGAACTAAAACGAATGGCACGAAGCATTCTTAATGCGTCTTCTTTAAACCGTTCCACTGGTTCACCAACAGCTCTTATAACACCATTTTGAATATCCTCTTTACCACCAAATAAGTCGATAATTTCTTGATGTCCGGTCATTGCCATTGCATTAATCGTGAAATCACGTCTTTTTAAATCTTCCGCTAAAGAAGACACAAAGTTGACTTGATCTGGTCGACGATGGTCTTGATAGGTACCTTCTGTACGATATGTGGTCACTTCTACAGGACTAAGTGGATGGATAACTAGAACTGTTCCATGGGCGATTCCTACATCAGCAGTACGCTTAAAAACAGTTTTCACTTCTTCAGGAACGGCATTCGTCGCAACATCTACATCGTTTGCCTGATGACCTCTTAAAGAATCACGTACTGCACCACCTACAATAACTGCCTCATAGCCATGCTCTTCAAGTGATGCAATTACGTCAAAAGCTGCTTTCCAAGCGGTTTGTTCAATCATGTTTTCGTGCCACCTTTTCATAGAGCGCTTCATACTGTTCCACAATATTAGAAGAATGGAATTGATTATTCGCTGTAAAAATTGCAGTCTCTCTAAATTGTCGAAGCTTTTCTTCATCCAATAATAGACCTATTGCATATTCTGCTGCCTTTTCACAATCACCAAGTTCTACAATATAGCCATTTTCCCCATGCTGTATAACTTCAGGTATTCCTCCAATATTCGTTCCAATCCCTGGTACCCCACATGCCATTGCTTCCAATAACACTAGACCAAACGCTTCTTTTTCAGACATCAATAACTTCAAATCACTCATTGCATATAGCTCAGATAAATTTTCTTGTTTTCCTAAAAATAAAATATCTGATGCAAATGGACATTTTTTTACTTCTTGCATAATTTGGTTTTTCTCAGGTCCATCACCGACCAACAATAATTTAGCCGGTATTTTTTCTCTTACTTTTATAAATGTTCGAATGACATCCGGTACATGTTTTACTTTTCTAAAATTCGAAACATGTATTAAAACTTTTTCATATTCTTGTATACCGAATTCTTCCTTCAACAAACTTCCATCTTTTGGATAATACTCGCGTTCATCCACAAAATTATAAATGGTTTCAATTGGTTTATCGGTTTCAATCAAATCATAAGTTTGCTGTTTTAAAGAGTTTGACACAGCAGTTACAATATCTGATTTCTCAATGCCATATCGAATAGCACTTGTTAAAGATGAATCATATCCTAAAACCGTTATATCTGTACCATGTAGGGTAGTTACGATACCTACATCCTTGCCTGACATATCACGTGCTAATGCTGCACAAACAGCATGTGGAATAGCATAATGGACATGCAGTAAATCTAAATCTTCACTTTGAATAACATCTGCCATTTTACTTGCTAAAGCAATATCATATGGCGGATATTGAAAAACGGAATAATTGTTTACTTGGACTTCATGATAAAAAATTGTTGGATAAATTTTATTTAGTCTAAATGGCATACTAGAGGTAATAAAGTGTACTTCATGCCCTCTTTCTGCCATCATTTTACCAAGCTCTGTAGCCATTACACCAGAGCCTCCAACGGTCGGATAGCATGTGATACCGATTTTAAGTTTTTTCATCCGACCACTACCTTTCTATTTTCTTCTTTCTTGTATTAATCGCCAATCGATAAAACCTTTTTCTAATCCTTTTAGCAAAACTTCTGCAGTTCCCATATTTGTTGCCAATGGAATTTGGTATACATCACTTAAACGGATTAATGCTGACACATCTGGTTCATGTGGTTGTGCTGTTAATGGATCACGGAAGAAAACTACCATATCCATGTCGTTATTTGCAATCATTGCGCCTATTTGTTGATCTCCACCTAATGGACCAGAGCGGAAGCGATGTACACTTAACCCTGTAGCATCTATAACTCTTTGCCCTGTTGTTCCTGTTGCATATAATTCATGTTGTGCCAAGATATCGCGATATGCAGTTACAAATTGCACCATATCACTTTTTTTCTTATCATGTGCAATTAAAGCAATCTTCATAGCATTCTGCCCCTCTACTATAAAATATTTTCAAGTCCATAGACTAATTCTTTTAATCCCATAACTTTTTCAATCGATAATTTCACACCTGTCATAAAAGATTTACGATCAAATGAATCATGACGGATAGTTAATAACTCCCCTGTTCCTCCGAAGAGAACTTGTTGATGTGCTACAAGACCTGGTAATCGAACACTGTGAATACGCATTCCTTCTATATCAGCGCCTCTCGCACCTGCAATATTTTCGTGTTCTTCTGGATGGCCTTGTTTATGTTTCACACGACTTTGGGCAATTAATTGGGCTGTTTTCACCCCGGTACCAGATGGTGCATCTAATTTTCGATTATGGTGCATTTCAATAATTTCAACATCTGAAAAATAATTTGCCGCCATTTGAGCAAACTTCATCATTAAAACAGCACCAATCGCAAAATTAGGAGCAATTATACAACCAACCTCAGAAGTTTTAGATAGAGACACAAGTTCTTCTAATTGAGCATCTGAAAAACCAGTTGTTCCAATTACAGGTCGTACCCCAGCAAATAGCGCTGTTTTTGTATGTTCATACCCTACTTTAGGGGTTGTTAAATCGACAAAAACATCTGCTTGGATAACATCAAACAACGTATGTAACTCTGTGTATACCGGTACATCGTATTCATCTGGAAACATTTCATATTGTGCTAAGTTCGGGGCTAATTCTTTATGGTCTAGTACTGCTACTAATTCCATATTATCATCATTCATAACCGTATGTACCGCTTCTTGTCCCATTTTCCCTCTTGGTCCAGCAATTACAACTCGAATCGTCATTATATCTCATCCTTTCATATTGAACAATGTCTGATTAAACGTTACGTTTAAATGAATAGTTTTTAGTCATTAAATTAACCTATTTTTAAGTTTAAATTACTGTTTACTCCTATTCCTATCCTAAATAACTATCAACGTTGTTGTCAAAATACCAAAAATGCATGATAATATAGTCTTGTGAAGCTATTTAAACGGAACATATCTAACTAAACACGAAACATTCCCAATTAGCACAAAAATTATTGATAACTTCAAACTAGAATATTTTTCTACACATTAACGTTATTATACTCTACAACTAAAAATTGAGGTGAAACTAAATGCCAAATATTAAAATAAAAAATACTTTATTCATTATACTAGGGGCAGCTATTTTCAGTTTTGGTTTTGTACATTTTAATATACAAAATCATCTTGGTGAAGGTGGATTCAACGGTATTACATTAATCCTATACAATGTATTCAAACTAGACCCTGCTATTATGAACTTAGTATTAAATATACCAATGTTTATCATTGGATGGCGAATACTCGGAAAAAAAACTTTTGCTTATACAATTATCGGAACCGTTTCTGTATCTGTCTTCTTAAAAGTTTTTCAAATTTATCAATTTCCTATCGATTTGCATGACGACATGTTCCTTGTTTCATTATTTGCGGGTATCTTCCTTGGAGTTGGACTTGGAATTATCTTTCGCGTTGGTGGAACAACGGGTGGAGTAGATATTATCGCTCGACTTGTAAATAAATTCTTCGGTTGGCCAATGGGAAAAACGATGTTTATCTTCGATGCAATTGTCATTATTTTATCTTGGGCAACTTATTTAGATGCTCGTTCTGTTATGTATACATTAGTTTGTGTTTTTGTAACAGCCAAAGTAATTGACTTTGTACAAGAAGGGGCTTATGCCGCAAAAGGAGCAATTATCATCTCTAATCATAATCACGAAATTGCAGAGCGAATAGCGAAGCAAATGGATCGTGGTGTTACTTTTTTAAAAGGCTATGGATATTATACAAAAGAAGATCGAGAAGTCATTTATTGTGTCGTTGCAAAAAATGAGATGTTTAGATTAAAAAGTATTGTACTATCAATAGACCCACATGCATTCATATCTGTTTCTGAAGTTCATGATGTCAGTGGTGAAGGGTTTACTTTAGACGATCAAAAAAGACCCATTGAATAAAATAATATTTTTATCAGATTATTAGAAAAAGCAGCGTGATTGGTTATCCAATCACGCTGCTTTTTAAATTAACTACTAATCTTCATTATTATTCAAGCCGGTGTATATTAACAACAAACGTGCTAATTCCATAACAGCTGTTGCCGCTGCTGCAACATATGTTAATGCAGCTGCACTTAATACTTTTCTGGCATGTGATTCTTCTTCGTTTCTAATAATCCCTAGGCTAACAACCTGATTGAGAGCACGTTTAGATGCATCAAATTCGACTGGTAAAGTCACTATTTGGAACAACACACCGATTGCTAATAGGATTATACCTATAAGCATTAATGAGCGCATTGATGAACTAAGCATACCAATCATGATGAAAATCCAAGATAAATTAGAAGAAATATTCGCTGCAGGCACTAATTTTGAACGAAGCGTTAAGAATGCATAAGCTTCTTTATGTTGAATAGCGTGTCCGCATTCATGAGCTGCTACAGAAGTACCAGCAACTGAAGCATTGTGATAGTTTTGAGATGATAAGGCAACTGTTTTACTCCTAGGATCATAATGATCAGATAATACACCAGGAGTTTCTACAACTCTTACATTACTTAACCCATTACTATCTAAAATTGTTCTAGCTACCTCCGCCCCTGTCATACCAGAAGTAGATCTTACCTCTGCATACCGCTTATAGGTTTTCATTACCTTTCGTTGAGCATAAAGCGGTAATAACAATAGTACAGCAAAATACACGATATACATCGCTATTGACAATTAAACCATCCTCCTATTACTTACTTACTCTCATTTTAAAGGGAAACTTTTTTAGCCGCAAATGATATCCTTTTTCGTGAAACATAATAAGCTAATGCTATGCAAGCAATAGACAACCAAAATGTAAAATAGCCAATTTCAGACATATAGGCAGAAAGCATACTATAGATTGGCATTTGGCCAAAAACATAATCTATAACATCATTATGTAGTGTCCAGATTGCTGCAATACTAACTTGAGTTAGTTTAATATCGTACATAGGTATATATAAAATTCCTTGTATAGCCATTGCCAAATGAGAAACAACAAGCATCCAACCAAGAAAACCAATAGAACCTATTTCTATGATTGCTAATAAGTTCATAACGACAGCCCATAATCCATATTTCACTAAAGTAATAAGTGCAAGTGCTTCTATAACGCGCCAATTTTTTCCTAAAAGCCATCCAATTACAGCTATCGAAAAAAATAAAGTAGCGGTTGGACTATCTGGAACAAATATATAAAAAAGAGGTCTTGTTATAGATAATTGTCCACCATACCAGATATATCCGCCAATTGTTCCTAAAATATTGACAGTTAATAGTAGCCACAGAAAAGCCCTATGGGATAGTATCTGCCACACTTGAGAAAATAAGTTATTCATTGGTACCCCCTCGATAAAATATTCTAATTATGTTATAACCTTTTTTGCTAGGGTTCGTCTATGTATATAGAAAAAAAGAGTCAGTTTCCTGACTCTTCTTTCTAGCTATTATTCAGCTTTTAAACCAGATATAAATTCAGCTAATTTTTGAAGATCTTCATCAGATCCCTTATATTGGCCTGCTGGCATACCGCCCTTACCTTCATGAGCGATTTTAGTAATCTCTTCAGGTGATAAGCCTGTATCTGTTAATGCAGGACCTGCACCACCTTGAAGTTTATCTCCATGGCAGTTAATACATGATTGTTTAGCGTATACTTTATAACCTGGATCTTCTTGGTCAATTTCAACAGCTTTAACAATTTCACCTTGTTTCTTAGCTGCAGCCCAGTCATGGTTAACAACTGATTCCCAAGTTAAGAATACCATTGAGGCAAGTGCTAATAGCATAAATGCTACTGGCAATGGTCGTTTTAAAGGTTTACGTTCAGGACCTCTATCTAAGAATGGCGCTAACATTAAAGCACCAATCGCAATTGCTGGAACAACGATTGCACCAATAGTATTGTAAGGACCTGAAGCATATTCGTATTTAAGCAATTGATATAAGAATAAGAAATACCAGTCCGGCATTGGAATATAGCTTGTGTTTGTTGGATCTGCTTGTCCTTCTAATGGAGATGGATGAGCAACTGTTAAAATTAGATAACCAACTAAGAATACAGCACCAACCATCCATTCTTTTAATAAGAAGTCTGGCCAGAATGGTTCTGTTTTACCAGGATATTCGGAATAATCTGGTGGATATACGTTTTTGTTATCTTTTTTAGGTACTCGCGTATCTCCTACGAATTTCATTCCTTTTCCTTTATGCATTTTGTCCCCTCCTTAAGGAAATATTAATGGCTAAATATGTAGTAAATACTACAATGGGCCAGATATCCCTTGTCTACGAATCATGATAAAGTGAGCAGCAAGCAATGCAAGTAAGCATGCTGGTAAGAAGAATACATGAATCGCAAAGAATCTAGTTAATGTTTGTGCACCGATGATTGTTGAATCACCAGCTAAAAGGATTTTGATTGCTTCACCGATAAAAGGAACTGATGCTGCAATTTGAATACCTACTTTTGTTGCAAACAATGCTTTCATGTCCCATGGTAGTAGGTAACCTGTAAAGCCAAGGCCTAACATTACACAGAAAATTAGTACCCCAACAATCCAGTTTAACTCACGAGGTTTTTTATAAGAACCTGTGAAGAATACACGTAATGTATGAAGGAACATCATGACAATTACGAGGGAAGCGCCCCAGTGGTGCATACCACGCACGATTTCACCGAATGCTACCTCATTTTGAAGGTAGTAAACAGACTTCCATGCATTTTCAATATCTGGTACATAGTACATTGTTAAGAACATACCTGATAAAATTTGAATAACAGTAACGAAGAACGTTAACCCGCCGAAACAATATACGAATGCAGAGAAATGGTGTGCAGGGTTTACGTGCTCTGGAACTTCATGGTCGGCTATATCACGCCAAATCGGTGTAATATCTAAGCGTTCATCGACCCAATCATAGATTTTATTAAGCACTGATGTCGTACCCCCTTACAATTATACTAAAGTATTTGCTCTTGTTTTTCCGATCAATAATAGACCGTCTTTTTCTTTTACTTCAAACTCGTCTAACGGACCAAGTGGTGGTGTACCTGCCACGTTTTTACCGTTTTTCTCATAACGGCCACCGTGACATGGGCAGTAGAATTGGTTTTTGTGTGCTGTATCACCAGCCCAGTTTACTGTACAGCCTAAATGTTTACATACAGGTGAAAGTGCGACAATTTTATCGCCATCTTTATAAACCCACGCTGTGTTTGTAACATCAGATTTGTACCAAGCGTCAACTTGTTCGAATGTGAAATCTACTTTTACAGGAGTTTCTGAAAGTTCTGAGACTTTTTTGTCAGTAGGTACAAAGTCTCCGCCTGCTTTCTTTTGAAGAATTGGATCAACTGCAAAGCGAGCCATCGGCATTAACATACCAGCTGCCATGAAGCCACCAACACCTGTAAGTGTGTAGTTTAAAAATTGACGTCTTGTGACACGATTGTTACTCATTCTTTTCCCCCCTCTAACTTCAGGTCAGTCCAACGGACAAACTTATACAAAATAGTAATACTAGGACATATCTATGATATATCAAGTAAAATGTAAGGTCAATAACGCATTCAAGTGTTTTATACACATTTGTGAACATTTATTGAATCTGCATTCAATCTAGATTTATTGTTTTGCCCACTTTTGAGATAGCATTGGTATAACTTGTCTTAACTGATCACTAAGTACTGATTGTTTAACTTTTTGATCCATATCACCCAATGGAATAGAAGGAAGCCAAATAATGTCGTAATTTATCACAAATTGGGTCCAATCATGATCAGACGTGATGAAGAAAATATATTTAAAACCAGCTTCCAATAGTTCCTCTTGAATTGAGCTGATTAAAGATTCTTTCGACATTACTTTTGTGTATGTAATCGGTGAAGTTAAAACAATACGCCCTTTAAATTGTTGTTCAATAAAGTTAGTCAATGACATTAAGAATTCTGCCCCAGAAGCACTCTGTTTTATACCTAAATCTTTTCCTTCTAATAAAACTAATGGAACTAATGCTGTATCGATAAACTCTTTTTGTTTTAAAAATTCTTCAATGTCTTTGCTTGTCCAAAACATATCTATTCCTCCAAAAGTAAAACTTCATCCAATGATGGATGAAGTTTTTTATTTTTCCACATTTTTTATAACATTAAGTAATGCAGATAACTTGTAAAACTTCTCTTTGTCATTTTGATCTAACGCTTCATCAATCTGTTTTAATATTGCTTCTTCTTGGAATGTTTTCATACTATCTTTTAAAATTTCCTCTGCAAGCTGTCGATCCGACTCACTAATTTGCAAATAATTAGGCATGTATGGATTTTCCTCTAATACGGTTAAATACTCTCTACTTGGCGGAACCTTTGGGAAATTCAATTGAATATACATAGCTTCATCTGGATGAAGCCTTAAATCATGGAAGGATTTTTCCGCATCTGCTGTCATTATATTACCTCTATAGAAGCGAAACGGTATGCCAGATGAATCAGTAGTTGACATAACCATTGCTCGTGGGCAGTAATGTGCTTCTTCTACAAAATGAATATGCTCTAATAATTCATCATGACCAAGCAGATAATTCAAAATCCATACGCACTCACGACGTTTCATTTGGTACTTTTTTAAAAACCAACGGACAAATTCTTTTTTGTCCAAGACAGAAACGGATGCGGTCATTTTGTATGAGCCTCCTCTCATTCAAAAGTTTGTAAAAGATCTTGCCAAGTAGGTTCATCTAGTTGAATAGCAATTAATTGATTTACCACTTCTTTTGCTTCATTTCGTTTACCATCTTCAATTAGGAAGTAAGCATATTTTTCAAGGAATAATGGATCTTCCTTATGGTCATTATATGCTAATTGATAAAAATCATATGCACGTTCATAATTTTCTAATCGATCGAAAGAGATGGCTGCGAACATAGATAATGTAGGCCAATCGAAACTTTCCTTCTCTAAATTTTCAATGAGCTCAACCACTTCTTCATCTCTTTCTTCTTTAGAAAGAATAGAAACTAGGGTAATTATCGCTTCCATATATTCACTATCTAATGCAATTGCTTGTCGTAAATACTGTTCAGCTTCTTTTGGTAAACTGTTTTTAAGCGCCATCTTCCCTGCAAATAAATACAACTCTTTATCATATTCATCACGAGATATACCTTCTGTAATTACTTCTAATGCTTTTTTATTGTTTTCAAGCATTGCATAACTTTGAGCTAATAATAAATATGCAGAGAAATAATCTGGGTCAAGTGTTTTCAAATCTTCCGCATAACGTATTGCAGTTTCATACATTTGTGATTGGAATGCAGAATAAGCTGCTCCAAATAATAAATCAGGAGAAGTATTATCTTCCAATGCTTTTATATAAAACGTTAGAGCCTCTTCAAATGCTGCGCCTGCACGATGTACTTCAGCTAATCGCTCAACTAATCTTACTCCTGCAATTTCGCTTTGTTCCTCATACAATTCATGATATATACGAGCTGCTTCAGTAAAGCGTCCCATTTCCATTAGTAACTCTGCTTTTGCAAAATGCAATAATGGTTCATTTGGCAATAAATCTAATGCTTCATTTATACGCTGCTCTGATGCTTCATATAACCCCTGCATTTGATAGTAATCTGCTAATGCAAGTAAAGCTTGTGGATATTCTTCTGCCTCTGGGCTAATTTCCATCAGAATGTTTAATGCTGCATCCCCTTGTTCTCGTTCCATTAATAATGTGGCACGATCAATTTTCAGTTGAGCCTCATCTGGAAATAAGTATTGCAAGTGCTCTAATAATTCATCAGCTTCATCTAAAAAGCCAAAATTCATCAGAAAACCTACTACTTCATATTGCATGTCTGGATCTACTTGAACTTTAAAATCTTCAAGCAAATTATGGATTCCCTCTAGGTCTCCTTTTTGAATTGCATCAATCATTTTTTTTTGAATTTCCATTTTGTCACCTAATCCTACTTTTAATACCTTCATATATCGGCTACATCAACTTTTACGAGTAGCTAAAAAAACTGTAATAGTTTCCATACTTTAGGCTAACTCCATAATGGTCAACTTTGCTTTTAACATTATGCTACATGACTACTGCTTTGTATACAAGGAAAAACTCTCCTAATATAGGAGAGCTTTTTGGGAATTTTACTATTTTATAAGCTTATTTATATCGTCAAAGAATGTAGGATAAGATACCGCAATACAGTCAGCATCATCTAATGTCACTTCATCATCTATTAATAATGACGCAATTGCACCCATCATGCCAATTCGATGATCGCCATACGTTTTTAGTGATCCACCATGTAGTTCTTTAGAGCCGTGAATAATCATGCCATCTTCTGTAGCCTCAATATCAGCGCCTAATTTTTTCAATTCAGTAACAACAGCTGTAATTCGATCCGTCTCTTTTACTTTTAGCTCAGCTGCATCTCGAATAATTGTCGTTCCTTTTGCTTTTGTTGCAAGCAGAGCGATAATCGGAATCTCATCGATTAATCGAGGAATAATATTTCCATCTATAGTGACACCTACTAAATCTGATGTTCTGATTGTAATAGTCGCTATAGGTTCCGCAGCATCTTCGTCATCTACAATGATTTCCATATTAGCACCCATAGCAGCTAGTACATCTATAATTCCTGTTCTTGAAGGATTAAAACCGACATTGCGCAAAATTATTTCACTATTTTCAGCCATTGCACCCGCAACTAAAAAGAATGCTGCAGACGATATATCACCTGGTACCTCTACATGAGTTGCTTGTAAAGTTTGACCACCTTTAAAGAAAATCGTTCCTTCTTCGACAGAAACGTCTGCGCCAAACTGGCGAAGCATTCTTTCAGTGTGATCTCTTGATATGTCTTTTTCATGGATAATTGTCGTTCCTTTTGCCTGTATGCCTGCAAGTAAGATAGCTGATTTTACTTGAGCGCTAGCTACTGGCATCGTGTATTCAATAGCGTGTAACGGACTACCTTTTATCGCTAATGGTGTATATTGACCGTCCATTCTTCCTGTAATTTGAGCACCCATTTCTCGAAGTGGTGTAATCACACGTTTCATCGGTCTTTTAGCGATTGAAGCATCTCCATTTAGAATAGAATGTATATTAGAGCCTGATAGTAGACCAAGCATTAAACGAGTAGTTGTGCCGGAATTACCTGTATACAATATATCTGTAGGTTCTTCCCAATTAATAATCCCTCTACTATTAATCTCTACATCTGTGCCATCTAGCTCAATATTGACACCTAATTTTCTAAAGCACTCTATCGTACTTAAACAATCATCACCCAATAAGAAGCCACTCACAGTTGTTTTGCCCTCTGCAATACTTCCGAACATAATAGCCCTATGTGAAATGGATTTATCTCCTGGAACTTTTATATTGCCTTTAAGCACAGGCTTTTTAAAATTCAGTCTTGCTTCTACCATGATTTGCTACCTCCTTTAGGATATATATACCTCATAGGGGCTACGTTTTTCAATACAAGCTGCCGCCTTTTCCCTATCATCTGCATTTTGGAAACTAACAACCAATATTCCGAAAACATCCTCACGCGTTTCTACAATTCGTATATTCGTAATACTAATTCGCTCATCAGCTAAATAAGCAGTGATTTCAGCAATACTACCTGGGTAATCCGGGACATCTATATATAAATCATAGGTAGAATAAAGTGCCCCCTGCGATGTGCTCGGAAGATCGTCCCTAAAATGCTTTGCCTTTGCGAAAAATGTTTCAATTTGCTGATTATCACCATTTTCAAGCAATGTTTGAACTCTAGACATTTCTTGCTGCCAATTTGCAAGTTGGTTTGCGATTTGTTTACGATTTTGCAATGTAATGTCACGCCATAATATCGGATTGGATGATGCAACCCTTGTAATATCTCTAAACCCACCTGCTGCTAAAAGCTTTGTCAACGAATTTTCTTTACTCTCATTAGCCAACATATGTACTAACGATGCTGCTACAATATGTGGAAAATGACTTACAACAGACGTCATTTGATCATGAGTATCCGCTAATACTGTTGTTAGTTTTGCACGTGTATATTGTAAAACATCTTTTAATTGTTGGACATTACTTTCATCTTCATCAGCTAGTGGTGTCAACATATAATAAGCATTTTCAAAAAGATATGGTTTTGCAGCAAGTACTCCACTTTTATGAGAACCTGCCATCGGATGACCTCCGATAAATGTAATACCTAAGTCTTTTAACTCAAGTGCTTTTTCCATTATTAATGATTTTGTACTTCCTGTATCTGTAATAATTAGTTTCTCTGGTAAATCCCAATCCTTTAGTTTTTCCATCCACTCAATTGTTGCATTCACAGGTGTGGCAAAAAGCAGTATATCAACATTTTTCACAGCCACTTCTGGTTGTTTCGTTACATCTTGCACAACGCCTAACACTTTAGCACTTTGAAGAGTATTTTCATTTACATCAAATCCAATCACGCGAATATTCGGCGATTTTTGGAGAGCTAGAGCAATTGAACCACCTATTAAGCCTAGCCCTACGACAAGGACTGTTTGCTTCAAGCAAAGACGCCTTCTTCTTCTAATACTGCTGTTAACTGTGCTAGTAAACCTGCGTTTTGTGCTTGTGTTCCAATTGTGACACGAATATACCCTGGTGTTCCAAGTGCATTACCACTACGAATTATAAACCCACGTTGCATTAATTTTTGGAATACAACATCACTATCCATTTTCACTTCCATTAAAATAAAATTCGTATCAGTTGGATAATATTGTAAGTGTCGCTCATCACAATATGCCTCAATCTGTTCTTTTCCTTTAGTATTTTCAACACGACATTTTTCAATATATTCTTGGTCTTTTAACGCAACTTGAATAACAGCTTGACTTAAAACTGTGTTATTAAATGGTCCTCTTACTGGATCAAGTTTTGCGATTAAATCTTTATTAGCAATACCATATCCTACTCGGAATGCAGCTAGACCATATGCCTTTGAGAAAGTGCGTAAAATAATAACATTTGAATAATCCTTTATATATGGAATTGTATCCTTGTGTTTATCGTTTGTAACATATTCGAAATAAGCTTCGTCTAATACTACTAAAACATCTTTTGGTACTTGATCTAAAAATGCTTTTAAAGGTGCATCTTCAACTACCACTCCTGTAGGATTATTTGGGCTACATACCCATACAACAGCGGTATTTTCATCAATCTCTTGAAGCATCGCATCTAAATCATGATTACCATCTTTTAATGGGACTTCTCGTATTTCTGCACCTTCGATTCGTGCATTTAGAGCATATTGAGAAAAGGTTGGTTTGCCCATTACAGTATTTACACCTGGGTGTAAAAGCGCTCGTGTAATAATACTAATTAGTTCATCTGAACCGTTACCGAAAATAAGTTCATCCCCTGAAACACCGAGATGTTTTGCAACAGCTTCACGCATATCTGTAGCATAACCATCTGGATATAAAGCAAAGTTAAAAGATTCGTTGGCTAAAAATTCATGTACTTTTGGGGAACAGCCAAATGGATTTTCATTTGAAGCTAATTTTACAATTTCATTTAATCCAAATTCTCTTTTTACAGCATCAATTGATTTACCTGGTTGGTAAGCTTTCATGCCGTTAATCTGTTCTTTCCATTTCATAAAAAATCTCCTCTTTTCGGTAACATTTATTTCGCTAAATCTGGTCGTAACTTAACTGCATCATTTAAATATATATGCTGTATTTTTTCTTGTTCAACTTCCGTATTGACATGTACCAATACACGAATACACAGCGGTAATGCCTCTGGAACATTCATCTCATGCATACACATAACAGGGACATAATTCCAGTTTTCTATCGTACGAACTGCTTTCGCTGGAAAGGCTGATACAATATCTGGTGTTGTTGAAACAATTACTGAAGCAACATTTTCTGGCTTAATATTATTAGCTATAATTATTTCACGCATTAAATGAGCAGTTTCCTGCAAAACCAGTTGGGCATCGTCATACTCAATTGTTACTGCACCTCTTACGCCTCTAATCATAAGCAACCTCCTCTAGCAATCCTCTTAAAACGTGATCTATTTCACGACATTCTTGTTGAGATATTTTTTGAACAAATGGTTGGCCTACTTTTTGTAATAAGACAAATTGCAATTCACCATATTCTGCCTTTTTATCTTTCATCAAATAACCTAATAATTCATCAAAGGTAAAGTTTGCTACAGCCTCAAACGGATAGCCGTTACGTAAAGCGAATTGTAAAAATTCGATCGTGAATGCACGTGAAATTTCTCCATATCGCTCGCTAAGAAGAAGCGCATATACCATACCAATCATAACCGCTTCTCCATGTGCAACCCTTCCAAACCCTGAAGCAGCTTCTATTGCATGACCATATGTATGACCAAAGTTCAAAAACTTTCGAACTGAATGTTCTTCCTCATCTTGTTCTACAATGGATGCCTTAACACGTATTCCTTGCTCTAGATTGTTCTCTAATTGATCCTTAGATAATGACAAAATAGAAGTTGTTTCCATCAATTGTTGCAACCATTTTTCATCAGAAATTAATGCATGTTTAATCACTTCTGCCATACCAGAACGAATTTCACGCTTCGGTAAACTTTCTAGAAAGTCAATATCAAAAATGACTCCTTTAGGTTGATAGAAAGCGCCAATCATATTCTTTCCTAATGGATGGTTTATGGCTGTTTTACCACCGACTGCACTATCGTGAGCTAGAATAGTTGTTGGTAATTGGATGAACGGAATTCCTCTCATAAAGGTAGCTGCAACAAATCCTGTTAAATCGCCTACCGCTCCTCCACCAAATGCAAATAGAAATGATTTTCGCGTACACTTTTGTTCGAGTAAAAAGGTTTGGGCAGCAAAATAATTTTCAAATGTTTTACATGCTTCTCCACCTGGTAAAACAAAAACTTTGAATGTATATGGAAATTCTCGTGTGAATTTCTCTTCGTAGATTTTCCAAATATGTTCATCCGTAAAAACAATCAATTGATCTGCTTTAGCTATGTCCCCTTCAAATGACTGAACAGCTTTTGTAAAATTACCGCTACCAATTTGTACTTCATAAGCATGTGATTGTGCTTTAACAGGAATATTCATTCTTAAAACTCCTTCGTATATAATTTCATAGCATCAATTTGTGCTTTTAGTTGTTCAATTTGATCACTATGGAATTGTTCTACAATGGCTTTTGCGATTTCAAAAGCAATAACATGTTCTGCTACAACAGAAGCCGCTGGTACTGCGCAACTATCAGAACGCTCAACACTAGCTTTAAACGGTTCTTTTGTATCAATATCAACACTTTGTAACGGCTTATATAAAGTCGGGATTGGTTTCATAACACCTCGAACAATAATTGGCATACCTGTTGACATACCGCCTTCTAGACCACCTAAACGATTAGTACGTCTTGTATATCCATTCTCTTCTGACCATAAAATCTCATCATGCACTTCACTGCCTTTTAAATGTGCCATTTCAAAGCCTAATCCAAATTCAACACCTTTAAACGCATTAATACTTAACATAGCTGCAGCTAATTTTGCATCTAATTTTCGATCATATTGTACATAAGAGCCGATTCCTGCTGGTAATCCTTCTACAATGACTTCGACAACTCCACCAATAGAATCGCCAGCTTTCTTTGCTTCATCAATCGCTTCTACCATTTTTGTAGAAGCAATTTTGTCTGCACAATAACATGGATCCTCTTCAATTATTGCTCTAATCTCATCTACAGACTTTTGGGCAATCTTATTGGGGTCTGCAATGACGCCACCAATTTCCGTAACATGTGAAACGATGTGAATTCCTAACTCACTTAACAAAGCTTTTGCTACTGCACCAACTGCAACCCTAACGGTTGTTTCTCTAGCAGAAGAACGTTCAAGAACATTCCGCAAATCACGATGTCCATATTTCATACCACCTACTAAATCAGCGTGTCCTGGACGAGGTCTTGTAATTTTTCTTTTTATATCATCTGGATTCACATCATCTGGCAGAGGTTCAGCCCCCATGATTTTTGTCCAGTGTTTCCAATCATCATTTTTTACAACTAGAGCAATTGGAGATCCTAATGTTTTGCCGTGTCGAACACCAGAAGTAATTTCGACCGTATCTGTCTCAATTTGCATACGGCGGCCTCTTCCATGACCACCTTGGCGACGTTTTAATTCTTTATTGATCATCTCAGCCGTTAGCGGTAATTGCGCTGGTAATCCTTCTATAATCGTTGTTAGTTGTGGACCATGTGATTCTCCTGCTGTTAAATATCGCATAGCACTTTCTCCCTTCAACTCGCTAAAGTATATGTATTTCACTATAACATATTTTAACTTAAAAAAGCAGTTTGTAATGGAAATTTTTAAATAATCATACAATTAATTTTTCATTTAATTCTATAAATAACTTAAATCTCTTCTTTTTATATAAAAAACGCTTTTCGTATTAATCGAAAAGCGTAAACTTGCTTACTTTGTAATGAAAGGGAATTACTAAAAATTATATCTTCTTGTAAAAGAAAGTGTCCTCTATATCAAAAGAGTATCTTGTTGGATTGAAAATTTGTTCAGTACTACCTACAAATAACACGCCACCCGAATGAAGGGAGTTACTAAAATTGCGATAAATTTGATCTTTAGCCTCTTCTGTAAAATAGATCATAACGTTTCGACATACTATTAAATCGTAATTACTGTCATAGGAATCATTTAATAAATTATGTTTTCGAAATGTAACGGTTCGTTTAATCTCATCCTTTACTTTATAAAAAGAGCCTTCTCGTTCAAAATACTTAGACTTCATATTCGCAGGTACTTCAGCCAGTGAACGTTCAGGGTAAACACCAGCTTTTGCTTTTGCAATTGCATTTTCATCTAAATCTGTGGCAAAGATTGAAATTTGAGATAATGGTAAGTAATTTGAAAGCACCATAGCTAAAGAGTATGGTTCTTCACCTGTTGAACATGCAGCACTCCAGATTTTAAGCCTTTTATTACTTTGCAATAATCTCGGTAAGATTTTATTTTGCAATACTTCCCAACGCTTTCCATTTCGATAAAATTCAGATACATTAATTGTCATCCTATCTAAGAACTCATCAAGAAGTTTTTGATCTCTTTCAATTCCCATAAAAAAGTCTTTAAAACTTTTAAATCCTCTTTTTTCATAAAGAGAAGTTAACCGTCTTTTCATCTGTGCTTCTTTATATAAAGCTAAATCAATGCCCGTTTTACGCTTAATATTTGCAATGAATTCTTCGTAATCAGTCATTTGAGCATCTTCCCTCTCTTTAGTCCTATGTCTATTATACCGGATTAGAAATAAATCTTAAATAGAAGAAATCGAGAGTTTTACAATATTTCAGTCATTAGTATTGTTTCAGTTGTGTTTATTGAATAGCTTACATTTTTTATAAGTTTATAAATATTAAAGAAAATAAAAAAACTGTCCATCGTTAAATGAACAGTTTTCTCTTCTTTTATACTAGTGAAAACTAGTGTAATTCTTCTTCTTTGAAGAATAAGCCAATTTCACGTTCTGCTGAAGCTAGTGAATCAGAACCGTGAATAACGTTGTGAGATACTGTTGTTGAGTAGTCACCACGGATTGTTCCTGGTGCAGATTCTGCAGGGTTAGTAGCACCCATCATAAGACGAGCAACAGAGATTACATTTTCGCCTTCCCATACCATTGCAAATACTGGACCAGAAGTGATGAATTCTACTAATTCACCGAAGAATGGTCTTTCTGCATGTTCTGCATAGTGTTTTTCAGCAAGTTCTTGAGAAATTTGCATAAGTTTTGCTCCTTTAAGAACAAATCCTTTGCGTTCGAAACGATCTACGATGTCGCCTACTAATTGGCGTTTAACACCATCTGGTTTTACCATTAAAAAAGTTTTTTGGATAGCCATTGTACTATTACAACTCCTTAAGATTATCTAGGATTTAAACCCTACTTGAAAATATTATCATTGAAACACATAATGTTCAACAATAACTATTAAAATTTACGTTTTCCCATATATAAAGCGATATCTCTTAATGACTTTTTCGCAGAGTTATTTGGTAATGCATCTACTTCTTTCAAAGCCTTTTGTAAATATAAATTACTTATATAATAGGATTCTTCTATTGCATCAGATTGACGAATTTTTTTCAAAAAGGCTTGTCTCTCATTTTCATTCATCGTGCCAGCCAATGCTTTGTCAATAAGAGGTCGCATTTCTAAATCATCTTTAACCAATAAAACTGGAAGTGTAATATTACCTTGCATTAGATCACTACCAGCAGGCTTTCCAAGTTGTTTATCTGAAGCTGTTAAATCTAGAATATCATCTATAATTTGAAATGACATACCTACATAATAGCCAAATCGTTTTAAATGATTTGCCACTTTTTCGTCACAACCTGAAGCAATTGCTCCTAGATGACAACTAGATGAAATTAACAACGCAGTTTTCCTTTTTATTCGTCTAAAATAGTCTCGGATATTTTGCTCTATATGCAATTTATCTTCAATTTGAATAATCTCACCTATACAAATCTCAACCATTGTTTTAGATAAAATCTCATTTGCTTTTTGGCTTTCAATTTTTGTAATATATTCTAATGCTTTCGCAAAGATAAAATCCCCAGTATACATCGCTACACGATTATTCCACTGAGCTTTAACAGTAGGGCGCCCTCTACGAAGTTCAGAATCATCAATGACGTCATCATGAACAAGGGAAGCCATATGGACTAATTCAAGAGGTACAGCCACATTTTTTATATGATGAATATCATATTGACCAAATTTAGCGCCAAGCAAAACAAAAACAGGCCTTATTCGTTTTCCACCAGCTTTAAGCAAATGGAGAGAGGCATCATTCAAATAGTGTGAAGATGAATCCAGCGCTTTTTCTAATTCTTTTTCGATGATCCTTATGTCTGATTGTAAATCGGCATAAAGAAGTTTTAACTTCATCTTTTCCACGCGTTTAAACCTTCTCCCACACTAAATTTCCTTTTTAAAGCCCATATGCATAGCAGCAGCTCCACCACTATAAGATTTATATACTACTTTTTGTAAACCAGCTTGTTCAAACATTTTCTTTAACTTTTTCATCCCTGGAAAATCATTTGCAGATTCTTGTAACCAAGAATATTCTTTATAACTCTTAGCAAAGATCTTACCAAACAAGGGCATAATATAGCGGAAATAGAATCGGAATAATTGACGATAACCAGGAATTTCTGATTGGGATGTCTCAAGGCAAACTACTTTACCGCCTGGTTTTGCTACACGATTCATTTCTCGAAGTACTTGCATATAATCAGGCACATTACGTAACCCAAAACCAATTGTTACGTAGTCAAATGTGTTGTCTGGAAATGGTAGCTCCATTGCATTTCCTTGTATTAATTCTATTTGTTTTATATCCTTTGTTTTTTCTAATCCGACATTTAACATATTCTGACTAAAGTCTAGTCCAGTAACATGTCCATTTTCTCCGACAGCTTCAGCCATTGCAATGGTCCAATCTGCAGTACCACAACATACATCAAGAGCTTTAGATCCCGGTTTAACGTCCATGTGTTTCATCGTATCTTTTCGCCAGCCCTTATGCATTTGAAAACTAATAACAGAATTCATCTTGTCATAACTATCGGAAATATTTTCAAAAACTTCATGTACACGTTCTTCTTTCGATTGTGGTGTCACTATAAATCAACCTTCTCTCATCGTTTGATGTTCAGGTATATCACTTTCGATATACTGTAACACTATTGTTTTAACTTCATCTAGTAGAAAAGGAGAAGATTTAATACTTCGAATTAAATTAGATGAAAGATCTGAAATTTGATATCGAAGAATTTGCTCATATTTCATACCAGCATTTTCCTTCTGTTGTTCCAAGACTCCCATAAAACGGTTATTTTGATGTAATTCTTGATATTGGTTCAATTCACGTTTAAATCGAGTAAGAAGTAAACCTTGGTTTGCAATATCAATATATGACTCAAAATGAAATCGTTTTAAAAATTGTTCAGTGGTCTTTGCTTCAATAACCCGAAATACTTCTAACCATTCCTTTAAATTTCTTTTTTTCGGTTCATACATAGCTGTCTTACATTCACAAACTTCAGCAACTGCCTCCGATAAATTACGAATAAGTTGAATATCTGGAATTGATGCAAGTGTCGTGTAATACAATCCGCTATAATAGTCTCCCGCAAGGACTGATAGTTGCTGACTTTTAGATGTAGCATTTTGTTCATCAATTTGCTCATGCTCGTGCAAAGCAGCATTGATCATTGCTACAGCAGTTGCAGCTTTCTCATGTTGTGCAGACCATCGTTCACCATTTAACTTTGGCAACAATAAATATAGCAGTTGACCATCTTCAACAATTGGTTGACCTGTAAATTGAAGGAGCGTTCTATGATGCAATTGCATTAGAATATTATTTTTTAGTTGCGATACTTGTTCTTCAATATAAGTTGCATTCATAAACTTTTCTCCATTCAGTTTGTATCCTGTTGTCCATATTATATTTACTATTATATTTTATATATTAATTTTTTGAATCGCTTTCAACAACTCCAAAAGCTGTTTGAATTTCTGCTTTTCCTCGAATTTTCATAGCGGAAGTATGCTCAGTAAATTGTGCAATCATTACTTCACCATTGTCTAATTTCTCTGAATGATGAAACTTGGTATCATTCCCACGAGTTAAACCAATGACATGTACGCCGTCTTCTTTTGCACGTACTACTATATAATCGTTTTGAGCCATTTAAACTTTCTCCTTATTTTCGACTTTTCTCCAACAATCATAACACAAAAAAACTCGAAATTTAAGACATTTGAATGAATGAAAGTATTTCTGAACGTTTTACTTCATCTTCTTCAAAAATGCCCTTCGCTACAGAAGTAACCGTTTTAGCCCCTGGCTTTTTAATTCCGCGCATTGTCATACACATATGTTCTGCCTCAACCACTACGTAAACACCTTTCGGATTCAACATTTCCATTAGCGTATCTGCGATAGTTCCTGTAATACGTTCTTGGAGTTGAGGACGATGCGAAACTGTTTCAACAGTTCTTGCTAATTTACTTAATCCCGCAACTACACCATTTTGAGGGATGTATGCTATATGAGCTTTGCCGTAAAAAGGTACTAAATGATGTTCACACATTGAATAAAACGGAATATCTTTTACAAGAACTAGTTCATCATGTCCTTCGTGGAAAACTGTCTCGAAATATTGTCTAGGGTCTTCATGAAGACCTTGGAACATTTCGGCATACATTTTAGCTACTCGCTTTGGTGTGTCTAATAAACCCTCTCTTAGTGGGTTTTCACCGACTGCCTCTAATATCATTGTTACAGCAGTTTCTATTTTTTTTAAATCTACATCAGTAGATACTTGGTCTATTTTTTCAAAGTTTTTTTCTATCAACATAAATCCCCCAATATTTCTGCAAAGAGTCTCAAAATGAGATTACCACACAAGTAAAGTAATCGCAAAATATGTAAACGTTTTTAATAAATTAAGTATGTACTACTAGTAAGATTCATTTTTGAATGTTATTTCAATCACAAAAAAAGAGCAGCCTTAACGGCTACTCTATGTAGAACAGATGCTTGTACTATTTAACAGCATCTTTAAGCGCTTTACCTGGTTTAAATGCAGGTACTTTGCTTGCTGCGATTTCAATTTCTTTACCTGTTTGTGGGTTACGACCTTTACGAGCCGCACGTTCACGTACTTCAAAGTTACCAAAACCGATCAATTGAACTTTATCACCCTTTGCAAGAGCTTCTTGGATAGTTTCAAATACTGCTTCAACTGCTTTAGAAGCATCTTTTTTAGAAAGAGCTGCAGTTTCTGCAACAGAGTTAACTAATTCTGTTTTATTCACACCACTCACCTCCTCTCAAAGGGGCTTTTTCTAAATCATGTAAAAAGATTATCACAACAAATTTTGCTATGCAACAATATTTATACTCCTTTTCCTAACTTTAAGCAAATAATTTATCAAATCGACACAAAAAAGGAATTTACATATCGTAAATTCCTCTTAAAATCAAGCTATTTATTTTCTCTTTCATTGAAACAACTATTAGGATGAATTCACTGATAGAAATTGCACTTTATAGTATAAAAGTAACCATTCCTTGTTCACCTTTATTCACCATTTTTTCAACTGTTTGACGCATTCTAGCTTTTGCATGTTTTGGAACAGCTTCGGTTTTGTAAGCAATACTTTCTTTCATCATTTCATGTAATGGCGTTCCGAATATCTGAGTACTCCATAGTTTTTCACGATCATGTAAATAAGCATTGGTTAAATCTTTTAATAATTGTTGGCTATAAAACTCCGATCCGATAAGTGGTGCAAATTCTGCTTCCATATCGATTCGTAGAATATGATAAGAAGGAGCTTTAACTTCCATCCGAACACCAAAGAAATTATTTTGTTTAATAAGTTCTGGTCTAGTAGGTTCGAATTCTTCTAGGATTGGTAAAGTAACACCATATCCATCTTTATTTGCTTCCTCAATAGCTTTGTGGAAGCGTTGATAAGATTTTCTCGCTTGTTGCGATTCTTTAATAAATAATAACCAATCTTTCTTACTTTGAATAGGTTCATCTAGCCATTCATCACAGATAGATTTGTAGATTTCATTCTTTAATTGTAATGTAATAACTGCATGCCCCAACCCTGCATCTACATTTTTCACTTGAGCAGATGCGATAAAATCTTCTTGTAATAATTCATGTGTTAAACGTTCAATATCTCGAATTTTATTGACCGATGCTTTCCAGTTATCAATGGATTGTTTGATCAGTTTGTTTAGTTCGTGATTTTCATCTAATACATCTAACCAATCTGGTTTTTCCATCTCTAACTTATCAATAGGAAATTCATAAAGGGCCTCTTCTAAAATATGACGAACTTCATTTAAAGTCATTTGATCTACCGATGTAGAAATGACTGGCGCACTATAACGTTCTTGTAATTCTTCACATAATTCCTTCGCGACGTTATGGGCAGGCATTTTACTATTCACAACGATAACGAAAGGCTTACCAATCTCCTGTAGTTGTTGAATAATTTCCTCTTCTGCCTTGCAAACAGCTTCTCTCGGAATTCCATTTACTGTACCATCTGTGGTCATAACAACCCCGATATTCGCATGCTCCCTAATAATTTTATCAGTACCAATTTTAGCTGCTTCTTCAAATGGTATTGGATCATTATGCCAAGGGGTATGTACTAATTTGGGACCATTTTCATCCTCATACCCTTTCACACCGTCAATAATATAACCCACACAATCAGCGAATCTTATTTTAAACGGCATGTCTTGATTTCCAACAGTGATTTGCGCTCCATTAGCAGGTACAAATTTAGGTTCAGTCGTCATTATTACTGGGCCTGGAGAACTTTGTGGCAATTCATCTTGTGCCCGTTGACGTTCTTTTTCATCTTGCATGTTTGGTAAGACCATAATATCCATCACACGCTTTGTAAACGTTGATTTTCCAACTCTAACCGGGCCAACTACACCGATATAGATATCACCATTTGTACGTGTCGCCATTTGCTCGTACACTTCTTGTGACATAATCCTTCCCCCTTTTTTTCAGCACTATATCCTATGCAATAAAAAAACGTTTCATGCACAAGACATGAAACGCTTTTTGAAGTTTACTTATTTCTTAGTTGATTTTGTTAAAAATTCAACTTCATTTTTTTCATTTACTGTATAAGGCAATGAATAGGCTGGTAAGATAGGATATTTGTCAGAAAGTAAATAACGTATATCTTCACCGGGCTTCACTTTTACTTTACTTTCGTTGACCATTTTTTGTAATTCTATCGAATAATCGATACAAATTTCGCCACTACCTTTTACTACTAAAGGTAAATTCGTATTAGAATAAGGACTCGGTACTGTCGGTGCCTTTTTATACCCCATCTTCTTATAATCGAATTCATAGACATCATCTTTAAGCTGTCTAGAGATTGGTACAAAGCCGTTTACACCTTTTTTAATATTAAGCTCCCGGATTGTTTCAGAACCTCGTAAATCGACTAATTTTACTTCAGGATTTTTACTTTCGGCATTCCATATTACATATTGATAAATACCGCCTTTTTCAAATGCATTTCCTGGTGTCTTTGCAATATATCCTTGAGTTAATTTTTCAAAATTAATCGGATATTTAATATAGCGATCCACATTTTGATCACGGTTTTGGATAGGTAATAGTCCACCTGTATCCTTTCTAAACTGGTCCACAGCTTTTTGTACTGTTAATAATTGAGCCTCATCTGGTACCTGATTTTCAACTTTTTCCTTATCAGGATACATACAACCTGACAGGGCTACTGTCATAATGAATACGAATAAAATTAAACTTATTTTTTTCATGAACTACCCTCATTTTTTTTGAAGAATCAAAAAGTCATAACAACAAACACCATTGTTAAAAAACCAATGATAAGAAAAACATAAGCTATTAAAGCCACAATTGTACTTATAATTCTATTATTAATTTTTTGTCTACTTAAATATATCAACCCTGATGCAATCAGCAAAAAGCCTATTGAATAAAAGGATATCCACATCATATCCATTGGCGATATACCTGTTCCTGTAAGTAGTACTAACTCTGTCAACAGTACAACCACCCTTCCTATGTATAACGAAAATCATTTCTCACAGATGAAAGTATAACATAAAGTATCACTTTAAACATTGTAGTGATATAATCCTGCTGTTTACCCACATCAACCCGGTAAGACCCTTCTCAAATAATAATTGGTTAGAGAGAATACATTACCTATATAAGCATGATTTCAGTTTACTTTATCAGTTAAATAAGGAAACTTATAGTATTTTGCCCAAATTTATCTTTTTATAGAAACCATTTTTTATTACTATAAATAAAAAAACAAGAGATGTATGGTAACCATCTCTTGTCCTATTTTAACAATTGAGCATAAATAAAGTCATTTGCTAGCTCTAAGATGCTCTTTATAAATCGTACAATTTTGTGAACTACCATTAAAAATCGTAGGTAGCATCCAACTCTTGCGTTTTTTCACGAAGCATTAATTGTTCCACAGCTTTATGTGGATCGATTCCTTCAAAAAGAACCCCGTATAAAATTTCTGAAATAGGCATTGAAACATTATATTTTTTGGATAGCTGATGAGCTGCTTTTGTTGTACGAACTCCTTCAACAACCATACCCATTTGATCAAGAATTTCATCTAATGAAAGTCCTTTACCAAGCATATTCCCAGCTCTCCAGTTACGAGAGTGAACACTTGTACATGTTACGATTAAATCACCCATACCAGCTAATCCGGCAAATGTTAATGGATTCGCTCCTAGTTTTACACCTAAACGTGAAATTTCTGCTAAACCACGTGTTATAAGTGCTGCTTTTGCATTATCACCGAATTCTAAACCATCTACAGCTCCTGCTGCTAATGCAATAACATTCTTCAATGCTCCTCCAATTTCAACTCCAACAACATCTTGGTTTGTGTATACACGGAAGTATTGATTCATGAAAAGATCTTGTATTTTTTCAGCACTTACTAAGTTTTCACATGCAGCAGCCACAGTTGTTGGGTGATGCTGCACGACCTCTTCTGCGTGACTCGGGCCGGATAATACTACAATATCTTCAATCAGTTCTGCTGGAATTTCTTCTCGCATTATTTCTGAAATTCTTAATAATGTGTTTGGTTCAATTCCTTTAGAAACATGAACAAATAACATTTTTTTATCGAGTGTTTCCAGTATTTTTTGACATGTTTCTCGAATACCTTTTGTTGGAACTGCCATTACAATAATATCTGCATGATGAACAGCTTCTGCAATATCTGAAGTTGCTTTTAAATTTTCAGGTAATATTGTTGTAGGTAAATATTTTACATTTGTATGTTGAATATTAATTTCGTTTGCTTGTTCTTTACGATGAGACCATAGTAAAGTATCATGGCCATTTTCAGCTAAGACAATGGCTAAAGATGTTCCCCAAGAACCTGCTCCAAGTACCGATACGCGATTCATGTTGAAATCTCCTTTCGATTTCATGTTCTAATTATTAATCACGTGCTCTTGTGATTAATTTTATTGGTGTACCTTCAAAATCAAATGTTTCACGAATTCTATTTTCTAAGAAACGTTCATATGTGAAATGCATTAATTCTGGATCATTTACAAATACCACAAAAGTTGGTGGTTTGATAGCCACTTGAGTGACATAGTAAATACGTAAACGTCTACCTTTATCTGTTGGCGCAGGATTACGAGCTACTGCATCAGAAATAACTTCGTTTAAGATGCTAGATTGAATACGCATTGAGTGATTTTCATTTACTCGATTGATAATAGGTAAGATAGAATGGACACGTTGTTTTGTTTTTGCTGATACGAAGACAATTGGTGCGTAGTCCAAAAATTGGAATTGTTCTCTAATTTCTTTTGTTTTTTCATTCATTGTCTTTTCATCTTTTTCGACTGCATCCCATTTATTCATGACAATAATTACCGCTTTACCTGCTTGATGAGCATATCCTGCGATTTTCTTATCTTGTTCTTGGATACCTTCTTCACCGTTCAAGACAACTAATACAACGTCTGATCGTTCAATTCCTCTTAATGCACGAAGGACACTATACTTCTCAGTTGACTCGTACACTTTCCCTTTTTTTCGCATACCTGCAGTATCAATAATGACATATTCTTGTCCATCATATTCGTAACTAGTATCAATTGCATCACGAGTTGTACCTGCTACATCACTTACAATGACACGATTATCGCCTAAAAAGGCATTGACAAGGGAAGATTTGCCAACGTTTGGACGGCCTATTAATGAAAACTTAATCACGTTCTCATCATATTGATCCTCATCTTCTTTAGGAAAATGCTTAGCTACTTCATCGAGTAAATCTCCTAATCCAATTCCGTGAGAACCGGAAATTGGGAATGGATCTCCAAATCCTAAAGAATAAAAATCATAAATCATTTGACGCATGTCAGGGTTGTCAATTTTATTGACTGCTAAAACAATTGGTTTCTTTGTTTTATATAAAATTTTTGCTACATGTTCATCCGCTAATGTAACACCTTCTCGACCATTTACCATAAAAATAATAACGTCTGCTTCATCCATAGCAATCTCTGCTTGATGACGTATTTGGTCAATAAAAGGTTCGTCTCCAATATCAATACCGCCAGTATCAATAATATTAAATTCATGTGTTAGCCAATCCGCAGAACTATAAATACGATCACGTGTTACACCTGGAATATCTTCCACGATTGAAACGCGCTCTCCTACAATTCTGTTGAAAATAGTCGATTTACCGACATTTGGACGACCAACAATTGCGACAATTGGTTTCGCCATAACTTTCTTCATCCTTCCGACTTCTAATAAGAGCTATTATACAACAAAAAAGATGATGGTACCTGATAAGTTGACCATCACCTACAATTGAAGTCTTTTGTATACTTATTTTATCAAATATTGCCTGTAATGCAAGAAAAAAAGCAGGCAAAGCCCTGAAAGCATCTGCCTACTTTATTATTTTAATATTTTTTTATGATTCTTTTGAAAAGTTTTTAAGCTTATCACCAATTACATCGCCAAATGAAAAACCATTTGTTTCTTCAGGAAATTCAAATTCATCGACTTCAGGTTCTTCTTTGTTCTCTATTAAAGCTTTAATACTAAGTGACAAACGTTTATCAGCTTTGTTCACAGCTAGAACTTTTACTTGAACTTCTTGACCTTCTTTTAAAACTTCATGTGGTGTTGAAATATGATTATGAGATATTTGGGAAATATGCACAAGTCCTTCTACACCAGGGAAAATTTCTACAAATGCACCGAATGTAACAAGTCGTTTAACAACGCCTGTTAAGACAGACCCAACAGGAGCTTTTTCATCGATTTGTGACCATGGGCCTTCTTGAGTTTCCTTTATAGATAAAGAAATACGTTCTTGTTCAGAATCTACAGATAATACTTTAACTTTCACTTTTTGTCCTTCAGAAAGAACTTTTGAAACATCCTCAACATGATCATGAGACACTTGGGAAATATGCACAAGTCCATCAACTCCACCTAGATCAACAAATGCACCAAAAGTGGCTATACGTTGCACAGTCCCCTCGATAATATCGCCTTCATGAATATTATTAATAACTGCACCTTTTTCTTTTGCCTTTTGTGCTTCAATTACTGCACGATGAGAAAGAATTAAACGATTTTTTTCTTGATCCATTTCAACAATTTTATAGGTTAAAGTTTTTCCTTTATAATCTTCAAAAGATTCAACAAAATGATCTTCAACTAAGGAAGCAGGAACAAAACCTCGTACGCCTAGATCAACTACAAGGCCACCTTTAACGATATCTTTTACTTCAGCTTCAATTACTTCTCCATTGTTAAATTTCTCGGTTAACTCTTTCCATGCATATTTTGCATCTACTTGACGTTTTGAAAGAACATATTGTCCGGGATTCTTTTCGTCAGGCTGTTCAATTTTTGTTACTAAAACTTCTAATTCATCATTTACGGAGACAGCGTCAGAAGCTTTTTCTATATGTAAGCTTGAAAGCTCACTAATTGGAATTACGCCATCAAAAGGTGCACCTGGAATTGTAACTATTGCAACTTTTTCTTCGACCTTTTCAACTTTACCAGTAACAATATCACCTTCACGGATCTCTTTTAACTCGTTTAAGTTCATTTCTTCAGACATATGTAATCCTCCTTCACAATGTTCACTTTCTATTTTATTAGAATTTGCTAGTAAAAACAAAAATTAACCCTTTAAATACAATTATTTTTTATTATCAGGATGATGTTCATCTAATAATTCTTGAATGTGCGCCATTATTACTTCTGTTACTTCTTCTGGTTTTGCTTTTCTCTCACGATACGGTTCTATGTCAATCGGTTTACCAAATACAACTTTTACCTTACGGAATGGTTTGTATGGTCCAACGATTGCACAAGGTACCACATTGGCATTTCCTCTCAATGCAAAAAATCCAGCTCCAGAGAACCCTTTTCCTAGCTTACCCGATTTGTTTCTATGTCCTTCTGGGAAAAGTCCAACAACTTGACCTTCTTTTAAGGTATTAATGGCAGTGCGAAGTGCTTGACGATCACTTAGACCACGTTTAACAGGAAATGCATGTACTTTAGGTAAGATTCCTTTTAAAATTGGTACATTAAAAAGTTCTTCTTTGGCCATAAAGTTAACAGGTCTTGGTGAACAAATACCAACAACAGGTGGATCTAAATTATCAATATGATTAGAACATAATAAGATACCACCTTTTTCAGGGAAATTTTCAACACCTATTACATCCATTCGATAAATGGGCTTCAATACTGTATAAACAACAGACTTTGCAAATTGATAAAAGTCCATATCTATGCCATCCTTTCACTCACTAATTGTAAAATCGCTTCTGCTGCTTGTGTGATTGTTAAATCAGTAGTATCTAAGAATATTGCATCAGGTGCTTGCACAAGCGGAGATGCTTCTCTCTCGCTGTCTAATTTATCTCGCAAAGCAATTTCTTCTTGTAATTTTTCAATAGATGTTTCAATTCCACGTTGCTTATTATCTTCAAAACGACGACGTGCACGTTCTTCCACTGTTGCTGACATATAAACTTTCAATTCAGCTTTTGGTAATACTGCAGTTGCAATATCTCTACCATCCATCACAACGCCACCACGTTCTGCCATTTCACGTTGACGATTGACCATAATTTCTCGCATTGTAGCATGACAAGCAACTCTTGAAACATTTCCAGTAACAACATTAGAACGAATCTCTTTTGATACGTCTTGTCCATCAAGATATACTAATTGTCCTTGTGCTGATGGTTTTAATTCAATAATTGTTTTTGCTAATAAATTGGTGACGCTTTCAGCATTCTCTAAATCTATATGTTCTTTCAAAGCTTTTAATGTAAGTGCTCGATACATTGCCCCAGTATCAATATAAGTGTAGCCTAATTTCTCAGCCACAATCTTAGCAATCGTACTTTTACCAGCCCCTGCAGGACCATCAATAGCAATTTGAATATTCTTCTTCACGGTATCAACCCTTTCTTTCCGTAATATTGTAACACAGAAAAGCGGAGGGCGCTCGTTCTGCTGCGACAAGCACTGGAACCTTCGAATCGAAAGCGTTTTTTCAGCTTTCGACCGAGAAGGTGAAGTGACTCAAGCAGCAAGCGCCCGCAGCTGGACAAGAAAAGCGGAGGCGGCTCGTTTAGACTCGAAAATCATTGGAAGGCCCGAATTGAAAATATTTTATAAAGAAAAAAGCCCTCAATTTGAGGACTAAAAAGCTGTTTCTTTTTTCCGAATTTGCAATTGCCGTTCGAAACAAAAGCGTATAATATTTTGACGATCAATATCATCCGTATTGCTAAATTGTAATGGAGCTATTACAGTGTTATCTTTTTCAATGAACCTCACAACCTTTGCCGAAGTATGGACATATTGAACTCCATCACTTAAATTTGTAAATGGTAATACAATTGTCAATTCGACTTCATCGTTTTCTTTAAAAGGAACTGGTTGATTGATAATAATAGCTAATCCTCCGGCACTAATATCTTCCGTTATAAACTGAAAATACTGATGATTATATTCTATTGCCACATCAACAGGTGTTAGAACTCTTACAAATTCACGTCTTTGAATTTTTATGATTTCATCATCTGTCGGAAAAGAAAGCATAATCATTGGAATATTCGACATTACTCTACCTAAGACTTGCGTTTTAAACGCATGCGCCACTTTTGATTCGTCTACGAATGATGCTCGATATTGACTACCTTCAATTAGAAATGCGGTTTTATTTGTTTTTGTGTTAACGGGATAATCAATATAGATTGTATTATTCTTTTGTTCGACAATTTTACAGCGAAAACTTTCCCTATTTTCTGAAGAAATTGATTCTAAAATGATGTTAGTACCTAATTTCAATTCCATTGCAATCTCCCTTTATGAATCCTAAGTTCTATATATATTATGCCATGGAATAGGTTATATATCTATATAATTATAGGTCGTATGATTCAGGAAAGTTTTTCATTTTTAATAACCTCTCCTGTTTCTGTATCAACTAAAACTTTATATGTGTGTGGAACTTTTGAAGAGTTAACACGAACAGTCAATTCATAACATAACCTTTCAACAAAATCTTTATTTTCTACATACGCTAAATCTTCATTGACAACTGTCGCTTTATTTGTAAAAAATTCGTCCCAATTCATCTTTTTCATCATTTGAGGTTTCAGTTTTTCTTTTTGAATATACTCAACACCATTTAGTCCAACTATTTCTCCTGTATCTTTTGCGATTTTCACTTGCACTCCATCTGCATATACTTTAGCTTTCGTTTTTTCTTCTACACGAGCATAAGTAAAATGCCATACTTCACTATTTTCCCTTGCATCTGTTTCCTTTACATCTTTATAACCTAATTCTTTCAGCCGCTCATCGGCTAAGTTTTTAAGTTTTTCTACTGATAAGGAATTTTTCTCAAAAGGTCTTTCAATTAAATAAGAAAGTAAATGTCCACCTTTTTGGGTAATATCAGCGTACCCAGTGCGTTCACCTTTATGAAAAGCAATATGATAAAAAGAATACGGAGCACCCTTTTTACTTTGTTTCACAGACAAAGTGGCATTTTTAAATTCAGGGAACATTTCATAAAAACGAGTGATTGCTTCATCCTTCGTAATTTTCTTGTCATTGAGATCCCTTAACTCTTTCTTTTTCTCATGATCAGCTTCACTTGCAGTTAATGGAAAATCACTTTCTGTATAAGTTTTTACCGATTTAGATAAATTTTTAAATCCGGAAGTATTTGCATTTGAAGTTTGTTCCTCAAGCCAATTTTTATAATTAGTATCTCCACTTAAGTAATGTGCAGTTGCTATCTGCCAATCAGAAGAGAAATTAGTTAAATTGTTTGAAATTTGACTAACATTCTTCTGCCATTGTTCTGCATTTTCTTGTGAAGTCATAGTCATTTTCGCATTGTTTCCTAATCTTCCTAAATAATTCATCCATTCAGTAGTAAATTCACGATCTAAAGGTAGGTCAGCAATTGAATAACGAATATCTGAAGATAATCTCCAAACGTTTTGTAGAGAATCATGAAAAGCCGTAGGGTCACTAAATAAGAGTGATTGCTGAACTGCCTGCTGTAATTCATTTAGCTGAGTTGAAGCATCTGCCATCTTACCTGTATATTGTCCTTGCAACAAATACTTTAACTCTTGGTTTTCTCGGCTAGAAGCAACACTAAATATTAGGCAAGCAGCTACTGCATAACTTAATAAGAAAATTGTTTTTTTCATCTATATCCACCTCATTTTAAATACAGAAAATATGCTCGCCGATTTCCTTAATTTTCTTTCTCGACCAAATCCATTCGCTAGTAGCAGTTTTAGGATTAAAATAATATAACGCATTTTCAGAAGGGTCCCAACCATTCATAGCATCTAATACTGCCTCTTTTGCTTGCTCATTTGGTTCCAACCAAATTTGGCCATCAGCAACAGCGGTAAATGCCCTAGGTTGGAATATAATCCCGGATATTGTATTTGGAAAATCTGGGCTATCAAGGCGATTTAGTATAACTGCCGCTACAGCTACTTGACCTTCATATGGCTCTCCTCTTGCTTCTCCAAATACTGCATTAGCCATGAGTTTTAAATCCTCTTCCGTAAAATTGCTTGGTACTTGGAAATTTGTACTTGAACCAGTGCCATTGGAACTTTGATTGTCTAAATCCTGATTTCCATAATGAGTGAATGCATTTCCTTTATTTATCTGATCCATAACATAGTCCTTGTTATACTTCGAAACAGAAGTTAGTTTTTGTTTTGTTTTGGAACCAGCTATACCATCAACAGGTAATCCATATTGTTCTTGAAAATCTCTTAATGCCCAATAAGTTCCATAACCAAATCTACCGTCTATAGTACCGTTATAATAGCCTATATATTGTAGTCTAGATTGAAGTTCAATTACATCATCTCCAAAAGCTCCTTTTGTAATGACTTGGTTAGAAAAAGCATCACTATTTTGTGGTGCAATACTAGTGATAAAAACACTTAACAACAACAATAACAATATTTTAGAGCGTCTCATTTCATATCTCCTTTTTTCTTAGGATGGTTCAAGAAAAAATTTTTATACAAAAAAACTGAGAGTAAATTTCTACTCTCAGTTAAAACTATTTATATCTTCTTTTGAACGAACAACATTTGGACTAAATGCTGATGTGCCCTTTTTACTTTTCTTAAGGCAAACCACCATAAGAAGAGCATGAATGGAACCATTATATATGTCCATCTGCCTTCAATTGTAAATATAAAATTATAAATCACATGCAATACAATTGGCGCGAAAAGAGCTAATAGTCGATGTTGCATTGATAAATCTTTTTTAGCAAACTTAGCTCTGCCCAAATAATACCCCATCACAACTCCGAATAATGCATGACTAGAAACTGGCATTAACGCTCTCATAAAGGCTGTATCAACGCCAAATGATAACATATACAAGATATTTTCAACTGTTGCAAACCCTAACGAAATACTAACTCCGTATAAAATACCATCATATGGGTCATCAAATTCAATATGGTGATAAATCGCGATCATTAAAATAAACCATTTAAAAAATTCTTCCACTACTCCCGAAAAGAATACATCTTGAATCATTAAATTTGAAAAAATTTGTTCCTCTGTCATTATATATTGCAAAAATAGAATAGGAAAAGTTAAAATTGCGCCATATATAAAAGTATGGAACAATGTTCTTCTAGGCTCCGTTGCCATCTGATTACGTAGATAGAAAAAGCTAAAGAGAGCTAGAGCAGGAGCAATGGATACTGATAAGAGTACGAACATTTAGTAGCTCCTTTCAATCCATCTCATTTTATTATACCATTCTATTAGTATGGTAATGAAAATTCAGGGGGATTTGTTATGAAAAAAACAATATTACTAATTCACACTGGCGGTACAATCTCTATGCATGTCAGTCAAGAATCAGGCGCTGTTGTACCTGATACCATTAATCCATTAAAGAAAGAAAGTAAAAAACTAGAGTCAATTGCTCATATTATTGAAATTGAAGCTTTTAATTTACCTTCTCCACATATTACTCCTCAAAAAATGCTAGAATTGAGAGATTTAATCTTACATACGATCAAAGAAAATCGTATCGATGGCATAGTTATTACCCATGGGACAGATACACTAGAAGAAACTGCTTATTTTCTTGAGCTAACGACAAAATTGGAAATTCCGATTGTTTTAACAGGTGCTATGCGTTCTTCAAATGAATTAGGAGCAGATGGTGTCTATAACTTAGTAGAAGCAGTGAGAGTAGCTTCTTCGGAGGATGCCAAAAACAAGGGCGTTTTGGTCGTGATGAATGATGAAGTTCATTCGGCAGTGAATGTCACGAAAACTTCAACAAGTTCAGTCTCCACATTTCAATCACCACAATATGGTCCTCTTGGTTTAGTGACAAAAACGATGATTCATTTCCATCAGTCTCCGATGAAAAGAGAGTATGTAGAAGTTTCTAAACTTGATAAAAAGGTTGCGCTATTTAAAGTATTTGCAGGTATGGATGCAGATTTAATCCATGCAGCTATTGATTATCATTACGATGGTGTTGTATTAGAAGGGCTTGGTCAGGGCAATATCCCACCCGCAGTTTTACCAGTTATTGAAGAATTACTTCAACTACATATCCCGGTAGTTTTAGTCTCTCGTTGCTTTAACGGTATAGCACAAGGTGTTTATGGCTATCAAGGTGGAGGTAAAATGTTAGAAGATATGGGTGTTATTTTTGCATTGGGATTGAATGGTCAAAAAGCTCGATTGAAATTATTAATTGGACTTAATCAGGTCGATGAGCCAATAGATGTAAAGAAATTTTTCGTATAAAATTTACACATCTTATAAAACAGTTTGAGTTTTACTTATATTCTTAAAAGAAAAGCAAGTAAGTTCGTTCTCTTTCCTTCCGAGCATCGAACTTGCTTGCTTTTCTTTTAGTTAATCATTAATGTTTTCCTGTATACATTTAGCAATTAGCTCTCCATGGAAACGTCCATTTTCAATAAAGATTTCATTGGCATTGTTTCCAGCAGCAATCACACCTGCGATAAATAATCCTGGTACATTTGTTTCCATTGTTTCTGGATTAAATGTCGGACGGCCTGTTTCTACATCTTCTGTAACACCCATCTCTTGAATAAAAGTATGATCTGGATGATAGCCTGTCATGGCAAAGACATAATCATTTTTTATAGTAAGTTCTTGCCCGTCTTTCGTTATTATAACTTCATCTTCTTTAATCTCTTTAACATTCGTATTGAACATCATATTAATTTCACCATCTCGAGCAAGTGCTGCGAAATCAGGTAGAACCCAAGGTTTAATACTTGATGAATATTCTGAGCCTCTGTAAACAACTGTTACACGAGCTCCAGCTTTATATAGTGCTAACCCAGCATCAATAGCTGAATTCTTCCCACCTATTATTAATACATCTGTATCAAAGTATGGATGGCCTTCCTTAAAGTAATGATGAACTTTAGGCAGCTCCTCACCTGGAATATTCATATAATTTGGATGATCATAATAACCCGTAGCAATAACAACATAAGGTGTTTCATAAGTTTCTTTATTTGTTTGAACGATAAATTTATTATTTTCGGGTGTTACTTTTTTAACTGTTTCAAAACGATTTATTTTAATATTTTTTCTTTTTACCACTTCACGATAATAGACTAGTGCTTGGTTTCTCTTTGGTTTTTGTTGTTCAATGATAAACGGAACATCACCAATTGCTAATTTCTCACTTGAACTAAAAAATGTTTGGTGGGTAGGATAATTATAAATCGCGTTCACGATATTACCCTTTTCAATTACGATTGGGTTTAATCCAATCTCTTGTAGTGAAATAGCAGCTGCTAATCCACAAGGGCCTCCTCCAACAATAATCGCATCTTGTTGTTGCATAAAACCGGTCACTCCTTAAAAATACATTTCGAATTACAAGAAATGTTGTCGAATAATTATAATTGTTTATTATACGCTTGCAGACAATAAAAAAACAGGCATGTGTGCTAATTCACATACCCGTCAAATTATTATTGAGCTGGAATTGCAATCGTTGTTCCTGGTGAAACAGTATCGCCTGTTATTCCATTTGCTTCTTTTATAATAGCGACCCCAGCGTCACTACCATAAAATTTTATCGCGATACTTTCAATTGTTTCTCCCTGTTTTACATTATAAAGTCTTCCTGCTGCCTTTGCCTCATTATAAATTTGTTGTTGTTTTTCTTTGGCTGCAGCATCTTCTTTTTCCTTTTGTTGAGCCTTTTCCTTTTCAGCTTTTTCTTTAGCTGCTGCTTTTTTTGCAGCAAGTTTCTCTGCCCTTTCCTTTTCCGCTTGTTCTTTTTTGGTTAGTTTTTCATCATCATTCGATACTTTAGTAGCATCTTTAGACTGACCATTGTCGTTCGTTTCTATTTGAATTCCGCCATTATCAATCTCTGCTTTTTTACTATTTTCATCTTGCATAAAATAGCCATAGTAAATAAGTGTTGACACCGGAAGTAAGATAAAAATAATCGCTAATAACGTAACTAATCTATTTTTATGATTATTTTTCTTATTCTTATTCTTTTTGCCGTGAAGCTCACTTCTAGTCATTCTTGAAGGGTTGGTCTCTTGTTCAGACTCAATATTGATGGCTTGGCGATGTTCCTCAATTTTTTCACGATAATCTTCTTGAGACATCTTATTATATCCCTCCATTTATTCAGTAATAATACTATTATGACGAAATAATAGTTAAATGTAAATGTATGTTCAGTTACAAGTTGGGAAGTATCAAGTGCAACCTTTCCACCCATGTGTTTAGTTCTTTTTTCTCTGTCATACCATTTCTCTTTTTAATAATATCATTATAATTTATTCCACAATTATGACAGCAATTCGATGGTTTTTGTTCCAACTTTTGATCAAAATATGCAACTAGATGCTCTCGTAAACAATGATCTTCTTTTACAAAAGTTGCCACTTGTGAAATTTGCTCTACTTTTTGTTGTTTTAAACTATTCAATTTTTGGATAGCTTTTTCTGGAGGTAATTGTTCCATCCAGTATGATAGTACTCGATATCCTGTCTCACTAATTTGGTTTAGATCGAGCATTTTTTTAGGATTCTCTCCTCGTTTCACATATTCTTCGTAAAGGCCTACATGAAATGATTCTGGTAACTCTTCAGTTGCAATATATTGTGTGTATTCTTCATCTTTAGGACTATAAACTAAAATGGCTAATGCATCATCACCATTACGTCCAGCTCTACCAACTTCTTGCATATAGTTTGCCATTGTTGCAGGTATATGATCATGAATGACTTGACATACATTATCTTTATGAACCCCCATTCCAAAAGCTGTTGTCGCACAAATCCATTCCAATTCATCAGCTAAAAATTGTTGTTGAATAAATTGACGATCTAAAGCACCCATCCCAGCGTGATATGCTGCAGCTTGAATATGATGTGCTGTTAAAGCTTCCGCATAGGCAACCGTTTTTTTCCTCGATTGTGTATATATAATTCCAGGACCTTCAGTCTTAACGATATGATCAATAATCCAATTGAATTTTTCGTCAACTGATTGTGTTTTTACTATATCATAGTGTAGATTTGCTCTTTCTACAGAATGAATATATTCAAACGGCTGAACAATATGTAAATAATTTTTAATATCATTGACTACCTCTTTTGTGGCAGTGGCACTTAATGCTAATATTGGTGGCCGATGTTGTTTCGGAATCCATTCTGTAATTTTTAAATAATCAGGTCTAAAGTCAAATCCCCACTGAGATATACAATGTGCTTCATCAACTACGATTAATGAAAATTGGATTTTTTGAAACTCTTTTTGAATGATAGGTAGAGCAAGCATTTCGGGTGATGTAAATATAAAACGATAGTTTGTAAGATGTTGTAATACTTTCTGTTTTTCGTTTGCTTTCAAAAATGAATTTAACGCTACAACTCTTTTTTCACCAAAGCGTTTCAATTGTTCAACTTGGTCTTGCATTAATGAAAGTAAAGGCGAAATGATTAACACGGGACCATTTAATATATAACCTGGAAGTTGATAGCAAAGAGATTTCCCCATCCCTGTTGGAAGAAGAGCAATTACATCTTGACCTTGCAACACAGCTTCTATGACTTCTTTTTGACCAGGTCTAAACGTTGAATAGCCGAAGTGTTGCTGCAATAATTGTTCAAGCTCGTACATTGTATTCTCCTCCTTTTGCTGCGATGACTAATCGAATTTGAAAGTAAGAAAATTGTGGGATTTGTTCCCTGATTATTTTTAATCTTTTACTTTCTGTTGTACTTAATACATCCATAACCTTTTCAACATCTGCCTCATCTATAAATTGATGTAGAGGAAAATCCCTTATAATCATTGCCATTTCAACAAAGTGATCTTCTATTGTACTTGTTTTCAAGTGTCTCATCATTGCGATTTGTTCAAGTGAATATCCTCGTTTAAACAAGTCTGCTGTTTTTTGAGTAGAATCTGTCAATAAATTTTCTATCCGAATATTTTCCGTTAATCGGTATAATAATGGAAACTGTGCAGATTCTAGAGTTAGTAGATCGAGCCATGTATGTAATAACTCCACAAACATAAATTGTACATCAAGTTCCCCACAATCGAACTGACTAGCAAGCTGTTGCCAAGTCCATCCTGTAAGATGAAAACCCGTTAAACGAAACATAACAATTTGCTTTGCTTGTTCTGATATGTGTAAATTTTTAATAGAATTTTCTATCTCGTTTCTAAATTGCAAATGGAAACTAGGGTCCTTATATGGGTGACGCATCAAGAAATATTTCACCCAAGCTTGAATTTCTTCATCCTTTTGAATCGGATTAAACCGAAAATCCTTTACTTTTACATATGAGAAGGTTTGTACGATTAGCGATAAACGTTTAAAAAACACATGTTCATTGCCTCTATAAAACCAACCATTAAAGTGAAATGCATTTGACTTTTCTAGAACATCCTTTCCTCTTGTTGTAAGTTGTAGAGTCTTTTGTTCATCGTAAAAAACCCAACCATTTTCAATTAATTGTTCAAAAGCTTCAAGGTATTGTTGTTTCGAAAGTTTCGGCATAATACTAAAATAAGCTTCTAATCCAAATGTTCCTACGTCTTGAATTGTCTGCCCTGACCGCTTCCCGCAAATTAGATGAAATGCAGCAGTTTCAGAGCGTTGTCCATCAAATTTTTGAAATATATCTAACATTAATTGCTGTAAATACATCGATATTCCTCCGATAAAAAGTAATTTAGGTTGAAATGTGAGGAAAAGCGTTTTAGAATAAATAAGTAGCTATTGGGATTGATAGTAAAAGGAGAGATTTAAAATGGCTAAATTTACCATTGTTGATCAAGATACATGTATCGCATGTGGTGCATGTGGGGCAGCAGCACCAGATATTTACGATTACGATGATGAAGGTATTGCCTTCGTTATTTTAGATAATAACACGGGGACTACTGAAGTTCCAGAAGATTTAATGGAAGATATGGAAGACGCATTTGAAGGATGCCCAACTGACTCTATTAAAGTTGCAGACGAATCATTTGAAGGGGACCCTCTTAAATACGAATAATCATTTAATAGATTGTATTTATGGTCATAAAGTGCAAGGGAAAAGATTCTTTTCTCTTGCACTTTTTTATTTGAGTTTGTCAACTATTTTGTTAAACAAGGTAGCGTAATTTCTTATTGCATTCTTCCTTCTGATAAGGTAGTATTTTAGTATCAGGTACTAATAGTAACTAATACAGGAGGCTATTATGGATAATTTATTACAATTAAAAGATAAAAATATCGTGGTCATGGGTGTTGCTAACGATCGAAGCATTGCTTGGGGAATAGCAAAAGCTCTATTTTCAGTTGGCGCAAACGTTATTTTCACATATCGTAAAGAACGTTCTTTAATGAAATTAGAAAAACAACTTGCTAAATACGAAGATTTGCAACCACTTGTCGTACAATGTGATGTAAATAGTGATGAAAGTATACAACAAGCATTCCAAGAAATTGGTGAAAAAGTCGGAACGATTCATGGGATTGTCCACTCAGTTGCTTTTGCACATGCAGATGATTTAAAAAATCGTTTTATCGAAACTTCACGTGATGGTTATGCATTTGCTCAAGATACGAGCGCTTACTCGTTAATCTCCGTTGCGAATGCTGCTAAACCATACATGACAGAAGGTGGCTCTATTGTAACGATGTCTTACTTAGGAGCTGAACGTGTACTTGAAGGTTATAATGTAATGGGTGTAGCAAAAGCCGCACTAGAAGCTTCTGTTAGATATTTGGCTGCTGATGTTGGAAAGGAAGGTATTCGTGTCAATGCTATTTCTGCAGGTGCTATTAAAACTTTAGCTGCAAAAGGTGTTCCATCTTTCAATAAAATATTAAATAAGATGGAAGAAACTGCACCACTTAAACGAAATGTTACACCAGAAGAAGTGGCGAATATGACCGTTGTTATGTTAAGTCAACTTTCAAGCGGTGTAACTGGAGAAGTCATCTATGTAGATGGTGGCTATAATATTATGGGAGTTTAATATTATCTCCTACTACTTTTCTTCAAATAAAAAAGAGGCATCTACTAATCAGATGTCCTCTTTTTTTATTACGATTTTATTTTGTTAATCGATTTACAATATCTTTTACGGATCCTTTTTCTACTAAATGCAAGTTTTTCCCTGCCCACATTGCTAGTAGACTGTAGAATCCTAATTCCTCTGCTCTTAAGCGAATAGTTTTTGTTAAGTCATTTTGATAAGGGTACGGCGCAATTTTATTACCTTCCATGAACACCATAAAATCATTTTCAATACCACGTGCAGGTTTTCCTGAAAAAGCACTAGTCACCGCGGTTACATCTTCTTCAGCCAATAAAATTTGATTTTTATAAACTTCTGAAGCACCACTTTCTTCACTTACTACAAAGGATGTTCCAATCTGTACAGCTTCTGCTCCCGCTTCAATCGCCTGTTGCATTTGTTCTTTTGTTGCAATTCCTCCGGCAGCAATAATAGGAATTGTTATTTTACCTTTTGTTCCTTCAAGGAGCTCTTGTAGTGAGACAAATTGGAATGGTTCGATAAATGACCCTCGATGTCCGCCTGCTTCTTCGCCTTGTAAAACAACTGCATCTAAGCCACATTCTTGTACTAATAACGCTTCTTCAATGGTAGTAGCGGTTCCAATTGTGAAAATATCATGTTCATGTAGTTTTTTTAAGATTTCTTCTGAAGGTAATCCAAAAGTAAACGAACATACTTTCACGCCCTCTTCAATAATGGCATCAACTTGTGCATCGAAATCTGTAGTCGATAGAAGCGCCCCTTCTTCAGCAATCATTAATTTTTTTCGGTATGGTTTTAATACATTATAAGCTTCCTCAAGTTCTTCTTTGCTAGTGTTAACCTTATTCGGTACAAATAGGTTAACTGCAAACGGTTTTGTTGTTTCACTTTTTACCGCTTTGATAAACGCTCTTGTAACATCAGCATTTAAATAACCTGCTCCGATAGAACCTAAAATTCCTGCTTCCGCACTTGCAATAACCATTTCTGGTGTTGTTACACCAGCCATCGGTGCTTGAATTATTGGCCATTTCATATTTAATTTTTCTACTAACGTCATTATAATACCTCTCTTAACTTTTTAGGATTTTTTAATTCAATTATTTAAGTAAAACAAATTACTGCAAAATGCTCTATATAAAAAGTAGTCATTAAATACTGTAACATAAAGGAGAAAAATCCTTGACTAAAATCTCTTACATTCTATAAATTTAAAACTATTCACTTTCTATCACATTAAAGTTAACTAGCCCATTTCCCTTGTGTCTATTTTGTGAACTAACATGAAATCGTAATTTATTAAAAAAATTCTACACTTAATGTAAAACGATGTAAAATGATCTTTATTTAAAAATAAGCTAAGAATTAAGAAAAATAGCGTTTTCATAAGAAATGAAAATCTTACATAAGATTGTAACTATGTTCTATCAGCCTCAAATAATTTTTTTGATTTTTTCTTAATTAATGAAGGATTTTACGTTTATAGGTAGTATTTCTACAAAGTAAGTGTGTTTTTTACATCAAGTATTCCTAGGAGGCTATTTACTATGTTCCAACCTTATGAAACGAAACATTATTATGATGAAATGCTTGAAAATAATGCACCAAAAGATCATTATAAAGCATTTTACGAAAAATTATCAGAATTCTCTGAAGATGAATTACGACAAAAGAATGATGCAGCACAGTCAAGTTTTCTAAAACAAGGAATTACCTTTACAGTATATGGTGCAGAGGGAGGAACCGAACGAACAATGCCCTTTGATTTTGTACCAATCATTATTACTCACAAAGATTGGGAAATAATAAAAAAGGGTATGACGCAACGTGTTGAAGCACTTAACCATTTTTTACATGATATTTATCATGATCAAAAGATATTAAAAGCAGGAATCATACCTGCTGCACTTGCTCTTAATAACCCTTATTACTATAAAGAGGTTATTGGTGCTAATATTCCTCTAAATAATCATATTTTCTTAGCTGGCATCGATTTAATTCGTGATGAAAACGGAACATACCGTGTACTTGAAGATAATTTGAGAAATCCATCAGGAATGGCTTATGTCTATAAAAACCGTGCAATTATGAAACAGGTTTATCCTGAATTTTTTTCTAAATATGCTTTACATACATTTGATAATCAACTAGCAACGATGAGAGAAGCTCTTCTTTCACACCGTCCTAAAAACTTGGCAGCAGATCAAGATCCTCATGCCGTGTTGTTAACTGCAGGTATTTATAATTCTGCTTATTACGATCACGTTTTCCTAGCAAAACAACTTAATATAGCCCTTGTTGAAGGTAAGGATATTATTGTTAAAGACAACATAGTTTATATGAAAACAATTCGGGGGTTAGAGCGAGTAGATATCATTTACCGTCGTATCGACGACGATTTTTTAGATCCTACTGTATTCCGTGAAGATTCTTTACTTGGCGTACCTAATATTTTGGAAGCTTATAAAAAAGGTAATGTAGCTATCTTAAATGCAGTAGGCAATGGTGTTGCTGATGATAAGGCCATATATTCTTATGTACCTGATATGATCCGTTATTATCTAAACGAGGAGCCTATTATAGAAAACGTAGAAACATATATGCTGACGAATCCGGAACAGCGTGAATGGGTACTTGAACACCTTCATGAATTAGTCGTAAAAAACGTAGGTGCTTCTGGTGGCTATGATATGTTAATCGGTCCACATGCCTCACCTGAAGAAATCGATCAATTCCGTGAAAAAATATTGGAAAATCCATCTCAATACATTGCACAACCTACTATCAAGCTTTCTCGAGCACCTGTCTATCAAAATAAACGTTTCTATCCTTGTCATGTGGATTTACGAGTTTTTGTGATGAAAGGCAAAGAAACAAATGTTTTACTTGGAGGATTATCGCGAGTCGCCTTAAAAGAAGGTTCACTTGTCGTGAACTCTTCGCAAGGAGGAGGAGCAAAAGATACTTGGGTATTAAAGGAGGAAGCTCATTATGTTAAGTAGAGTTGCAGGATCATTATTTTGGATGGCACGTTATAGTGAACGAACAGCAGCTAATGCAAATATCATCCGTATCCAGCTTACAAATATGTTGGAGGAATCCGGATATGATATACCATATTTAGAAGATTGGAAAGTAATTTTGAATATTTGTGGTTCTTCAAACGAATTTCTTCACAAATATAACAGACTATCAGTTCGAAATTTAAGTGATTACTTGCTCTATTCAAAAGAAAATTTAAACTCGATCATAAACACAACGTCTAATGTACGTGAAAATGCAAGAATTACGCGTGATATAATTCCACATGCACTATGGGAAGAGTGGAATGAGCTATATCTTTCTATAAAAGATTATCAACATACAAACAAGTTTTCATTATTAGAAGCAAATAAAGTTCTTGAAAAGGTAAATCATACTTTCCTTACATCAGCAGGTATTATTAATACCCTCATGTCTCGTGATGAAAGCTATCATTTCTTTAAAATTGGTCGTTGGATTGAACGCGCAGAGAAAACAACGATTATTTTAAACGAATTACTTCAAAAACAAAAACATGAAGTAAGAAATTGTTCTGCAACTTTTAGTTTACAATTGACACAGACTATAGAGGATTATTCAAAAAAACATAGAATTTGTAATACTGAACATGTTTTGAAATACTTATTAAGTGATGTCACATGTACACATTCCATTACCTATTGCATACAACATATAAAACAAAGTTTATCGATTATTGAGCAAAATAATGTCAATGGTCGCATCTATCCCCTACTGCAAGAAATACAAGCCTTACAACAAGCAACAGAAGTTGACCATGCACACTTGACGAATGAGCAACAGAAAAGTCTATTACAGGATTTACTAAAAAGATGCATTGCAATAGGAAGTGTTTTTTCAAATGTATATTATTTAGACGTAGCCTATGCAAATTTGGAAGTTAGTAGTGAATTCCGGTAACTCTATACAGTCAAAGGAGAATTCTCAATGAAATATAAAATAACTCATTTAAATACCTTTGATTATGATAGTCCTGTTGAGCAAAGTTTAAATACTATACATCTAAAACCGCGCACAAATGAGTGCCAAAGGTTACTGTTTTATGATATTGAAATTTGGCCAAACTCAGTTACCCGCGAGTATATAGATATTTGGCATAATGCAGCTGCCGATTTTTATATTCCACAAAAACATAATAGACTTGAAATTCAAACAACATCTATAGTGAGTATACAGAAGGCTCCCCTCATGGATCAGTTAAGCTTTTCGAACAAAATGAAAGATATTTTCCAATCACAACTATTTAAGGATCATTATTTACACTACTTACAAGCAACGAAATATACCTATTTAACAGAAGAACAAATACATCATATAAATAATATTATTGGCTATCGTAATAATCCAATAGAATTTTCTCTTGCACTTATGACTTATTTACACACAAATATTCGATATGATACAACTGCCACAAATGTAAAAACTACCGCACAAGAAGCTTATAACTTAAAAGCCGGCGTTTGCCAAGATTACGCACATATAATGATTGGTGTTTTACGTGCTAATGGCATTCCTGCCCGTTATATGAGCGGTTATTTATATGTTGGTAAAGAAGATGATTTAATCGGAAATTCAGCAACACATGCTTGGGTAGAAATAATGGTACCTGGAGTTGGATGGTTAGGCCTAGATCCTACAAATGATGTTGAAGCACTTGAGAATCACATTATTTTATGTGCCGGAAGAGACTATACCGATGTTAGTCCAGTTGAAGGTGTATACACTGGAGGAGATCACACATTAACTGTTAAAGTCACTGTAAAGAAGATTGACCATTTGTAAGATGGGGTTATTCATCAAATGAAGACCATTGTGATGCAAACAGTGTAAAAAAGAATAGAAAAAAGGCAACTTTCCGTTCAAAAGCGAACAGAAAGTTGCCTTTTATATAAAACAAACATTTTTCAGTACACCGTAAAATGCAGGTTTAAATCATATGAAACGTATTTAGTTAACGCCAGAAATACGTCCATATCCTACTAAGTATTTGTTCCACCAATCAAGACTTTCATTGACTACACCATTATTTTGAGCATCTAGCATTCTTCCGCCACCAAGATAGATTCCTACGTGTGCTATACCTGAACCATAACTAAAGAATACTAAATCTCCAGCTTTAGCTTCACTTGCACTAACCTTCTTCGTAGCTAAATATTGTTGTGCTGCTGTACGAGGAAGTGATATACCAGCTTGTTTAAAGGACCATTGCGTTAAACCTGAACAGTCAAAACCAGTAGATGGGTTACTTCCACCCCATACATAAGAACGACCAAGATATTTACTAGCTTCTGCAATAGCTGCCTTTGCAGAGCCTGAGCCAGAAACGGTTGGAGCTTGTTGATCACTATCAGTAACTTTTGCTCCATTTGTTCCATTTCCTGCATCGCCTACACTATTTGTATGTACAGGATTGCTTGTAGCACTTACAGATGCTTTTTTTGCTTTATTAGCTTCCTTAACTTTTTTAGCATCTAAGAATTGTTTTTCTTGTAATTTTTTCAATCGCTTAGCTTCTGCTTCACGTTTTTTACGTTCTCTTTCTAGCTTTTCTTGTTGTTTTTTTGTTGCAATTTGTTCTTTCAGTTTTAATGATTTCGCTTTATTCTCAGCTTTTTTCGTTTCTAATTTATTTTCTTGATCTTGCATTTCTTGGAATTGCTTTTGCAATTTCAATTGTTTTTCTTGTAATTCTTGTCTTTCTTTAGCTAATTTTGCTTTATCTTCTTTTTGATCGTCTAATAAGTTTTGATCTGCATCTAATATTGTCTTAACTGAAACAGTTCGACTAACTGCATCACCAATACTATCAGCACCAAGAATAGCTTCAATATATGGACTCATCGCACTATCTTGGTTTTGATATGCTTTTAAACGGTCGTCAATAATTGTCGAACGTTCTTTTATATTTTTTTCTGTTAGTTTAATATCTTTGTTTGTTTCGTCAATTTCTTTTACTGTTTTTTCATATTCTTCTTGTTTTTTATCAAGTTGTTTTTTTAAATGTTTTATTTCTCCATTTAATTTCTTAATCTTTTTATCTATTAAAGCTTTTTTCTGTATCATTTGCGCTGAAGTTTTTGCATTAACTTGCGCTGGTTCAGCGGTATACATAAAGCCGCAAGTTAGGGCAAGGGTAACAACTGCTGTGCGCCCCCATTTTGAACGCATATTCAATTAAATCAACTCTTTTCTTCCTTTTGTCAGTATGTATAATTTTTACTTTCTATTTAATAATAGCATGATTCATATTTTTGTATAGTCTTTTTCTCCTGTTTTAATCGAAGCGTAATCGCTGTTACATATTTGTCATATATTTTTATATTATTTCTCCTTTCGACATATTATCACTTTTTCTCAGACAAAATATTTTCAGAAAGTCAAATCTTATGATAAACTTTTTCATATATTGGAAAGGACTGTTAATAGATGCAATATGCTATACTTGGTGATCTTCATAGTAGCGTTGAGGATACAAAAGCTGTACTTGATGACATTCGTTTAAATGCAAAAAATGCTGAAATCATTGGGTTAGGTGATTTATATGAATGTCGAATAGGAAAGAAAAAGGCAAAAGCTCTTAATAGCATTCCTTTTGAAGAGGCAGCTGAATATTCGGATGAGTTTAAACAACTTTTACAATTCCCATCTGTAAGAGGCAATCAAGAAGAACGGATTATGAAAGTAACTGGTTTAGATTTATTTTTGACATTACCAGAATATATCAAAATAGAAGGAGCTGAAATCATTCACGGGCATCAATTTAAATGGTCATCTGATTGGAAGCCCTTTTTGGAACAAATAGATGCATCAATTGTATTCTTCGGTCATAGTCATGATGCTGCACTATATAGAAAAGGAACAAAAAAAGCTTTTCAATATGGACAACCTATTTATTTAAAGAATAAAAAGTACGGAGTCAACGTTGGTGCAGTCATTGAAAATAGAGAATGGTGTTTATATGATTCAGATGATCGAACTGTTACATTTATGAAAGCACAATAAAAAGACACTGTTGACTATTTCACAGTGTCTTTTTATTGACTTCATTGATATTGTTTTTTATGATTATTAGCAATATGATGAAAAAATGCATGATTGAAGGAGCGAAAATAAATGGAATGGCAACAGCTAGAATACTTCGAAGTACTAGCGAAGATTCAACATATGACGAAAGCTGCAGAGCAACTATCCATTTCTCAACCAGCACTTAGTCGCTCAATAGCCAGATTAGAAGATGAACTAGGCGTTCCTTTATTTGAACGACAAGGACGTTCAATTTCTTTAAACCGCTACGGAGAAATATTCTTAAAACGTGTGCATAATATAATGAGAGAGTACCGCGATGGACTACATGAAATTCAAGAACTTGTCGATCCAAATCGCGGTGAAGTTTCACTTGGTTTTTTACATACATTAGGTACAAATATCGTACCAGATTTAATCATGCATTTTAGAAAACTACATCAAGATATACATTTTAATTTAAAACAAAACCACACGCATTTGCAGCTTAAACAATTACAATCAGGTGAGCTTGATCTTTGTTTAATAGCAGATATGGAAGTTGAAAAACCAATTCAATGGAAAGAACTTTGGCGTGAAGAGTTGTTTGCAATTGTGCCTATTGGACATCCTTTTGCTAGTCGTAGTTCAATAACTTTAAAAGAATTAACAAACGAAACATTTGTATTATTAAAAAAAGGATATGCATTAAGAATTCAATTAGATAGTATTTTTAAAAAAGCCCACTTTACACCAACGATTACATTTGAAGGTGATGAAGTAGCAACAGTAGCTGGCTTTGTAGCTGCTGGACTAGGTGTTTCCATTCTCCCGGATGGTGAAGAGATTAATACAAAAAGAATAGCTAAAATACACATAAGCGATTTAAAACTTGAACGTGTTATTGGTATGGCTTGGTCAGAAGGCCGATACTTATCTCCTGCCACAAAACAATTCCAACAATTCATATTAGATTATTATAAAAAGGATTAAAGAAAAACTCTTTCAAATTTATGAAAGAGTTTTTCTTTAATTTTACTAATTATTCAATGGTGATTGTAATCTGTTCTCCATCAAAATTAGACAACCATTCAATACAATCAAATTCATCAACATCAAAATCATTGGTAAACTTATCGCCACCGTATCCATCTTTTCCTTCAAAGAAAAAAATCTCTGCTAAGCCAGAAACTTCTTTTTCTGCTTTAGGTAATTTCATATGGACCTTCACTTGTTTACCATCAAATTGCAATAACTTCTTGGCTAGCGGCTCATCATCTATATAAAGTAAATTGGGTCCTTTCATAATTTGAAGCTGTAAAATACCTTGTAAAATCATTTTATTGTATCCTCTCTTGAAACTTACTTTACGATATCTATGTTGTAACACAAAATAGTATAAAAATTATATATTTAAGAATTAGTATTTGCAAACTAAATCTAATAGTTTCTAAAACTTATAATTTGATTAATAGATTAAGAGCAATATCTATTGTTTTCCCGGGAAATAAAAAGATTACCTAAATAATTATTTAATCATCTAGGTAATCTTTAAAATTTATATTAATTATGAGTTAATAAAATGTTTTCGTTGTTTGGCAATCCAATTCTTGGAGCTTGAAAATAACAATAACATAATTGCCGTAACTATAGCTCCCTTAATAATATTAAAAGGTAAAACAAACGTAACGATTGATTTTGTTAGAGCTGCTCCTGTTTCAGTAGGTACGTTTAAGAAATAATTGTACATTGGCATAAACAAGAAATAGTTAAGAACACTCATTCCAACTGCCATCGTAATAGTTCCTAAAACTAAACCAGTCGTTAAACCTTTTGCAGATGTTAAACGTTTAAAAATAAAATACACTGGCATGATAAATAATATACCTGTAGTAAAGTTCGCTATTTGTCCTACCGGAACACCTGTTGGACTTCCAACATAAAACCAATTCAATACATTTTTAATAAATTCAACAACAATTCCCGCAACTGGCCCCATTGTAATAGCTGCCATAAGAGCTGGAACATCACTAAAATCTACTTCTAAATAACTTGGAAAAGCTGGAAGTGGAAAATTAAAAATCATTAATACAAATGAGATTGCACTTAACATCCCGATTGAGACCATCTTTTGTAACTTTGTGTTTTTCATCTTATTCTCTCCTTTTGTCGATTCACTTCAAAAAGAGGAGAGGTCCGGCTCATGATATGCAATAAAAAACCCTTAAGCGTATAAGCTTAAGGGAGAACTAGGCATAGTCAAATAAACGTCACTACTATACTATAAAATAGTATAGTTAATAGACGACCGTACCTTCACCTTCTCCCATCCAGACTATACTGTCGGCCTTGGATTCTCACCATGTCCTGCCTTTACGGCTCGCGGGCTCAAGAGTCATTGTTAGTCTCTAATACCGCCGATCGGGAATTTCACCCTGCCCCGAAGATGAATCATATTATTTTGATTACAATGTAACTATATAAAAAAAAGAAGATTTTGTAAAGCTTTTATTCTCTAATTTTCAAAAATAAATAATTCCCACAGGAATAATATGATTTGTGTTTTTCATATTCGAAAAAGGCGAATAATTGCAACCCCAATTACTCGCCTTTTTATCTAAACACTATACTCTAATACGTATTAATTTATTTCAAGGGGTAAGAAGAAAATAAAGCTCGTTCCAACATCAACTTCACTTTCGACTGTAATACGTCCTTTATGGGCTTCAACTATATTTTTGGCAATTGCTAGCCCTAATCCCGTACCACCTTTGCCCCTAGTTCTTGCTTTATCCGCTTTATAAAAGCGTTCAAATACATAATCTAAATCTTCTTTAGGTATACCAGCACCATTATCCTTCACTTGGATACGAGCATAGGAAACTTGTTGGTCAACAATTACTTCTACGGTACCATTTTCTTGCGTATGACGTATTGCATTATCGATTAAGTTTGTTAAGACTTGTTCAATTCGATCTTCGTCTAAAGAAATTTGAATGTTGTCATCAAAAGTAGAAGAATATTTCAACTCTATTTTCTTTTCTTTAGCTGCCTGTACAAATTTTTGTGTTATTCTTTCAAATACAGGCGTAATAGGTACTATATCTTTGTATAAAGTTATATTACCCGATTCCATTCGAGCTAAATCTAATAAATCAGTAACCAATCTTCCCATTCGTTGTGATTCATCATAAATGATTTTAATCATTTCATTACGTTCTTCTTCACTTGAAACGACATCATCTATGATTGCTTCACTATATCCTTGTAACATAGCGATTGGTGTCCTCAATTCATGTGATACATTTGCGATAAAGTCTGAACGCAACTTATCTAAGCGATGTTCTTCCGTTTTATCACGTAATACCGCAACTGCTCCTCGGACCGAATCTCCACTATACAGTGGACTGATTGAAATCATAAAATACGTTCCATCTAATTCTAACTCTTCCTGAAGTTCTTCTTCCATATCTATAACATGCTCTAACATATGATATATCTCTTCTGGAATTGGGCGTTGACTGTCAGAGCCTTTATTGAAGAACCATTTTTGCAATAATATTTCTGCTGGAGGGTTACTCAAAATAACAGAACGATCACTATTAAAAGTTATAACTGCATCAGTCATTGAAGTTAAAATACTTGATAATTGTTCTTTTTCTTGACTAATAACTTCCATATGATGCTTTAACTGACGTCCCATTTGGTTAAAGGCAGTTCCTAATTGGCCAATTTCATCGTTTTGTAAAACCGGCACTTTCTTATCAAAATTCCCTTTAGCTAATTCAAAAGCTGCCTCACGCATTTTTCGAAGTGGTGATGTAATACGTGTAGAGAGGAAAAATGCAAAGAAAGTAGTTAAAATAAATGCAATCGCTGCTGATAGAAAGACGATTTTAGTCGTTTCTTTTGAAGTTCTATGAATAGCATCAGGACTTTGATAGATATATACTACTCCATGATTGATTTTCTGAGCATATAAAGGAAATGCCATTACAATATAGGATTCCACATGGTCCTTCTCTGTCGAAGATGGTAACATCATTTCTTTGACTACAGGTTCAGCTGAGTTAAAAACTTTATTAAAAGATTTTTCACTTAAGATTTTATTTTTGATCTTTTCTTGATTTAGACCTTCTTGCAATGAATATGCAACTTTTCCAGGTGAATCTGCAATGACTGCGTTTGTTTCATCACTTAAAATATCAGTAATAATAGACTTTGTTGCTGCAATTGTTTCATGATCATCAACTACTCTAGCTATAGTTGTAGCTTCTTGACGAAGTAATGCTTCTGATTGTTGTGTATGGTATTTAGATAAAAACTCTAACATTAACACTGTAAAAACAAATAGCACAAATGAAACGAGAAGCAAAATGGTTACCCATAGCTTCCCGACAACACTGTTCGATATTCTAATCATTGACTACCTCAAATTTATAACCAACGCCCCATACAGTTACAATCATTTTCGCCGCGTTTTCAGATACACGATTTAGTTTCTCACGTAAACGCTTAACATGAGTATCGACTGTGCGTAGATCTCCAAAGAAATCATAATGCCAAACTTCTTTTAAAAGTTGCTCACGATCAAACACTTTATCTGGTGCTTTTGCTAAGAAATACAATAATTCATATTCCTTAGGTGTTAAATTGACTTCTACCCCATCTGCTGAAACACGATGTGCATCATGATCAATTGTTAAATGAGGGAAAACTACTAAATCTTTTGAAGATGAAGTGACATTTATTGGGGAGAACGCAGCAGAACGGCGTAAAATCGCTTTAACACGTAATACTACTTCTCTTGGGCTAAATGGTTTTACAATATAGTCATCTGCTCCAATTTCAAAGCCTTGTACTCTATTAGATTCTTCTCCTTTTGCAGTAAGTAAAATAATAGGTGTAGTCTTTTTATCACGTACTTCTTGGCAAACTTCTAAACCGTCCTTTTCAGGCATCATAATATCTAATAAGATACAATGATAATCATTTGTTAAAGCTTTTTCAACAGCTTCTTCGCCATTTTCCGCTTCATCAACTTCATAACCTTCACGTTCTAAATACATTTTCAATAAACGACGAATACGATCTTCATCGTCTACTACTAAAATTGAAATTTGTTCAGTCACAGTAATGCCTCCCAATTCTCTTTAATCCTATTGTACAATCATACTTATTAATTGAAAAGAAAAGCCTTTCCCTCATAGTTGGAAAAGGCTTTTAATAATTCAAAATAAGTTAACCTGCATATGAGTGTAAACCAGCAATGATTAAGTTAACAGCAACAAGGTTAAACATAATAATGACAAATCCTATTACTGCAAGCCAAGCAGATTTTTCACCTTGCCATCCTTTGGATAATCGTAAGTGAAGAAAAGCTGCATAGAACAACCAAGTAATTAATGCCCATACTTCTTTTGGATCCCAACCCCAGAATCTTGACCAAGCTTCTTGTGCCCAAATCATAGCAAAAATCAATGCTCCTAATGTAAATACTGGGAAACCAATTAAAACAGAACGGTAACCTATTTCATCTAATAATTGTAAATTTGCGCGATTAGCAAGCGGTTGTATAAATCTAGAAATAGATTTTCGTAATAATAGTCGAAGTAAAGCATATAAAATTGTACCTACTAGAACAGACCATACAACAGTAGTAAGTTTCTTCGCATTAACAATAGCTGGCATTTCAGCTAAAGGTTCCATCTTACCAGATGATTTTAGTTCATATTGGTGCATACCGAATAGTGCTGGTGTATTATAAGTGATTTCTTGTTGTGCACCATTTTTATCAACATAAGTGAAATCAGCCTCATATCCCATAATTCTAAATGTGGATGTTACAATTACGAAACCAATTACTAATACAGCTGCGTACATTACAACTTCTAACCAAATACTACTTTTAGTACGTTTTGATGTATCAATATTTTTTAGTAAATAGATTATTCCAGCAACAGCACTGATGGCTAAAATAGATTCACCAATTGCTGCTGTTATTACATGGATATATAACCAATAACTTTTTAATGCAGGGATTAATGGTGTTACTTCACGTGGGAACATACTTGCATAAGCAATGATTAATATTGCGATTGGCAATGCAAATAGCCCTAATGATGGTAATCTATAAATAAAGTAAATTAAAATAAATGCACCTACTACAAACATACCAAAAGCAGTAGTAAATTCAAACATATTACTAACTGGTGCATGTCCAGCATAAATCCAACGAGTTATAAAATATCCAAGATTAGCGATAAAACCTATAATAGTAATTGTAATCGCAATTTTGCCCCATTTTTTGTTGGATTTTGAAGCATCCTGTTTTGTACCTTTAATCGCGCCACCAAAGAATAATGTAGCGACTAAATATGCGATAAATGCGATAAATAATAAAGTACCACTTAAACCAATTAAACTCATAAGGTGTTGTCACCTTCCTTTTCCTTTTCTTGCTTTTTCTTAAGATCATCATCATCTTGCTGATCTACCCAGTTAGGTAGGTGTGCAAATTCAGTTACTGTATCTAAATCTTTTTTCATACTAAACCAGTTTTTGTTTGTATGCGCAGCCATCATTAAACGACCATCCACAGTTTTTTGTAACCATAAACGACGATGACTCCAATAAGAGCCCATAACGACACCTATCATAAAGATTATACCACCAAGTGCCAGAATAGGAAGAGTCTTGTCTTTTCTGATAGTTAGTCCTGATACATTTCTTGTTTCAATGTTAGCAAACTGCATCTTATACTTTGTTTCACCTAGAGGTTCTAATGTTTGTTTAATGGCAACAAAACTTGTTTCACCTTTTGGTGTTTCAGGTGTGTACATTTTAAATATAAATGCAGGATTATTTGGAACTGGAGATTCTGATTGAGGTTCTCCATCTTCAAATCCAGAGAATGTTGGATAGTATCCTTTTAATTCAACTTTTGTTTGTTTATCAAGATTATAAACTTTTTTAGGATCTGCTAAATTGATATTGACTTCACCTAATGATTTACCTGTTTTTTTATTTACCAAGTTAAAATTCATCGCTTTTAGTTCGTTCAAGCGGAAATCCATTTGATAAAGAGCAAACCCATCATACTTTAACGGTTCGTTTACTTTAATCGCATGGTGTAATACCTGTTTTAAATCAGTTGTGTCCCCTGCGACAGCATTATCTTTTGCTTTATACAAAACTACATCAGTTTGGTAGTTTTTAGCGACAGAGTTTACGGCAGCTTTGGATTGGTTAAACTCTTCTTTTTGTTCATCTTTTTTGTATGTTTCGAAAGTGAACTTATTACTATGTAGGTAATAACCTTCCATACCAGGCATAGACGCTGTTTCACCTTCTCGAATCCATAAATCTTCATCTACATAAAAACCTGGCATTAATCGTAACATAACACCAAATAAAAATATGATTAAGCCTAAATGATTGACATATGGACCTGAACGAGCAAAGCGACCTTTTTCAGCTAAAAGTACACCATCTTCTCTACGAACATTGTATTTTAGCTCTTTCATTTTCTTTTCAGTTAAATCTAATGTTTTATCAGCTTCAGCTGACGTCATTTCTCTTTCACCAAAAATACGTTGGCGTTTCATAAAGCTTTCATGTCGTCTTACACGTTGGTTTTTCAACGATTTATAAAGTGGAATCCCACGGTCTAAACTAGCCACGATAATTGATATCGCTAACATTCCTATTAAAGTTTGGAACCACCATGAGCTATAAATATCTGTTAGTCCTAAATTATAATAGATTTTCCCAAACGTACCATAGTTGTCGACATAAGCTTGTTTTATATCTTCACCCTCAGTTACATTAACGTAAATTACTTGGGGTAAAAACGTACCAATTGCTGCAGCAATCAATGTAATAACAATGATTGACACTCCAACTTTAACACTTGAAAAGAAGTTCCAAATCTTATCGATAATTGACTTATTATACGTTTTAGAACGAATGGCCCTTCCTTCGTATTTCATGTCGACTATTTTTTGCTTTTTATCTTCGTCAGTTAGAGGTCGTCCACATTTTTCACATAGATGCGTTCCTTCGGGATTAACATGGCCACATTCACAAGTTATACTTTTCATCCTTAAGAACTCCTTATCTAGGGTTTAATACTCTTTAGGTATTTTTCAATATCTGTTTCCGTCATTTCCCCTGTAATAATTTTCACAATCTTACCATCTTTATCGATCAATACAGTTGTTGGTAATGGATCTACATTATATGCACGCATTACACTTTTGGTTTTATCAATTGCAATTGGAAACTCTACACCTAATTTATCAGCATAGCTTGAAACTTCTAAATTAGATTGTGCGATATTAATACCTAAGATTTGAACACCTTGATTTTTAAATTGCTTGTACTGATTGTTGATAGCAGGCATTTCTTTTTTACATGGCTTACACCAAGTTCCCCAAAAGTTTAATAGAACGCCTTGTCCTTTATAATCAGACAGTTTATGTGTTTCTCCATTTAAATCTACTAATGAGAAATCTGGGGCATTATCACCAATTTTCAACAATTGTACATCATCTTTATGGGCGGTATTATACACTGTATAAGCAATAGCAGCTACGAGAACAGCTAAAATGACAATACGTGTATATAATCTTTTTTGTTTTTTCTCCATTGTCGTAGTAAGCCTCCTTAAAAACGACAGAAACAATCCATTCTATTATAACAAAATATCACTTCAATGCTTTATAAGATATGGATGGTTTGTGAACCTTTTGTAACATATAGTAAAAGTTTTCACCTTCAACTTATTTGTTACTAAATGTAAAATCCACTAAAATTCTTTTAGCCAATCTTACCTGTTTCAGAGAGAACGCGAAGTTGTTTTACTTCATGAGCAGTTAGTTCACGAGATTCTCCAGCATTTAACCCATGTAAGCCTAAAAAGGCAAATTGTTCGCGTTTCAACTTTAAGACAGGACAGCCAATTGCCTCGAACATACGACGAACTTGTCTATTACGTCCTTCGTGAATAGTGATGGCAATAATAGATTTTCCTTGTTCTCGATCAGACGAAAGTACTTTTACTTTAGCCGGTGCTGTTTTACCATCTTCTAACATGATACCGCGCTCTAATTTTTTCAAATCTTCTCTTCTTGGTAATCCTTTTATTTTTGCAACATACGTTTTATCTATGTTGTAGCGTGGATGTGTTAATAAGTTTGAAAAATCTCCATCGTTTGTTAATAACAAAACACCTGAAGTTTCGTAATCTAATCGTCCAACAGGGAAAATTCTTTCTTCGACATGTGGAAATAGGTCAACAACTGTCTTCCGACCTCTATCATCTGAAACTGCTGAAATTACTCCTCTAGGTTTATATAGTAAAAAATAAACCTTCTTTTCTTTCTCAATTTTTATACCATTGACTTCAATTGAATCTGAAGCAGTAACTTTTGTACCAAGTTCTCGAATAACTTGACCATTAACTTTTACTTTACCTTCTATGATTAACTCTTCTGCTTTTCTTCTCGATGCAATACCAGCATGAGCAATTACTTTCTGTAGTCTTTCCATTTGGTCACCTCATTAAACTTAAGCTTATAGCCTTCAAAAATTATTGCATACTTTTTCTAATAATAAAAGTATAAGTAACTACAGCTTACTTTTTAAATTAAATTTTAAATTCTTCTTTAGATTGTATTTAATTCTATAGCGAGAATTGCTTTCGTTAATTTTTTAATCAAGCTCGCGAAATTCACCCTAACATTTTATGAGCAAAAAAAGACTGCATTTTGCAGTCTTTTATTTCCATATCATTTGTACCGGTTCCTCAATGATTGGCTTTCCGTCAAGATAAAATGTCCATATACCAATATCTCCATGTGCGATTCTTGGCATTTTAAGAATGGATTTCACTTTCTTTTGTTCATCTTTTGAAATCAGCGCATATACTGGGTGATTCAACTCGACTTGCAAATCGTCTCTCACTTGATATAACCCTTTTTTAGCTAATAACGTTTTATCATATTTTTGGAAAATATTTTCGGCGAAACCTGCATGTACTTGCCAATCATTTGACTCGTTTAGAGTAACAACAATAATACGCTTACCATCTTTTTCAAAGTAGGTAGCTAGTGTACGTCCAGCTACTTTTGTATAGCCCGTTTTACCAGCCTTTGCATATTCGTTATAATGAAGCAGTTTATGCTTGTTTTTCCAAACTGTCGGATTTTTCAAGTCGTTTTTATAATATTTTGTAGTAGCTATTTTTCGAAAATCTTTATTCTGCATCCCGATTCTTAGCATTTGAGCAGTATCATATGCAGAAGACAAATGATTGTCATTATGAAGGCCTGATGGATTTTCAAATCGAGTATTTGATAAACCATATATAACAGCGTAGTCATTCATTAATTTGACAAATCCCTCTTCAGACCCTCCTACTTCTTCCGCAATAGCGGTAGCTGCATCGTTACCTGAACGCAAAAGTAAACCATTTAATAAAGTCTTTAATGTTGTAGTTTCACCTTCAACTAGATAAATGGATGATCCTTCACTTAATGTAGCTTTTTTTGATATTGTCGTTTCTTTATCTAGCTTAGATTCTTTAACCGCTACAAATGCAGTCCACATTTTGGTAAGACTAGCAATCGGTAATTTTTCGTGTTCGTTCATACCAACCAATAATCTTCCGGTATCTGCATCGATTACTGCAAAAGAACTTGAAGCAGCTTCTGCTGTTTTTCCAAATGGCATTAAAGCAATTACACAACATAATATAACAACAATCCAACGACGCAAAATGTCACTCCTTTAGCGATCAGTCTGTTTGTGGTTCTTGAAAAGCTTCTTGGAATTTAGACATAAACAAATCTGGTTGCTCATCTATTTCGCTTGCACTTTCATCAGGAAGCTCTGGTAATTCGTTAATATTCTTCATCCCAAAATAATTCAAGAATTCTTTTGTTGTACCATATAATATGGCACGTCCAGTACCTTCAGCTCGCCCAACTTCATGTACTAAACCTCGTGCACTTAAAGTATGTAACGCTCTTTCACTTTTTACACCTCTTAAATCATCAATTTCAACTCTAGTAATTGGTTGTTTATAAGCAACAATCGCCAAAACTTCAAGTGCCGCCTGCGATAATGATTGACTCGGAGGATTTTCTACCAATTTTTGGATTGTGTCTGCATGTTCTGGTTTTGATATCAGCCGAAAAGTTCCTGCCAATTCTTTAATGGCAATACCTCGTTCTGATTGTTCTTCATAATTTTGTATCATTTGATGAATTGCTTCTGCAATTAGCTCTTCTTTTGCATCAGTCAACATTGAAAGCTGTTGAATGGTTAACCCATCTTCTCCTATTACGAAAAGAAGGCTCTCAATTTTGCTCATCAATCGATTCAAGTTGTTCATCTGTTATTTCTTCCTTCCGTAAAATCACCGTTAAGTTCGCGAAATTATTTTCTTGTTCAACAGCTACCACCTGTCGTTTCATCAATTCTAATAACGATATAAATGTAATAACAAGAGTTCCCTTATCTTCGTATGGAAATAAATCAAAGAAATCTGCACGTCCATGTGCAGCCTTGAGAACTCCAACTACAGCTCGCATTTGATTTTTGATTGAAATATCTTGCTTTGTTACCTTTGTCGTTAGCGGTGCTTTTAACCTTTTACGATTTAACATTTTTTGAAATGCCGCTACCATATCATAGACATTTACAGAAGTATCGAACAAAACTAATTGTTCATCCGGTAAATAAGCAGATAAATCTGCAGGAGGTCTTGTAAAATATTTAGTACGGGTTGCTTCCATCTCTTTTAAATTTACTGCTGCTTCTTTAAATTTTCTATATTCTATTAATCTTGCTACAAGTTCTTCACGAGGGTCAGGTTCGTCTATTTCAAATTCTTCATCTTCGAGTTCCCCTTCATGAATAGGCAGTAACATTTTACTTTTTATCGCTAGTAATGTAGCCGCCATTACTAAATATTCACTCGCTTCATTCAGCTCCAAAACTTGCATCGCTTGAATATGTTCCATATACTGAGCAGTAAGTTCTGCCATAGGAATATCATATATATCAATTTCCAAACGATGGATTAAATGTAATAATAAATCGAGAGGACCTTCAAAAGCCTCTAGTTTAACTTCATATGACATAATTTACCACCTGACAATTTATCTTCAAAATTTAGTATAGAGGAAAGGTGAGCAAAATGCATCCAATGCATCACCCTTTATTTGTCCAATTTCTTACGTATTTCAATGGCAATCAAGATTATTTTGAATGTCATGAAGTATTAGAGGAATATTGGAAAGTAGTCGCACCAAGAGACAAAAAGCATCCACTTACAGGATGGATTCAACTAGCTACAGGTCTTTATCACTGGCGAAGAGATAATTTTAAAGGAGCACATACCATTTTAAAAAAAGCTGAACGAACATTAAGTGCTTCTGTTTATAATCCGTTTTTAGAAGAGATTAATACACAAGATTTGTTACAAAAAATCCATCTCACTCAAGAACATGTATCGAATCATGAATTATTTAGTTGCTGGTACATTGAGATAACCTCTCAATCTTTAAAAGAAAAAGTTGAGCACTCTATATCTCTATTACCACCGAGTGATAACTATTTCATTCAAAATAAACATATGCTTAGAGATCGTTCTAATATTCTTTTAACTAGGGATGAAAAAAGAAGAAGCAGACATTAATACTTATTGTCTGCTCCTTCTAACATCGTTAGACATTTTTGGATAAATGGTTCTGTTAAAGAATCTGGTGCTATCGAACAGCATAAATCCATCTCTGAAAGTTGTCGAATCATTTCTACTCCAAGTCCTTCTCCTCGATGAGAAGGGTCCACTGATATATGTCTAACAATCCATTCACTATCTTTTATCTCCACACCAACAAGACCAATATAATCTTCTGCTTGTTTCCATAAAAACAGTTGCCAGTTCGGATCAGAATTATATATACAAATTGTCTCTTGTAACTTCTTTACATCTTTATGTTCTGGCATAAAAGACAAGAGTCCCATTGCAATTTTTTCGTATGCTTTCTTATAACGACATAACATATATTAGATCCCTCTTTTTTTGCCTTTAAGTATCCTTGAATATCCTACACGAAAAGCAAAAAATGCGCAAATATTTTTCCACTATTTAGAAACTGAATCTGGTGCTATAAAAATCCAATAAATAACACCCCATATAATAGCCATAATAAGCAAGGATATTAAAAGAATAATATTACTTTTTTTCACGTTTAGCTTACCTCCTTCCTATTGCTAACGGAAGGTCTAACTTCACAAGATCCTCATAACTTTCGCGTTCTACTACTAACTGATGTTCTCCATTTTCAACAAAAACAACAGCTGGTCTAGGTAATCTATTATAATTACTTGCCATGGAATAGCCATAAGCTCCTGTACAAAATGTTGCAAGAATATCGTTTGGTTCGGCCTTTGGTAGATTAATGTTCTCAATTAGTTTATCACCGGATTCGCACAGTTTACCAGCAATCGTATATGTAGCAGTTGCAGATTGTGACATTTTGTTGGCAATTACTGCATCATACTTCGCATCATATAGAGCAGGTCTGATATTATCAGACATTCCTCCATCAACAGCTAAGTAATTACGCGTATTTGGTACTACTTTTTGAGAGCCGATAGTATATAGGGTTGTGCCTGCATCACCGACTAGTGATCTTCCAGGTTCTATCCAAATCTCCGGCATTAAAATATTTAATCTATCTGCTTCTTGTTTCACTGTTTGAATCATATCATCAACATAAATAGCTGGTTCTAACGGAGCGTCTTCGTTTGTATATCGAATTCCAAAACCACCGCCTAAATTTAATACATTTGCATGGAATTGATATTCTTCCTGCCATTCGCCCATTTTATCTGTCAATTTTTTTGCAGCAAGACGAAATGCAGCTGTATCAAAGATTTGCGAACCAATATGACAATGCATTCCTTGTAATTCTAGGAAGGGATCATTATATAATGCTTTAAAAGCTTCATCAGCTTGACCATTATTTAAATCAAAGCCAAATTTTGAATCAGATTGACCTGTTGTAATAAAGTCATGGGTATGAGCTTCTACACCCGGTGTTACCCGAATTAAGACATGCATCTTCTGCTTTCTTTCACTAGATAATTGTTTTAATAATTCAATTTCATAAAAATTATCAATAACAATACATCCAATATTAGATTTAAATGCAAACTCTAATTCTTGAGGACTTTTATTATTCCCATGGAAATGAATCTTTTCGCTTGGGAATCCTGCTTTTAAAGCAGTATATAACTCACCGCCAGAGACAACATCAACCGATAATCCTTCTTGTGCTGCTACTTGATAGATTGCCATACTCGAGAATGCTTTACTTGCATAAGCAACTTGAGCTTTTACAGAAGCATTTTTGAAAGTATCTATAAAACCTCGTGCTCTTTTTCTAAATAGAGCAATATCATAAACATATAGAGGTGTTCCATATGCTTTTACTAATTCTATTGTATCGACTCCACCGATAGATAAATGGTCATTTTCTGTAATAGATTGAGTACCGTATAAATACATCTAATCGCTCCTATCGTGTTTCCTTACAATTTCAAGAATACACCGAATTTTCTATATCTTGAACTTTAACACGATAGAAGAATAGATGCAATGCCTCTTAGTTTCGTTTTCGATCCTTAGCTCCAAGGATAAATGGCCTTGGTGAATCATTAGTCATTGGATAACGAATCACCACATGGGCAAACGCAGCTGGGAAGAAAGGAATTAACGGCCATAGATATGGTACCTTCATCGGTTTTAAGGAAGCCATATAAAACACCGTTAACAAAATCCCAATAAAGAAGCCGTTTACTCCAAATGCTGCCGTTAATAGCAGTAATAATATCCTAAAAATCTTAATCGTTACACTTAATTCATACGAAGGAATTGCAAAAGTAAAAATTGCTGATACAGCTGTGTAAAGTACAACCTCTGCAGAAAACAAACCTACGTCAATCGCAATCTGACCTATAATGATACCTGCTATTAATCCCATAGCTGTTGATAATGGGGTTGGTGTATGAATAGCTGCAAGCCTTAAAAATTCTATACCAATATCTGCCGCCAATATTTGAACGAGGAGTGGTACTGAGGATTTCTTATTTATACCAATAAAATCCATAAAAGATGGTATATATTCAGGATGTTTAACAATCAAGAACCATAGTGGTAATAAAAAGAAGCTTAAGAATGCGCCAAAAAATCGCAAAAAACGAATGATTGTTCCAATAGCAGGTGCCTGTCTATACTCTTCTGCATGCTGTAAATGGTGGAACACTGTAACCGGGACTAATATGACTGATGGAGATGTATCAACTACTATTGCGATATGTCCTTCTAGTATATGCGCTGCTACAATATCTGGTCTTTCACTATACCGCACAAATGGTAATGGATGAAAACCTTGCTTAATCAACCATTCTTCTAGTGATTTATCTGCCATTGTTAATCCATCATGTTTTATATCCTTTAAACGCTCTCTGATAAATTCCAAATGTTCATTATTGACAAGATTTTTCAAATAAACAAGTGATACATCCATTTGACTTCTTGTTGATACTTGATGTAGCTCAAAGCGTAAAGATGTATCACGAATTCTTCTACGAATTAAGCCCGTATTTTGAACAATATTTTCAGTAAAACCATCTCTTGAACCACGAATTACTTTTTCATTATCAGGTTCTTCTGGATTTCTTCCAGGATAGCTTCTTAAATCTGCTGTAAAAGCAATACCAGATGGTGTAATAAAAGCAACTTGTCCACTCATAATAGCAGTTAGTAATTTATCTTTAGATGTTTGTACTTCCCATGCAAAGAATGGAAATGAAACAAAAAAATACTCAGCTTCTGCTTGGATTTGTTCTTCATTTGGCGAGCTATTCTCTTTTTCACTATCTTCCTCTTCTTTATGATCCTCATCTTGCTCTTTTTCACCAGAATTTGTTTTGGCTTTACCTGATTGAAATTTATTTCTTTTATATTCTTCAGTCGGCTGTATATTTGTCAATAATTGAGTGTAATTTTGACTATCGATTAAACCGTTTATATTAATCGTAAATACATCCATATTATGAATATGAATATGCTTCATATTGACATCGAAGCTTTCACTTTTCCCAAATTGGGAAATCATGAAAGCTTCTGCTTCTTGACTATTTTTGAAAATTGTTTGTATTTCTTTGTTGTTATTACTACTCATGTTCTGCCGCCTTTACCAATTGTTCGTACTGCTGATCGGTTAACCAAATTTTAAGTTGTGCTAATATTCTCTTTTCTAAACGTGAAACTTGAACTTGTGAGATACCAAGCCTTTCAGCAATGTCACTTTGAGTACAATCAAGATAATAGCGTAAATAAATGACAGATTGCTCACGCTTTCCTAGTCTTTCCAACATATCTTTTAACGGAATATGCTCAAATGGTTTTTCGGATCTTTCGTCTTTCATTTGATCCATTAAACTGATTGGATCGCCATCACTTTCAAAAATTTGCTCATGAAGTGATGCAGGATCACGCAGAGCATCACTAGCCATCGTAATATCATCAATTGACACTTCCAAGATTGTCGCCAATTCCTGTAAAGTAGGTGGTCTTTCATGTTCTTTTAGAAAATCATCTGAAGCATGACGAATTTTATAGTTTAGTTCACGAATAGAACGACTAACTTTGACCATACCATCATCACGAAGAAATCGTTGAATCTCTCCAATAATCATCGGTACAGCATAGGTTGAAAATTTTACAGGATAAGATAAATCGAATTTATCTACAGATTTCATCAGCCCAATACATCCAATTTGAAAAAGATCTTCTAAATCGGCACCCCTTGAAGTAAAACGTTGAACAATAGACCAAACAAGTCTGGTATTTCCCTCTACCATTTCTTTTCTGGCTGCTTCATCCCCTGCCTGCGCTAATTTTATAAGTTCTCTCATTCTTTCCTGTGTTAGAAGTTCTTTTGACGCTTGCGGGTTTGATGTCATTGTTCTCACCTTACATATAGCGGCTCTTCTACTGGTTGAAATTGCTTCTTAAAGGTGACAGCCGTTCCTTTCCCAAGTTCTGATTGCACAGTCAATTGATCTGTGAAGCTTTCCATTATTGTAAAGCCCATACCTGACCTTTCTAACATTGGTTTTGTCGTATATAGTGGTTCCATTGCTTTTGTCACATTTTCAATTCCGATGCCTTGATCTAAGATTGAAATTGTTATTTCTCTCCCATTGCGAGATGCCTGAACAGTTACAATTCCATTTGGATCTTCATCATATCCATGAATAATTGCATTCGTAACTGCCTCAGAAACAACAGTTTTAATCTCTGATAATTCTTCAATTGTAGGGTCTAATATAGATAGAAAACTTGTAATTGCAATTCTAGCAAGTGCCTCATTATCACTAATCGCTCTAAAAGATAACGTCATTTCATTATCCATGTAGAATACCTCCTAAACTTTGGATGGCTTCTTGTTCTGTATCATGCCAAATATATTTTCCTAATCCTGAAAATTGGAAAATTTTCTCCATTGTAGAAGAAGGTTTAATGATTAAAGTACGACCATTGTGTACTTGTAGGTCTCTCATTCTTCCCAAGATTAGTCCTACACCTGCACTATCCATAAACTGTAGCCCCTCTAAATTCCAAATAATATCTTGTACATAGCCACTGTAAATAGCTTGCGAAATATCTTCCCGGATATGACGAGCTGCATGATGATCTAGCTCTCCTCCTAATCTAATAATCGCAATTTTTTCTGAAGTAATTTCAATATGGTGCTGCATTTACATACCTCCTTTTCAAAACCTATTCTACGCAAGAATAGAAGAATCCTATGCCCTGACAATTTAACAATCAAAACGCTAAAGATAGAAAAAATACGACAGCTACCATCCGTTAGTATGGATTTAAATAATGACTTTTAATCATGGGAAACATTTGAAATAAAAATATTTCTTTCGTTTTCGACAAGATTATAAAGAAAGAATCTTTACTCGACTAACGGAAGAAAATATTTCTTCAGCCATTATTAATAGAAATGCCATTATTTAAAGGTATAATTAGTAAAATAAAGGATTATTAGGAGGTTTTTATGTTAAAGAGAAAATACGGAGATCGTTTAGATTGGAAACGAATTTTACAAAGGAGATTTGCTCAATCATTTTTTGACACACAAGAATTTAAAGGTTACATAACATTGCTACATACAATTACTGTATCTAGTCCTCTATTCAAAGTTTATGGCAAAAAGGATATATGCATTGTTGATAATGGCTATATGTGGCTTCAACAATTTCCGTCAGACAAAAATCATTCTGTCACTACAATGTTTGATGCTAAAGGAAATGTGGTTCAATGGTATATAGACATATGCCTTTGTAATGGAATAGACAACGGGAGACCTTGGATGGATGACTTATTTTTAGATATTATTTTATTGCCATCGGGGGAAATAATTGAAAAAGATGCTAATGAACTTGAAGAGGCCTTATCAACTGGAGTGATAGATCAGCAACTTTATGACTTAGCCTGGAGCGAAATGAAAACTCTTAAAAGTTTAATCAGTGCGGGAGAATTTGAATTAGTAAAATTATCTAGTAAACATAAAGATGCATTAACTGAATTTCTTATATAACTTTGAAATAAGTATCTATAAAACGAAAAAACCACATTGATTTAAAAAATAATCAATGTGGTTCTGCTTTTATATTGTCTATTAAAACTATTTTCTACTCTGTAATAATATCTTCGATTAGTTTAGGTGCTGTGATTGCTTCAGAAGATAATTTAATGTTTGCGTAGATTTTTTCTTTAACTTCTTCAACATCTTCACGATTCGCATAAATGGTTACTAGAGATTCTCCAGCTTTTACTTGGTCTCCCACCTTTTTGCGTAATACTAATCCAACGGCTAAATCTATTTCAGATTCTTTCGTTGCGCGACCTGCGCCTAATAACATTGCAGCAGTACCGATTTCATCTGCAACAATATGACTGACAAAGCCTGATTCTTTAGCAGGTACTTCAATCATATATTGGGCTTGAGGTAGCAATGAAGGATCGTCTACTACCGCAGGGTTTCCACCTTGACCTTTGATGAACTTTTTGAAAACGTCAAGAGCTGCACCATTAGCAATTACTTCTTCAAGTTGTTTACGAGCTTCTTCGATTGTTTGTGCATGACCACCAAGAACGACCATTTGTGAACCTAATGTTAAGCAAAGCTCTGTTAAATCTTCAGGTCCTTTGCCGCATAAAGTATCAATTGCTTCTTTCACTTCTAAAGCATTCCCAATAGCGTATCCTAGTGGTTGGTTCATGTCAGAGATAATTGCCATTGTATTACGTCCAACATTCTTACCGATTTGAACCATTGCATGAGCTAACTTTTTAGAATCTTCAACGGTTTTCATAAACGCTCCGTCACCAGTTTTAACATCTAGAACGATTGCATCAGCACCTGCTGCAATTTTTTTACTCATAATAGAACTTGCAATTAGTGGGATACTTGGGACAGTTCCTGTAACATCACGTAGAGCATATAATTTTTTATCCGCAGGTGTTAAGTTACCAGATTGTCCAATTACAGCTAACTTGATGTCATTCACTTGTTGCATGAATTGTTCTGTCGTAAGCTCTACATGGAAGCCTTCAATCGATTCCAATTTATCGATTGTACCACCTGTATGACCTAAACCACGTCCACTCATTTTTGCAACGGGTACACCTACTGCTGCAACTAAAGGTCCTAATACAAGTGTAGTCGTATCACCAACACCACCAGTAGAGTGTTTATCTACTTTTATACCATCTATACCAGATAGGTCAATTTGATCTCCTGATTCAACCATAGCCATTGTTAAATCCGCACGTTCTTTATCTGTCATGTCTTGGAAGTAGATGGCCATTGCTAAACTACTTGCTTGATAATCAGGAATTTCTCCTTTTGTATAACCTTCTATGAAGAAGCGGATTTCTTCGGTAGTCAGTTCAAAACCATCTCGTTTTTTTTCAATAATATCTACCATTCTCATGATAAATCCCCCCTAACTTATTTTAAAGTTTGCAAAAAACTTTCACCGTATTCTGGTAATTTTACATTGAAGTTATCTGCAACAGTCGCACCTAAAGATGCAAATGTACTCATTTTTGGTAATACATTGCCTTCTTTAAAGCGTGGAGAATATGCGATTAATGGAACAAATTCACGTGTGTGATCTGTACCAGGGAAAGTTGGGTCATTACCATGGTCAGCAGTGATCAAAAGTAAATCATCTTCTCCCATTAGCTCTAATGCTTCAGGAAGACGGCGATCAAATTCTTCAAGCGCTTCTCCGTATCCGATTGGATTTCGGCGGTGACCATATTTTGCATCAAAATCAACAAGATTCAAGAATGATAAACCATGGAAGTCTTTTTTCATCACATTCACTAATTGATCCATACCATCCGAATTGTCTTTCGTACGAATAGCCTCAGTTACTCCTTCACCGTTGTATATATCAGAGATTTTACCTAATGCGATTACATCTAGGCCTGCATCTTTCATTTCATTCATAACAGTACGTCCAAATGGTTTTAAAGCATAGTCATGACGATTTGAAGTACGAGTAAAGTTTCCAGGTGTTCCTACGAAAGGACGAGCAATTACACGACCCACTAAATATTCAGGTTTTAAAGTTATTTCACGAGCAATTTCACAAATTCTATACAATTCGTCTAATGGTACAACATCTTCATGAGCTGCGATTTGAAGAACAGGGTCAGCAGATGTATAAACAATAATAGCACCTGTTTCCATATGTTCTTTACCGAAATCTTCGATAACTTGCGTACCAGAAGCAGGTTTATTACATAAAACTTTACGTCCAGTGCGTTCTTCTAATTCATCGATCAATGATTGTGGGAAACCTTCTGAGTAGACTTTAAATGGTTTATTAATATTGAGACCCATTATTTCCCAGTGTCCAGTCATTGTATCTTTACCAACTGAAGCTTCTTGCATATAACCATAATAAGCTGCAGGTTTTTCTACAGATTTCATCCCTTCAAGATCTTTAAGGCCAAGTAAACCACGAATATTTGTATAACCTAAGCGTTCCATATTCGGCATTGTTAGCCCTTTCATTTCATGTGCGATATGTCCAAGTGTATCAGCACCTACATCATTAAATTTTGCAGCATCTGGTGCTTCACCTATTCCAACAGAATCCATAACGATTAAGTGAATACGTTTAAAAGGTTTTGTGTTCATCAATTTATCCTCCTCATTTATACATTCATTCTATCAAATTCTTCAAAAAAATAAAGGTCAGACATCTGACTAATGTAAAAACTATGCTCTAGGATGGAATTGTTTATAAACTTCAGATAATCTAGTTTTACTAATATGTGTATAAATTTGAGTTGTTGCAATATCAGCATGCCCTAACATTTCTTGAACAGCTCTTAAATCTGCACCATTTTCGATTAAATGCGTAGCAAAAGAGTGTCTTAAAATATGTGGTGTTAGTTCTTTTTCTATACCAGCCTTTTCCGCATAGCCCTTCAATAATTTCCAACATCCTTGTCTAGTTAGCCTTTTTCCTCTTTGGTTTATAAATAATGCTTCTGTTCGTAATTTAGGATTCTCCAATTGAAAACGTGCAGTATTTAGATATTTTGTACATGCGTCAATTGCAGTACCGCCTAGAGGAATAATTCTCTCCTTACCACCTTTTCCGAAGACACGTACAAAACCCATTGTTAAATGAATATCTTCTAAATTTAAAGCAATGCATTCACTTACACGCATACCTGTTGCGTAAAGTAATTCTAACATTGCACGATCACGAACACCTTGTGGTTTGGCTACATTTGTAGCTGCAATTAGTCTATCTATTTCTTCAATTGATAATACTCTTGGTAATTTTTGTTCAATTTTCGGCATATCAATATGAATCGTTGGATCGTTACTACATCTTTTTTCTCGAAGCAAAAATTGATGGAAAGAGCGAATTGCTGAAATATGCCTTGAAACTGTACGAGCAGATATTCCTTTATTGCGCAACGTTTGTAAATGCTGCAATATATGATAACGCTCAACATCATCAAATGTTTCAAGTTGTTGGATGTCGAATATATTCTGTGTATAGTCTCTAATATCTCTCTCATAAGATTGCAATGTATTTGTAGATAGTTGACGTTCAACCCGTAAAAAATGTATGTAATCTGCAATCATATCTTGTATTTCTTGTTTCACAGCTTTCATTCCTCCATTAAGCCAAAAACAACCAAGCTTTAGATTTTATTGATGACTTTTCTGTACATCAAATCAGTTTTCTATTCTCCCCACTTAAACTTTTCATAAATCATTGAAATAGTAAAGTGAAAATAAAAAAGGACAGCACCTCCGCCATCCTTTACTTACTTGCTATTAACTTTTCCGTATGTTTACTCTTTGTTTTTGTCTTCTGCAGCGTGCTTTTCATTGCAACGCCAACAAATACCATGAAATGTTAAACGGTGATCTTTGATTTGGAAATTCCATCGTTTTTCGACAACCGCTTCCACATCTTCAAGTAAATCTTCCTGAATTTCATCAACAGCGCCGCATTCGATACATACGAGGTGATGATGAAAGTGAGCTGCTCCCTCTTGTCGTAAATCATAACGAGATACTCCATCACCAAAATTTATTTTGTCGACAATTTTTAGTTCTGTTAGTAACTCTAATGTACGATATACAGTCGCTAGACCGATTTCTGGTGCTTTTTCTTTCACTAAAAGATAAACATCTTCAGCACTTAAATGATCTTCCTCATTTTCTAAAAGTACTCTAACCGTCGCTTCTCGTTGCGGCGTCAGTTTATAGCTAGCACCATGTAATTGTTTTTTTATTCGATCAATTCGGCTCTCCATACGACGCCCCCCTAAACTTCTACCATTATACCAAAGATGTATTTCTCATTACAAGATTAAGCGACCAAATTCTTATAATGACTATTTATTGATAATCATTATCATCTAATAATCAAATTTTAAAACATAAAATGTATTATGACTAATTCTATGAGTAAAATTATCATGGTCATAACACTTATTACGATAATTCTCTTCCAATGTATACCCTTTTTTCGACTATTATAAAATGGTTTTGGAACAAGTACAATTGAAAACAATAATAATAAACAAGTATACAAAAATTGTACTGGAAACCACCAAAGAGCATAATTCCAAAATGCATTTTGGGTAGCTATTAAATACGCTGAACAGAAGCCAAAGAAGGCACTTTTACATACCACAACTAATCTAGTAGCATGTCTAAACCATTGATGCGTAGCAAGTAGCACTAAAAATACATACGGAGTAAATGCCGGCCAAAGTGATTGCCAAATTGCTGGCTTACCTTCCAACAATAATCGTGGATCCATGATAGATATTAACCATTCATTTTGAGATGGAGTTGATAATTTAAATGCGATAATACCACCGATAAATCCAATTGAGATAATTAGGAAAAAATAAGTTATTTGCGAGGAACGATTCAATAGGTCACCTACTTTCTAATAGTACAACCTATGCTCATCATTCTTAAAAATACCTTATTTTAATAGATTATTTTTTGCCCACATAATTGCTAGGATTGTTTTAGCATCGAAAATTCTTTCTTCTTCCACTAATCTTTCAGCTTCTTCAATTGAAACTTCCATGATTTCTACAAATTCATCTTCATCTAAACTCGCAGGTTGTGCTATTTTAAATAAATCTCGTGCAACAAATAAATGAATAACTTCATCAGAAAATCCTGGTGATGTCGCAAATGAGTAAATCTTTTCTAAATGCGAAGCACCATAACCAGTCTCTTCTTCCAATTCTCTTGTTGCGGTGAATGCTGGCTTTTCGCCTGGTTCTAGTTTGCCTGCTGGAATTTCAATAATGCTACGTTCGAGTGGTTTACGAAATTGTTCTACCATTACAATTTTCCCTTCGCTCGTTATTGGAATAATTGCAACAGCTCCAGGATGTTTCACTAATTCTCTTGTAGATTTTTTTCCATTTGGCAAAGTTACTTCATCTACTTGTACTTTAATGACACGTCCTTCAAAAATTTTCTCTGTAGAAATCGTTGTTTCTTCAAATTTATTCATATTTTTATCCACCTTTATTGTTCTTTTTCTATAAATCATTGTACCATTATTAAAAAGGAGGAATATGATTTGAAAACTCGTCAATTAGGTTCTAGCGATTTACATATTTCCGAAATAAGTTTAGGGTGCATGTCCCTACCAACAAACTTACAAGATGCTTCCTATATTATCGATGAAGCACTTGATTTTGGTATCAATTATTTTGATACAGCTGATCTATATAATCACGGTTTGAATGAAGAAATTGTTGGACAACTTATTAAAGAAAAGAGAAAAGATATTGTTTTAGCAACAAAGGTTGGGAATGTGTGGGATAAGCAAGGCAATTCATGGCATTGGGATGCATCAAAGGCTCATATAAAGACTGGGATTAAAGATAGTTTACATCGCTTACAAACTGATTATATCGATGTATACCAACTGCATGGTGGGACTATTGATGATCATTGGGACGAAGTAATAGAAGCTTTTGAAGAACTAAAACAAGAAGGATTGATTCGAGAATATGGCATTTCTTCTATTAGGCCAAATGTCTTGAAACGTTTTTTACCTGCAAGTAATGCTATCTCAGTTATGATGCAATATAGTTTACTTGATAGAAGACCCGAAGAATGGCTTGATTTTATCCAAGAAAATGGTGCATCCATTGTTACTAGAGGCTCAATCGCAAAAGGATTGTTAACAAATGAGTGGCAAAAACGGCTAATAAATACGGATGGGTATCTATCTTATTCTAAAGATGAGCTTCAAAATACTTTAACTAAACTCTCTCAAGCTACACCTTTAATACTTGCAGCTTCACTTAAAACAATTTTAAACCACACTGCAATTGCTTCTGCAGTCGTTGGTGCAAGTACAAAGGAACAACTATCTTCTACAATTCATGCGTATGAAGCTATGGAATCTATTGATAATATTGAAGAAATAATCAGCTTAACAAAACCTGATTTCTACACTTCTCATCGAGACTAAAAAATGAAAATGCGTTAGCGAGAATTATTCTCCTAACGCATTCTTGTAATTCATCAAAATTTAGAGCCTTTATCTCCGTATTCTTCAAGTAACTCTGCAAATGATTTATTTTTTTCGATTTGTTTTTTCTCAAATGCAAGCTGTGCTGCTTTTTCTTCTTGTTGTTTTTGTTCTTTTGCAACTAATTCTTTTTTTGCAAGCTTCAACTTAGCTAATACATCACCATTGAGCTGATCTTGAAGAGTTACTTTTTCTTCTTTATCGACTAAATTTGACTGATTTTGGTTTATTTGTTTTCTCTTTTTCTTTGCCATACCATTCTTCTCCCCTACATAACATAAACGAAACATGCTCCATATGATATATTTTCCTCAATTTTAATACTGAATCATACACTTATCAATAGTTAACAAACTTTAATCATAGGATATAGTAAAAACATTTTTTCTTAAATCGGCTTTCACCTTTTCATCTAACCCACTATAAGTATAGAAAGGAATGCTGTTTATGTTAAACTTACCTAATCAAGTAACAATTATTGAAGTTGGTCCTAGAGATGGCCTTCAAAATACACAACATATCATCCCCACTATTCAAAAACTCAATTTTATCCATAGCCTACAAGATGCTGGTATTAAAGAAATGGAAATCACTTCTTTTGTTTCGCCTAAATGGGTACCTCAAATGGCAGATCATACAGATATCGTGATGAATGTAAATAAAATAGGAAAACAGTATGTATTGGCTCCAAATGAGATAGGAATTCAAAAAGCTCTTTCTTTAAATTCCAAGGCAATAGCAGTTTTCGTTGGAGTAAGTAATACATTCAACAAAAAGAATATAAATCAAACGACACTTGAATCGATGAATACTTTAACTCCTATTATCAAAGACTTAAAAAAAGAGGGCGTCTTTGTTCGTGCATGTATTTCTACAGCATTTTATTGTCCATACGAAGGCGGGATTTTTCCGGAAGATACTTTAGCACTTTGTAGACAATTTGTAGATTTAGGTGTCGATGAATTAAGTGTTGCAGATACAATCGGAATGGCGAACCCAGTAGAAAGCTATTCTCTTTTTTCCTTACTAAAACAAGAATTACCCAACGTATTATTAACGGCTCATTTTCATGATACTCGTCAAATGGCCTTAGCTAATATTTTCGCATCACTTCAAGCTGGTATCAATCGATTTGATAGCTCGGCAGGAGGGTTAGGTGGTTGTCCTTTTGCTAAAGGTGCAACAGGCAATGTAGCTACAGAAGATGTAGTCTTTATGCTTGAACAAATGGGTATTCAAACAGGAATAGATATACAAAAAGTATGTAAATCCTTAAAACATTTGCAACCCTTTTTAAAAGAGGAAATTTCAAGTGCGCAGTATAAATTATATCAACAAAGATAGAAAGTGGTGATGCGTATGAAGAAACGATTTGTTTGGATTTTTGGTCTATTTACAGGAATTGTAGGAGCGATTGTCACAATAATTGGATATATTATCACAAGTAGAATTATATATATTAAGAAAAAAGACGATAATTTTATATTAGAACGTGAAAAAAAGGCATTACGATACGATGAAAAGTGGTACGCTACGGTAGAAAAAGAATACTTGAATATCGATTCACCTAATGGATATACGATAAAAGGTATTTACTTTAAACCATTAAATACTTCAAATACAATGATTGTATGTCATGGCGTAACTGAAAACAAGGTAAATTCTATAAAGTATGTACGATTATTTGAACGTCTCGGTTTTAATACGGTAGTTTATGATCATAGGAGGCATGGAGAAACAGGGGGCGAAACAACAAGTTACGGTTATTATGAGAAATTTGACTTACAAGCAGTTTTACACCACATAAAAGAGCAACTTGATAACAACGCAGTAATTGGTGTTCATGGTGAATCTATGGGTGCTGCAACAACATTATTATACGCGGGCACTTTAGAAGATGAAGCTGATTTTTATATTGCTGATTGCCCTTACTCAGACTTTTCAGAACAGCTTTACTACCTTCTTACAAAACAAACACCATTTAGAAGTACATTGGCTGTAAGACTAGCTGACCTATTTTTACGTTTACGTGAAGGTTATTGGTTAAAAAATATTGCACCACGCACTGCAGTAACGAATATTAAAAAACCTGTTCTTTTTATTCACAGTCTACCAGATGACTTTATCTTACCAGGTATGACAATTGAATTATATCGATTGAAGAATGGTCCCAAGACTTTAAAGTTATTTGAAGAAGGTGAGCATGCCCAATCTTTTAATAAGAACCCTCAAGAATATGAGGAAACGGTAAGAAGTTTCCTTCAAGAATACATTTTAAACCTAGATAAAAAATAGCACTCATCTGAGTGCTATTTTTTTATTTATTGCTTAATTTATTCATTTGATTCATCATTTGTTTGATTTGTTTTTCAGATGGTTTACGTCCCATTTGAGTCATCATCATACGTAACATTTGTTCGTTAATAGGTGGATTTTCTTTTAAATACTTCATCATATATTGACGAGCGATAAAGAATCCTCCAACTAATCCTACGATTAATGCTACTACTATTAAAGTAATCGCTAATGCAGTATTCACTTGTGTTCCTCCTCTAAAATTCGCATACGAGAAAAATATCTCCAAAGAGGATTATACAATAAAAACTATCCCGATACTACTATTTATCGGATTTATCCTACATTTAACGGGTACATGGAATAACTAAATTTTTAAATTTAATTTGCCAGCACTGAAAATTTAGGCGGTTTTAACCATCCGCATTCCATTTCATTTTTGTTAAAACCGATAAAACCTGTACTAAATTTCGATAATGTTGCAAACAAATCTAATTCTAGCATTCGTGATCCTACACAAGTTACGACCATATAATATGGCTGAATTTCAATATGTAGATCTCCTTTAAACTCATTTGCCAAAAATATTTCATGATTTTTCATTTCAATAGTCGAAAAATTATTGGTCAAATATTGCCCTATAAATTCTTCAATCTCTTCTACTGGCAATAGCTCACATAAATAAGCTAATTCTTGTGAAGGATAAAAAGTGTTTTCTTCAGACTTTAAATCATTGATCAATTCGAATAATAATCGTTCTCTCCCGTACACAAATGACTGATGCTTTTTTTTGACATGAAAGATTGAGTAAACACGCATCTATTGCCACTCCTTTCCGTTCTTTCAAGTAATTATACCTTGAACATATCAAATATTTTGTCAATTTGAACTGTAAATAATCCACTTTCTTTGTCAAAAAACAAAAAGTAGAGGCTAATCACCTCTACTTTTTAAAATACTTTAAATTCTTTGTTGTAAATCTTTCGTCGAAATCGATTACCATTCCGAAAAAGTTCTCTCATTCAAATGAAATATGCTTTAAATAACAACATTTTTTAAAGTGGTTATTTCGTTAATAATGCTTTCGTTTTTGCGACAACATTTTCGACTGTAAAGCCGTATTCTTTCATGACTGTTTCACCAGGAGCACTTGCACCAAAACGATCAATAGCAAGGACGTCTCCTTCAAATCCAGTGTATTTATGCCAACCAAATGATGAAGCCATTTCAATTGCTAAACGTTTTTTGACTGTTTTTGGCAATACGCTTTCTTTGTATGCTTTGTCTTGTTCTTCAAAGCGTGCAAAGTCTGGCATAGATACAACTGTTACGTCGATTCCTTCTTTTGCAAGTTCTGCTTTAGCTTGAACTGCCAATTGTACTTCTGAACCTGTTGCAAGAAGAAGTGCATCTGCCACCTCTTTTTTAGCTTTTGCTACAACATAAGCACCTTTTGCTACACCTTCGTAAACAGTTTGTACATCAACATCAAGAACTGGTAAGTTTTGACGTGACAATACTAATGCTGTTGGACGATTTTCAGATGAAACGGCAAGTTTCCATGCTGCTGCTGATTCATTTGCATCTGCTGGGCGAATAACAGATAGATTTGGCATTGCACGTAAAGCAGCTAGTTGTTCGATAGGTTCATGTGTTGGTCCATCTTCTCCAACTGCAATAGAGTCATGTGTAAAGACATAAGTTACTGGTAGACCCATAAGAGCTGCAAGTCGAACTGCTGGACGTACATAATCAGAGAATACGAAGAATGTACCCCCAAAGACATTCACTCCGCCATGTAATGCCATACCATTAAGGGCTGCACCCATTGCAAACTCACGCACACCAAACCAAATATTACGTCCTTCGCGATCAGTTGCTGAGAAATCTCCAGCACCTTTAATAGTTGTTTTATTAGAACCAGCTAGGTCAGCACTTCCCCCGAAGAATGCAGGGATTTTCTTAGCTAATGCATTGATCACTTCTCCAGAAGAAGAACGAGTCGCAATTGACTTACCTACTTCAAAAGTTGGGATTTCAGCATCAAAATCAGCTGGAAGTTTACCAGAGATAGCTTGTTCTAATTGAGAAGCTAGTTCAGGATACTCTTCTTTATAAGATGAGAATTGTGCATTCCAAGCTGATTCTGCATCTTCTCCTTGTACTTTTGCTGCTTGCTTAAATGTTTCATACACTTCTTCAGGAACAAAGAAGTCATCATTTTCCCATTCGTAAGCTTGTTTAGTTAAGACTACTTCGTCCGTACCAAGTGGTGAACCATGTGAAGCTGATTTACCAGATTTGTTCGGTGAACCAAATCCAATTACAGTTTTTACTTCGATTAAAGTTGGTTGACCTTTATGTGCTTTTGCTTGTTCGATTGCAGCGTTAATCGCTTCAATGTCATTACCATCTTCTACTCTCAAATAATTCCAACCATATGCTTTAAAGCGTTCTGCTGTATTATCTGAGAATGATTTATTTAAATCTCCATCTAAAGAGATGTCATTACTATCATAAAGAACAATTAGTTTTTCTAATTGTAAATGACCTGCAAGTGAAGCTGCTTCTGCAGAGACACCTTCCATCAAGTCTCCATCGCCACAAAGTGCAAATGTATAGTGATTGATAATATCATTGTTTGGTTTATTGTAGACGCCAGCTAAATGTGCTTCTGCCATTGCCATTCCGACTGCCATTGAAATACCTTGTCCAAGTGGACCAGTAGTTGCTTCTACGCCAACAGTATGGCCATATTCTGGGTGTCCTGGTGTTAATGAACCCCATTGACGGAAGTTTTTAATCTCTTCCATTGGTAAATCATAACCACCTAAATGTAGTAAGCTATATAATAACATTGAACCATGTCCTGCTGATAACACAAATCGATCACGGTTAAACCATTTAGGGTTTTTAGGATTGTGGTGTAATTGTTTTGTCCAAAGTGTATAAGCCATTGGAGCTGCACCCATTGGAAGACCTGGATGACCAGAGTTTGCTTTTTCAATTGCATCGATAGATAAAGTACGGATTGTATTAATTGCAAGCTGATCTGCTTGTACAGTCATGAATAGACATCCTTTCTAAAAGCAAAATTTAATTCAATTTAAGTGTAGTCAACATTATAAGATAAAACAATGCTTTTTGAGCATTTGTTTTGTTAATTTAATGGTTTGTTTCTTTTTTGGATTGCTTTTACTTTTTCCGGTGTCACTTCATCGCCATTCGGATCGAATACGCGAACATTTTCAATTGTTTTTCGCATCGAAGAACGGAACGCATCTAAATATTCTTTACGAAGAGCAGTTTGTTCTTTTGCTTCTTCGACAGTTAAACCTGATTCTTTGGATTTTTTTGATAAATAATTTATACGTTGAATTTTCTCTTTTGGTAACAAGTAAAACACACCTTTCATAAATACATTAATTTAAAGGTATGAAAAAAAAGCTTCAAGCGCAAGCTTAAAGCTTCATATATTCACAAATTATATGAATTTATTATAATATCTTATTAATAACAAAAAAATCAATCTAAATTTATCAATAGATAAATAGCAGTTCCCCATATAAACAATGCAGATAGTTTGTTGAAAACAATAAATACTTTCCCTGAAATATGTAATTTTTTTAAATAGGCTCCTGTGATTGTTAAACTAAAAAACCATACCCAAGAAACTCCAACACTAGCGGTTGCAAACAGAATTTGATCTATCCCCTTGTATTTTAATGCGCTTGTCCCTATCACACCTACCGTATCAAGAAGCGCATGGGGATTTAGCAAAGAAACAGATAATGCAAAAAGGATTTGCTGTTTTATCGGAAGAGCTCGTCCCTCCTCTAGGTTAGTCACTCCCACCGAACTCCATATAACCTTTCCCATATAACATAAAAAAAGTATGCCACTGATCAATAGGATCAATCGAATCCATTCAAATTGCAAAACAATGATGGATAGGCCAAAAACTGCTAAAAAAATTAATAATGTATCACAAAGTGCTGCAGCTAGAGTTGCAGGTAAAGCCTTATATATATTTGGTTGTGTAACACCTTGTGAAAAAACAAAAATATTTTGAACGCCTAATGGTAAAATTAATCCGAATGCTAAAATGATTCCGTGTACAAATGCTTGCATCGTTCAACACCCTTTCTTTCTACTATCGTACTATGTTATATAAATTATAAAAGGTCCAATTGGTTGGGATTTTACCCACCCAATTTTCGAAAGGGGATTGACGTTTTTGTGGAAACCAAATCGCAACTCATCGAGTAGTTTACACCATCAAATTATAAATTGGATTACGAATCAAATTAATACCGGTAATTGGGTGGTAGGAACAAAACTCCCTACTCAACGACAGCTTGCTTTACAATTTGAAGTTAATAGAAGCACGATTCAACAGGCTTTAGATGAATTAAAAGCAGATGGTATTATAGAAGCTAAAAGGGGAGCAGGCGTATTTGTTGCGAATAATTCTTGGAATCTATTAGCGAAGAAGCAGCAACCTAATTGGCAAAGGTATATTGACGAAAGCATTCATAAACCTAATTATCGTACGATCCAATTAATAAATGAATATGAACAGGAAGATTCCATCATTCGATTAGGAACAGGGGAAATTTCTCCTAACTTATTACCAACAAAGGAACTGTTAGAATCACTTCAGAATCTTTCACTAACTGGAAAGGATATAGGTTATTCTTCGCCACAGGGGCACGAAGAATTACGCATTGCCGTCTGCCAACATGTAAAAAAGAGAGGTATTGCAACTACACCTGACAATATTCTTATTGTTTCAGGTGCACTACAAGCTCTCCAGCTAATGGCAGTGAGTCTCTTTGAACCAGGGTCGATTGTTTTCCAAGAACCCATTTCGTATCTAAATTCTATTCATCCATTTCAATCATATGGTATCCAAATGAAATCGATCAAACGCGATGCCGCTCTCTCAACAACACTATATTCATTGAAAAAGCATCGTCAAACTATTTACTATACTGTACCAACTCTGGATAATCCAACAGGAAAAGTTTGGTCTACTGAAGAAAAGAAACGATTTTATGAAATATGTACATCACTCCAAATACCAATTTTAGAAGATGATGTTTACGCTGACTTGTTATTTGAGACTGACAGTCATTCTATAAAATCTTTTGATTCTTCTGGACAAGTGATTTATATCAGTAGCGTTTCAAAAACGTTAAGCCCTGGATTAAGAATTGGATGGATTATTGGCCCTACTCCTGTTATAAAAAGATTAACAGATATAAAAATGCAAATGGATTATGGATCAAGCGCAATTTCGCAGAAAATTGTAACCTATTGGTTAACTTCAGGGTTATATCAAAAACATTTGGTTGAATTGAAGTCACAGTTAAAATCGCGTGCTAATTTTATGATATCTATACTGTCTGAGTACTTCCATTCAATTGCTACTTGGGAAAGTCCAAAGGGCGGGTTCTATATTTGGCTTAAATACAATAAACCAATTGTTACAAGAGAATTATTTTTGAAGGTTTTGAAAAGAAATGTATTGGTCAATCCGGGGTATATTTATGACACAGAAGATTCAACCCATATACGTTTATCCTATGCGTATGCATCTTTGGACGAATTGAAATATGGATTAATGATTTTATATGAAGAAAGTATTTTAGCCATAAAAGCAGCAGACTTCTATAAATAGAAATTCTGCTGCTTTTATAATTTATCATTTTATTTGTTCAAGGTTTTCTTCATATTCTTTAAAACGCCTATGAACTGTAGCTTTGCTTATTTGAAAACCTAATCCTTTTAAAGTAGCTGTTATTTCTTCAAAGGTCATTCCTGTTTGTCTTAAATTGACGATTTGCTCAATAGGTGCATCAATTCTTTCTCTTCCTTCAGGGTTGCCACGGTCTTTCAAATTATTTTCTGGTCTATAGCCATTTTCTACAGCTCTTCTCATGCCTCGACGTATTTTAGCATTATGTAGTTTCCGCTGATACTCTTCAACTAGTGCTAATATTTCAAGGAGCATCGTGTCCATTTCATTTAACTTCAGATTTCCAGAATCACTTAAAGTGAATATATCAACATTCATCTTTTTCAATAAATGTAAAACTGCCATTCGTCCATTACCACGTCCTAAACGTGTTTCATCCTGAACAAATAAGGTTGGAATGTGATATTCCTTCATATATTCCAATAAATCTAATAAGCCTTCTCTCTCAATATCATACCCACTATGTCTATCAGTAAACACTTCCACTACTTCATATCCTTTTTCTTTTGCGAAGGATTTTAATTCAATTTCTTGTCTCTCGATTGAAGTGTCTTGGGTTTCTTTTTCTGTGCTTACCCGACAGTATATTACTGCTTTTTCATTCATCATTTTTTGTCACTCGCCAATTCTATCCTTTTTTCTGTTATCTTAGTTTGTTTATTTTCAGGAATAACTAAAGTATGACCAGCAATAATTTTATCGTCAATTATATTGTTCTCACTTTTTACTAGACGAACCCATTCTTCGTTAGATAAATCGCCTTTGTGCTGGTTAGCCAAAGACCAAAGTGTATCTCCTTCATGTACTTTAATATTTGTATATGTTGTTGTATCTCTATAAGTTATAAGTAAAATGATCATAGCAATAAACGCAAAAACAAGAAGTAATGTTGTATTTTGATTTCTTTTAATCCAATTCATATAAATCTTCCTTTCATCGAATATTTGTTCGGAATGTATGTTCTCAATATAATACGAACGTTTGTTTTTGTCAAATATGTTTTCGAACTTATGTTTGCACTATTTGTTCGGTAATGCTATACTAATTTTAATAATTAGCAGAATACTAAGATAAGAGGTGATTGGATTGAAAAAAGTATCGAAAAGACAAGAAGATATTCTAGAATTTATCAAAGAAGAAGTTCGTACAAAAGGATACCCACCTTCCGTCCGAGAAATTGGTGAAGCTGTTGGTTTAGCATCAAGCTCTACAGTTCACGGACATTTAAATAGACTTGAAAGCAAAGGCCTTATTCGTCGGGATCCAACAAAACCTCGTGCTATTGAAATTTTGGACCAAGACAACATTTCAAAACAAGGTGTTATTCATGTTCCTCTAGTTGGTAAAGTAACAGCAGGTATGCCAATTACTGCTATCGAAAATATTGAAGAATACTTCCCTATTCCAGATTCTTACGGAACTTCCGATGACAATATTTTTATGCTTGAAATTATGGGTGAATCTATGATTGAAGCTGGCATTTTAGATGGCGACTATGTCATTGTGAAACAACAAGCTTCTGCGAATAATGGTGATATTATAGTTGCCATGACCGAAGAAAATGAAGCTACCGTAAAACGATTCTATAAAGAAGAAGGTTATTTCCGTCTTCAACCTGAAAACTCTTCGATGGATCCAATTATTGTAGAGAATGTTTCTGTACTCGGTAAAGTAGTAGGCTTATATAGAAACGTTAACTAGTAAACCATATGAAAAAGCATTCGAATCTATTCCTAATTTGATAGATTTGAATGCTTTTTTAGTTAGATCAAATCAGTGAAGCTAATAAAGCTAAATATTGCTCTTAATAAAAAAACCTTGCACAAATTGTGCAAAGCATAAAAAAACAAACGCTGGAGTCTAACTAACTAAAAAAGAGAAACCTAATTGAAGGTTTCTCTTTTTTAGATACTTCTAAAACTAACTAATTTTAAAAAATTAAAGTTTTACAATGTTTGCAGCTTGTGGTCCGCGTTGGCCTTGTTCAACTTCGAATTCAACTTTTTGGCCTTCTTCTAAAGATTTGAAACCTTCTCCTTGGATTGCTGAGAAGTGAGCGAATACGTCTTCTCCGCCTTCAACTTCGATGAAACCGAAACCTTTGTCTGCGTTAAACCATTTTACTGTACCTTGTGTCATTTAAATGACCTCCATTATAAATTTATTAATATATAAGCTTTTTAAAAGAAAAAAATTCACATATTACAAAAAGTACCGAACAAACACGATTACTCTTTGTAATATGCGAATTCTACTTTTTTCCTATAAAGGACTTTATTAATTTAATTATATACTATAAATAATCATTTGTCTAATATTAGAAAAACATATTGTATACTAAACTATTTCTCTAAAGTTCTTTTCTTTAGCTTTAAGTATCATCTATGATATAACGCTAATGAATATATGCAAAAGCAACGAAATAATTAATTGTAAAAATTCCGTGGTAAAAAAATGCGGTAACATTCAATTTTGCTTATCACGAATCAAAATTCATGGTAAAAAGAAAAAGCGTTGAGGCTCAAAGCCCCAACGCTTTTAAATATTCTTAATACATTTTCATGTATTGATCGCGTTCCCATTGGTGTACTTGTGTACGGAACATATCAAATTCGATTTCTTTTGCTTCACGGAAGTTTGCGTAGATATGAGCACCAAGAGCTTCTTGGATTACTTTATCTTCTGCAAGTGCAGCAAGTGCGTCATTTAAGTTAGCTGGTAAGTTACCGATACCTGCTTCTACGCGTTCTTCAGCATTCATAACATAGATGTTACGGTCTACTGCTGGTGGTGGTGTAAGTTGTTGTTCGATACCATTTAAACCTGCTTCAAGGATAACAGCCATAGCTAAGTATGGGTTAGCAGCTGGGTCAACTGAGCGTACTTCGATACGAGTAGATAGACCACGAGAAGCTGGGATACGGATTAATGGTGAACGGTTTTGAGCTGACCATGCAACGTAGCAAGGAGCTTCATAACCTGGTACTAAACGTTTGTAAGAGTTTACTGTTGGGTTTGTTACAGCAGTGAAACCTTTTACGTGTTTTAATACGCCAGCCATGAATTGGAAAGCAGTTTCACTTAGTTGTAAATCTGCAGATTCATCATAGAATGCATTTTCTTTACCTTTGAATAGTGAAACGTTACAGTGCATACCTGAACCATTTACACCAAATAAAGGTTTTGGCATGAATGTCGCATGTAAACCATGTTTACGAGCGATTGTTTTAACAACCAATTTGAATGTTTGGATATTATCACATGCTTCAACAGCATTTGCATATTTGAAGTCGATTTCGTGTTGACCAGGAGCAACTTCATGGTGAGAAGCTTCGATTTCAAAGCCCATTTCTTCAAGTTCTAATACGATATCACGTCGGCAGTTTTCACCAAGGTCTGTTGGAGCTAAATCGAAGTAACCACCGTGGTCATTTAGTTCAAGAGTTGGTTCGCCTGCTTCATCTAATTTGAATAGGAAGAATTCTGGTTCAGGTCCTAAGTTAAAGCTTGTGAAGCCCATATCTTGCATACGTTTAAGAACTCGACGTAAGTTGTTACGTGGGTCACCTTCAAAAGGAGTGCCATCTGGACGGTATACATCACAAATGAATCGACATACTGCACCTTTATCTACAGTCCATGGGAAAACGATAAAAGTATCTAAGTCAGGATATAAGTACATATCTGATTCTTCAATTCGTACGAAACCTTCGATAGAAGAACCATCGAACATCATTTTATTATCAAGTGTTTTTTCCAATTGGCTAACTGGAACTTCAACGTTTTTGATAGTACCTAAGATATCAGTGAATTGTAATCGAATAAATTTTACGTCTTTTTCTTCTACAAGTTTACGAATATCATCTTTTGTGTATTTACCCACACTAATCACTCTCCTATTTATATATGAAAATTTTATATGACTCGATTCATTTATAAGAAGAATCGAGATAAATCACCTTGTCTAATAGAACTTTTTTGCATTCTTTGTGCTTGTTGCATTTCTTCTCTTAGAATACGTCTTAAATCATCATCTGTTATATCTGTTTTTGGGTTTGCCACTACTGGCTCATTCTTCATTGCGAAGACTTTTTTAATACCTGCCATGTTAATGCCTTGATCAAGTAAATCTTTAATCTCTAATAAAACATCAACATCGTTTAATGAAAACATTCGGCGATTGCCTTCTGTTCTAGCAGGTGTGATAAGCTCATGTTCTTCGTAATAACGAATTTGTCGAGCAGTTAAATCAGTTAGTTGCATCACTATACTGATTGGTAGCAAAGGCATGGTCTTACGTATTTCTTTACTCATTTCCTTCACCTTACCTTTCACAAGATTTATGATACACGATGTTAGTATTCTTGTCAACACCATGTGAGAATTAGTTACATACATTTTAAACTATTAAAAAAAGCCCGTCAACAATGAGTTTCCAAGCTTTTTTAAATACAAGTGATGTGACTTTCTAAATTTTTCGAATTTTTCTGAATAATAGTAATTCATTACACAATTATGGACAACTGAAATTGGAGGATTGCTTCTCCAATTTCAGTTGTCCTTTTAAATTCCAAATATCAAATAATGTCCTATAATATTTAGTTTTTTATTACTTTTGTAAATTTTGTACTGCATTTAGTATTGCATATTTTACATGTTCATATGTTAGTCCACCTTGTACATATGCTGTATATGGAGGACGAATTGGACCATCAGCTGACAATTCAATGCTTGCACCTTGTACGAATGTACCTGCTGCCATAATTACATCATCTTCGTAACCAGGCATTGGTGCTGGTTGGGGAGCAAATTGAGCATTGACTGGTGAATTTGCTTGAATAGATTGACAGAATTGAATCATTTGTTCTGGTGTATTAAATGAGACAGATTGTATTAAATCTGTACGTTTTGCATCATAACGTGGTGATGGTTTCATACCAATCTCTTCTAATGTAGCCGCAGTAAAGATGGCTCCTTTTAATGCTTGTGCCACTACATGAGGTGATAAGAAGAATCCTTGATACATGTCAAGTAGAGCATTTAAAGAAGGGCCGGCTTCTGCTCCAATCCCTGGTGATGTCATACGATATGAGCATTGTTCTACATATTTTGCTTTACCTGCGATGTAGCCACCAACTTTTGCAAGGCCACCGCCAGGATTTTTGATCAAGGAACCTGCCATTAAATCGGCACCAAGTTCTGTTGGTTCTACAGCATCGACAAACTCACCATAACAATTATCTACGAATATGATGACATCTTCTTTAATCGCACGAATATTTTTGATCATATCTGCAATTTGATCAATGGTAAATGAAGGGCGTGTTGCATAACCTTTTGAACGTTGAATGGCAATCACTTTTGTTTTAGCTGATACTACTTTTTTAACTTTTTCCCAATCAACATCTCGGTCGTCAATTAAATCAACATGTTGGTAACTTATATTAAAGTCTTTTAACGAACCTGTGTCTTTATCTCCACCATCAACTATGGATTGTAATGTATCATATGGTTTCCCCGTAATATAGATAAGTTCATCCCCTGGACGGAGAACACCGAAAAGACTAAGCGTAATCGCATGTGTACCTGAAATAATTTGTGGTCTTACAATAGCAGCCTCTGCCCCAAATGTTTCGGCATATACACGTTCTAATGTATCACGTCCTTCATCATCATAACCATAGCCAGTTGATGGATAGAAGTGACTTTCACTTACATTATTATTTCGAAAAGCAGAGAGTACTTTTTGTTGGTTGTAAAACGCCATTTCATCTGCCTTATCAAAGTAAGGTTTCACTTTCTCCTCTATTTTTTTGGCTAGGGCCATTGTTTCTTCTGTTAAGTTGGACATATATGCCATTTTTATCGACTCCATTTCTAAATTAAGTCCTCTTTAATCTTATCAATTCTTTCTTAAACGTCAACTATACGTACTCTTCGCTAACCCTACCCTTATGATTTACAAATATCTCAACAAATTTGGAAAGAAAAAATGCTCTTCCTCCATTTTATGGAGAAGAGCATTTTTCCCTATAATATGTGAAAAGGTAATTTAACAAAAAGTTGCAAAGTCATAAAATTAGAACTCTAATTCCCCTTGCCAAGCACTCATGCCGCCTTCCATATTAGTTACGTCATAGCCTTCACCTGATAAATACGAGCAAGCACTAAAACTACGGCCCCCTGCATGACATACAAAGATGTATGGGGTATTTTTGTCCAATTCTTCTTTTCTTTCGGGTATTTGTCCCAATGGAATATGAATCGCTCCTGGAATAACACCATTAGCTACTTCCTCATCTTCACGAACATCTACAATATGTAAATCTTCATTGGCATCTAATTTTTCTAATACTTCTTCAGGGGTAATAGTTTTCATAAGAATTCCTCCAATTTAAATATATATAAAGTATATATGGGATTTTCTAATCTTGCTAGTGACTTCTCTTTCAATGTTTGCCAAATAAACTCACAATAATTATTTCAACTAGAAAAGGGGAAGCCCCATAAGTAGAAAACTCATGGGACTTCCCCTCATTTCTATAACAAATATCTAATATGAAATATTGCTTTGCATGGTCGAATCAAGTCTACCAACCTCTACATATAGAATGGCGTGCTATTCTAGACGACGCCTTCGTACCCATAATTCAGATTATTCAGCTTCTTGTTGTTGCAAATCAACGGATTTAGATGGTGCGAACGTTGAGATTGCATGTTTGTAAATCAAATGTTGTTTCCCGTCTACCTCGAGTAATACAGTGAAATTGTCGTATGAACGAATTGTCCCTTTTAACTGAAATCCATTTAATAAGAAGACGGTAACAAATATACCGTTTTTACGCAATTGGTTTAAATACATATCTTGCAAATTCATTGACTTCATGAAGATCCCCCTTAAGCTAATAATAGTATTGTATATTCGCTTTTTTTAGTGAATTCCCTTTATTTTTGTAAAATATTATCAATTATTTTTATTGTACCCAATTGTGCGTCATACCATTCAATATTCATCTTATTACGGAAATATGTGAGTTGTCTTTTCGCATATCGACGTGAATTTTGTTTTAGTTGTTCAATAGCTTCTTGCAATGATACGTTGCCTTCTAAATAAGCATAAATCTCTTTATATCCAATTGCTTTTATAGATTGAACATCTCTTATTCCTCTATTATATAATCCTTTAACTTCTTCTAATAATCCCTTTTCCATCATTAGATCAACTCTTTTGTTAATACGCTCATATAAGCGTTCGCGGTCCATATTTAGACCAATGATTCGATGTTTATATAGTGGTCGATCTCCTAGATGTTGATTTTCATCTGATTTTTGAATTCCACTATGTTCTGCCATTTCTAACGCACGAATAACACGCCGAGTATTATTTGGGTGAATAGTAGCTGCTGTTTTAGGATCAATTGCAGCAAGTTTTTGGTGCATCGCCTCTGGTCCTATTTCTGCTAATTCTTTGTAATAATTATCTCGAATTGTTTGATCAACTTTTTCCTCTGTAAAACGATAATCAAATAAAACAGATTGAATATAAAGTCCCGTTCCACCAATAATGATTGGAAATTTACCCTTTGCCTTTATCTCGTCAATTTTTGCGCGGACTAACTTTTGATAGTCTGCAACTGAAAAAGATTCTGTTGGTTCCTTTATATCTAATAAATGGTGAGGAATTCCTTCCATTTCTTCATTTGTAATTTTCGCTGTACCAATATTCAAATCTTTATAAACCTGCATTGAATCACCATTGATAATTTCCCCGTTAATGACCTTAGCAAGTTCAATACTTAGTGCAGTTTTCCCAACAGCTGTCGGTCCTACTATTGCAATCACATCTAACTCTTGTTGTAACATTATTTTTTCTCCAACCATTTTAATATCGTTTGTATGCATAGGATTATTCATTTGCAAAATGTGTTGCATCGAATAATAATTCTTCTAATTCTTTGCGATATTGTTGTTCTTCCCCTGGTACATAGTGTAAATATTTGCTCATTAGTTGAATAACAGCGTCTTTATATTTTTTTACACTGTCTATATCAAAGAACATTCTTGAAGAACGTCGTACAAAGAAATCTGCTGGTGTATAAGCCATTTCGTATTGCATTGCATAAATTAGCTGTGCATGTAAATCTAATGGTAATTGAGTTGTTTTTTCATGAACGTTTAGTGTATGGATAATTCGATATAAATGGTCAATATTTGTGCCATATTTACGTACTAATTGATATCCTTCTTCCAAAGATAATCCATAGCGAGTACCTTCTTGAGCCTTATATTGTACATACGCATCAAAATTTTGAGAATTAATACCTTTAGCTCCTGAAAGGGCCAATTCTGCGGTTATACAAGGTCCCGCTTTTTTAAATAGCTTGCGTTTTACAATCTGATTAACAATTTTTTCAGCCATTTTACGATAACCAGTTAACTTACCTCCAGCAATTGTTAGTAGTCCTGATGGCGATTCCCATACCTCATCCTTTCTTGATATTTCGGATGGGTCTTTCCCTTCTTCATAAATAAGAGGGCGCACACCAGCCCAACATGATTCAATATCTTGTTTAGAAACTTGAACGTCAGGGAACATGTAGTGGATTGTATCAACTAAATATTCAATATCTTCATCTGTGGCAATAGGTTTAAGCGGGTTATCTTCATAAAAAGTATCCGTTGTTCCGACATACGCTTTTCCATCACGAGGAATCGCAAAAACCATTCGTTTATCAGGTGTATCAAAATAGACGGATTGTTGTAATGGGAATATTGATTGATCTATTACAATATGAACGCCTTTTGTTAAGCGTAATTTTTTGTTGTTATTAATCGTATCTTTTTGACGAATTGTATCAACCCACGGCCCAGTCGCATTGACGACTGCATTCGCTTGAATGGTCCAAGTTTTTTGAGAAATTTGATCACGTACAACTGCACCGACTACTTTTTGATCTTCATATTCAAATTCTTCGACTTTAGCATAGTTTAAGCATATTGCACCAAGTTCGACCGCTTTTTTCAATACTTCAATTGTTAATCGGGCATCATCTGTGCGGTATTCAACATAATAGCCGCCACCTTTAAGGTCTTGCTGTTTTAATAACGGCTCTTTTAGCAATGTTTCCTTAGAATTTAACATTTTACGTCTTTCAGTTTTTTTGACTCCAGCTAAATTATCATACATTTTCAATCCAATTGATGTTGACAAAGGTCCAAATGTGCCACCTTTATAAAAAGGTAATAACATCCATTGTGGTGTAGTAATATGCACACCATTCTCATAAACAATTTCTCTTTCTCTACCTGTTTCTTTTACAACATCAACTTGCAATTGTTTTAAATAACGTAAACCTCCATGCACTAGTTTTGTAGATCGACTAGATGTACCTGCAGCAAAATCTTGCATATCTACTAATGCTACTGATAACCCTCGAGATACTGCATCTAGCGCTATACCAGCACCGGTAATACCTCCACCAACAACTAAAACATCAAATGAATAATCATTTAAAGTTTGAATAACTTGATCTCTCTTTGCAGCTGAAAACATTTTGAATCCTCCTCTGACCTTTACTCATTACATTACACGTTTAAACATTTTTTCAATTTCATACGTTCTAAAATGAACAATTACTGGTCTACCATGTGGACAAGTAAATGGATTTACCCTTGTTTTTAAATCTTGTAATAATCTTTCCATTTGAGTCTTATCTAAATAGTGATTTGCTTTTATCGAACGTTTACAACTCATCATTATAGCAGCTGCTTCTCGAAGTTTTTTTATATCCGTTTTACGTTCTTTTAAGACCTGTTCGATTAATTCTTCAATAATTTCTGATTCAAAGTCTTTTGGAAACCATGTTGGATATTCACGTACTACAAATGAGTTTTGACCGAATTCTTCAAGATAAACGCCTACTTCTTCTAAAGCTTTTTTGTTTTCCTTTAATGTTAATGCTTCATCAGCAGAATAGTGGAAAGTTAATGGCAATAAAAGTGTTTGACGCTCATCAGCATTTACCTCTCCGACCTTCTCTTTAAAATATTCATATTTTATACGTTCTTGTGCAGCATGCTGATCAATTAAATAAAAGCCATCTTCACTTTGTGCAACAATATAAGTCCCATGAATTTGCCCTACAATTTCAAGTTCTGGAAATGGATCTTTAGGTGTTTCAGTTGGGACGATTTCTTCAATTTCTTCATCCTCTGAATTTGTTGACCAAATATCTTGCGTTTCTTCGCTTATTTTATTGATCCCTTGCGACTCTTTAATTTCTTCCCAGCTTTCTTCTACTGTAAAACCTTTTTCTGATTCTGGGTGATTTATTATTTCATCTTGAAGATTAGAAGAAATGGGTTCACTTAAATTTTCGGCTTGTTTAGGTTTTTCGTTGAACTGTGGCATATTCGTCGTATTATAATTAATCGTTTTCCAGAAATTAATCTGCTCTGTAGATGGTGCAGCTTTTTTCTTTTTTTGGGCAATTTCAGGTGCTTGCATTGAATTACGAATAGCTTTATGCAAAGACTGCTCAATTAGCTGCATTAAATCCGCTTCCTTACTCAAGCGAATTTGCTGCTTTGCAGGATGTACATTGACGTCTGTCAAAAATGGATCCCCTTCAATATGAATAACTGAAATTGGGAATCTACCAATAGGTAAAAACGTATGGTAAGCATCGATAATTGCCTTTTGTATAGTGTAATGACGAACCCAACGTCCATTGACAAATATGGACATATAATTTTTGGATGCACGTGTGATTTCCGGTATAGTTGCATAGCCAGAAATCTTATAATCTTTAGACTCTCCTTCAAAATGAACCATTTTTTTGGCATTTGCAACCCCATAAATGGCTGCAAGAACATGACGTAAATCTCCACGCCCGTTTGTTTGTAAAAGTTCATGATCATGATGTGTCAGTTTAAATGCGATATTCGGATAACAAAGCGCTAAACGATTCATCAAGTCAATAGTATGCCCAAGTTCGGTCTGAATTGTTTTCATATATTTTAAACGTGCAGGTGTATTAAAGAAGAGTTGAGAAACTGTTATATCCGTACCCTTTCGAAGAGAACCTGGTTTCTTTTCAATTACATGACCGCCTTCAAGATGAACTTCTATGCCATCTTCTCCATTCGATGTGATTAAATCTACTTTCGATACAGAGGCAATACTCGCTAATGCTTCGCCGCGGAAGCCAAGAGTTCGAATACGAAATAAATCATGTTCATTATTTATCTTACTAGTGGCATGACGTTGGAAAGATACTAAAGCATCATCTTCGTCCATACCACAGCCGTTATCTATGACTTGAATAGAAGTCATTCCAGCTTCTTCTAATACTACTTCAATAGATGTACTTCCTGCATCAATTGCATTTTCGACTAATTCTTTCACAACAGAGGAAGGGCGCTCAACCACTTCACCTGCTGCAATTTTATTGGACAAAAATTCATCCATTATATGAATATGTCCCATATTAAGCATCTCCTATTTTTGTAATAACGATTGCTGTAACGCATAAACAAGTTGTAATGCATCCATAGGTGTTGTTCCTGATATATTTAATCGTTTTAACTGATCAAGAACTTCTTTTTCGACAGTTGATAGTTCAGGCGCCAATTTTTCTTTTTTAACCGGATCCGCCTCTTCAAAAAGAGAGAGTTGTGTGGCATTTTCTTCACGGACAGTTGACTCGTGAGATTTTGGAGTTTCTTCTTTCGGTATCTCTTTTTGGATAGAAACTGTAGCCGCAACCTCTTTATGACGAATAATTGGTTCTACATCTGAAGATTCAAATTCAGCCAATAAGACTCGCGCACGGTTAATAATAGGTTTTGGTAATTGTGCTAATTCTGCAACATGGATACCATAACTTTTATCTGCAGGACCTTTTTTAACTTTGTGCAAGAACACTACTTTACCGTCTTGTTCTGCTGCTGATACATGTACATTTTGAAGTCGCTCTAACTCATTTTCTAATGCTGTTAACTCATGGTAATGTGTTGAGAATAATGTGTTTGCCCCTATTTCGTTATGAATATATTCCATCATAGATTGTGCCAATGCCATACCATCATAAGTAGATGTACCACGACCGATTTCATCGAATAGTAATAGGCTATTAGCTGTCGCATTTGTAATGGCATGTTGTGATTCTAACATTTCTACCATAAAAGTACTTTGTCCACCTGCTAAGTCATCTGCAGCCCCTATTCGTGTGAAAATTTGATCGGTGATTGGAAGCTCTGCTTCGTCTGCTGGTACATAACAGCCCATTTGCGCCATTACTGTTATTAATGCCACTTGACGCATATACGTACTTTTACCAGACATATTCGGGCCTGTAATCAGCATCATGTTTTGAGCTGTATCTAGCACACAATCATTCGGTACATATAAGTTCTTATTAATCATTTTTTCCACAACAGGGTGACGACCATTGATAATTTTTAGCGCACGACCTTCATGGAATGTTGGTTTTGTAAAATGATACTTCTCAGTAACGACTGCAAAACTAGTAAATACATCTAGCTCACTAATATCAGATGCTAATGCTTGTAGACGAGGAATGAATTGTTTTAAGTACTCACGAATTTCTGTAAACAATTGATATTCTAGTTGTAGACTTTCTTCCTCTGCATTTAAAATAATAGCTTCTTTTTCTTTTAGCTCTCCTGTAATATAACGTTCAGCATTTGCTAAAGTTTGTTTGCGTTCATATCTCGTAAGGTCAACTAAGCCAATGTTAGACTTCGTTACTTCGATATAGTATCCAAATATTCGGTTATAACCTATTTTCAAGTTTTTGATGCCTGTTACTTCTCGTTCTTTTCGCTCTAGTTGTGCAATCCAGTCTTTTCCGTTTCGTGAAGCATAGCGTAATTCATCAAGTTTTTCATTGAAACCTTCACGAATCACATCCCCCTCTTTTATAGAAATAGGCGGATGATCCGTAATTGCGTTACTTAAATAGCTTTCTACATCATCACATAAATCTAAAGCTTGACCGAGTGGTACTAAATAGTCTTTTTTTGAATTTAATAGTAGCTCTTTTATAGCTGGAACTTGTCGTAATGATTCACGTAATTGAGCTAAATCACGACCACCAACACTACCAAAAGCTACCCGACCTGCTAAGCGTTCTAAGTCGTAGACGTTTTTAAGTAATTCTTGTAGTTCAGTGCGTATAAAATATTCTTCTAACAAATCTGTTACAATATTTAAACGTTTTTCAATTGCATTGCGATTCGCTAATGGTTGATGTAGCCATTGTTTTAATTTTCTTCCGCCCATTGCTGTTGCAGTTTCATCAAGCAGCCATAGTAAAGTCCCTTTTTGTTCTCCACGTAATGATTGAATCAGTTCTAAATTACGTTTAGAGTTTGTATCAATATTCAAGTAATTTTTCACTTCATGATAGGAAAAAGGTTGAATATGTGAGAGTGAGCGCATTTGTGTACGTTCAATATAGTGAAGTAAAATTCGACAAGCTTCATGTAATTCTTGTGGAGCTTGTTTCAAATAGACAAAGCTATTTTCTTCTGTCATTCCTTCATTTTCAAGAGAAAGTACAATTGAATAAGTTTCAGCTAATTCTTGTATTTCTTCATATAGATCATTTTTAACTACTAATTCACGAATATTAAACGCCTGCAGTTGTTGGATTAAATCTTTTTTATCTCCTTCTACAAATGTAGTCGTCGATTCTCCTGTTGACAAATCCAGATAACAAAATGCAAACTCACTTTCTTTTAGTTTTGTAGCAGAGGCGATAAAGTGATTAGATTTTCCTTCAATCGCTTTACCTTCCATTATTGTCCCAGGTGTAATTAGTTGAATAACTTCTCGTTTTACAACACCTTTCGCCAATTTCGGGTCTTCTGTTTGTTCACAAATTGCTACTTTATAGCCCTTTTGAACAAGTGTTTCGATATAATTTTGTGCTGAATGGTAAGGTACCCCACACATTGGGATGCGTTCTTTCATTCCTGCATCTCTACTTGTCAATGTTATTTCTAAAAGTTGTGATGCCTTTAAAGCATCATCAAAGAACATTTCATAAAAATCTCCTAAACGGAAAAATAAAAAAGCATCTTGATAATCTGCTTTTACTTGTAAATATTGTTGCATCATTGGAGTGTAAGCCATTATATTCCCTCTCTTATGTTCCTATATCATATCTTTATTATAACAAATCAATGTCGAAAAATCGTTTTATAATGTATGATAGATTGTATTTTGAGAAGTCTCTTTTGTCGAAAAAAATAAATAAATACAAATTATTTATGAAACTTTGTCAAATAGATGACTATTATATTATTTCATCCGAATTCCTTTTATTAATTCTTTAAGTCCAGTAATATAGTATAGTAGGAAATATTTTTTCTGAAATATAATATCCAAAAGAAAATATTTTCGATATTCATGTTTTATATAAAGGAGATTAATCTAGCAATGGGAAAAATGGCTTATTATTTAGGCGTTGATATAGGTACTACTTGCACGAAGGCAGTACTTTTTGGTAACAAAGGGCAAGTTATCAGCATGCATCATGCTGGCTATCCATTGTACAGTCCTACCCCAAATGTTGCAGAACAAGACCCTGATGAAATTTTAGTTGCCGTCAAAGAAGCTATTCGCGTAGCTATTCAAAAAAGTAAGATTGATGTAAATACATTAAGACTTGTTTCGTTTAGTGCAGCCATGCATAGTGTTATTGCTATTGATAAAAACGGTAAACCTTTGACAAATTGCATCACTTGGGCAGATACTCGTGCGACAGATTGGTCAGAAAAAATCAAAAATGAAATGAATGGTCATGAAATTTATAGACGTACTGGAACCCCTATTCATCCAATGTCTCCACTTTGTAAAATTACTTGGTTACAACATGAAAAACCAGAGATTTTCCAAAAAACATTTAAATTTATTAGTATGAAGGAATATGTATTCCATGACTTTTTCGGTCGATATCTTGTAGATCACTCTATAGCTTCTGCTACTGGAATGTTCAACCTTAAGAATAACGATTGGGATGAAACCGCTTTAGAAGTAGCCGGGATTTCGTCCGACCAATTGTCTGAGCTTGTTCCAACTACGTATTTTTTAGATGGATTAAAGGAAGAAATCGTAGAGGAAATTGGAATTCCTTCAAACATTCCTTTTGTGATTGGTGCAAATGATGGAGTCCTATCAAACCTAGGGGTCAATGCAATAGATCCTGGGGTTGTTGCTGTTACAATTGGCACAAGTGGTGCTATACGTACAGTAACCGATCACCCTATAACAGATCCAAAAGGGCGTATTTTCTGCTATGTGCTTACCGACAAACATTGGGTAGTTGGTGGCCCGGTAAATAATGGTGGTATGACTTTTAGATGGGTACGAGATGAATTGGCCGCTTCCGAAGTGGAAACTGCTAAACGCTTAGGTATCGATGCTTATGATGTTTTAACTCGCATTGCATCAAATGTAAAACCGGGATCAGATGGCTTATTATTCCATCCTTATTTAGCAGGAGAACGCGCTCCATTATGGAATGCCAATGCTCGTGGATCGTTTTTTGGATTAGGTTTACATCATAAGAAAGAACATATGATTCGTGCAGTATTGGAAGGGGTTATTTTCAATCTCTATACTGTTTTTATCGCCTTACAAGAAGTTATTGGGATACCGAACAAAATTCAAGCTACAGGTGGATTTGCACGTTCTGAACTTTGGCGTCAAATGATGGCTGATATATTCAATCAAGAAGTTTCAGTTCCAGAAAGCTTTGAAAGTTCATGTCTTGGTGCAATTGTACTTGGTATGTATGCATTAGGTGAAATTGATGACTTCTCAATCATATCTGAATGGGTCGGTTCTACTCATATACACAATCCTATTGAAGAAAATGTTAATATATATATTGAACTAATCCCTATCTTTATTCGAATTTCACGTTTACTTGAGCAAGAGTATCAGGATATTACGAAATTCCAAGAAAAATGGGTAAAATAAGGATTAATTTAAAGATATCCAAATTGGAATTAGCGATATCCTTTTTAATTGAATCTTAATACCACACTTATGTGAATATATATTAAAAGTTCTAGTTCGGATTTTTCATGCTAAAACTCAGACTAAAAACAAAGCACCGAAAATTTCACTGATCGTAAAATTTTCGATGCTTTTCATTTTTCCAAGTTAGTTTTTTCCTAACCCTTATAAATCTTAATTTAATTATTTCTTTTCAACAGCATGACCACCAAATTCGTTACGGAGTGCTGCCACTACTTTCCCAGTAAATGTGTCTTCTTCTAAAGAGCGATAACGCATCATTAAAGCAAGTGTTGTCACAGGTACAGGTGCTTTTAACTCTAGAGCTGTTTCAACTGTCCACTTTCCTTCACCAGAAGAATGCATAACCCCTTTAATTTCATCAAGTTTTGGATCTTTAGAAAAAGCATTTTGTGTTAGTTCCATTAACCAAGAACGAATAACAGATCCATGGTTCCACATTTCAGCTACTTTTTCATAGTCATAGTCAAATGGACTTTTTTCAAGCACTTCGAATCCTTCTGCAATTGCTTGCATCATACCATATTCAATTCCATTATGAATCATTTTTAAGAAATGACCACTTCCTGTTTTGCCCGCATATAAGTATCCTTTATCTACACAAATGTCTTTGATAAATGGTTCGATTACCTTAAATGCTTGTTCTTCTCCACCAATCATCATACAAGCTCCATTTAAAGCTCCTGAAGTGCCTCCACTAGTACCGATATCCATGAAAAAGATGCCTTTTTGCTTTAAATCTTCTGCAAAACTAATAGCTTCTTTGTAATGCGAATTTCCTCCATCAATTAAAATATCTCCCGCTTCAAGCATTCCCTTTAATTGTTCAATTGTACTAATTGTAATCTCACCAGCTGGTACCATTAACCATATGACACGAGGTTTTGGAAGAGCATTAACTAATTCTTGTAACGATGAAAAAGTATTTCCACCTTCAGCTGTAAAGTTTTTTGCTGCCTCCTCATTAACATCAAAAGCTGATACTGTATGTTGATGTTTCATTAAATTTAATCCAAGATTATATCCCATTTTCCCTAATCCAACTAAACCAATATTCATCTTAAACGCTCCTCTTTTTTAACAAGTCTTAATCTAATTATACTAAAAATAATTTCATTTGTTAAAACAAATGAAGAAAATTTTTTTCTTATTTTTGAATATGCTATACTACAGGTACTATCATTATTTGAAAGGACTTCCTTTATGACTCAAAATACTATAAAAAAAATCAATTCTCTTTATCCTCGCTTAAGCGAAAAGGAAAAGAAAATTGCAGATTATATTCAAGAAGATCCCTCACGTATCATTAATAAGACTATTAATGAAGTATCTGCTGATTTAAATATTGCAGATGCAACGGTTTTCCGCTTTTGTAAGCGCTTAGGTTTTAAAGGCTACCAAGCAATGAAAATTGCATTAGCCTCTGAAGTAATTACCCCAATCCAACAAATTCATGAGGAAATATCAGATCAAGATAATGAAAAAACAATCTTCGAAAAAATTTTCAAATCAAATATACAAACACTTGAAAATACAATGCATATTTTAGATGAAACTTCTATTAATAAAGCTGTAAAGTTAATGAATCAAGCAAAACATATTTATTTTTATGGTACAGGTGGTTCTTCCGTAATCGCTATGGATGCTTACCATAAATTTATAAGAACTGGTGTTAAATGTTTTGCTTTTATAGATTCACATTTCCAACTAATGTCCGCATCTCAATTATCAAAAGACGATTTAGCTATTGTAATCTCACATTCCGGCCGTAATCGAGATACACTTCAGATTGCAAAAACTGCAAAAGAAAATGGCGCTTCTGTAATCGCCATTACAGGATTTCCAAAATCACCGATTAGTCAATTAGCGCAAGTTGCACTTTATACAAGTTCAGAAGAGACTGAATATCGATCAGAAGCCTTATCTTCAAGAATTGGACAACTAAGTATCATTGATGCTCTATATGTTAACACGATGGTCCGACGAAAAGACATCGCCAACCCTGCACTAAAAAAAATGCGCCAGGCTATTTCACAAACCCGTATTTAAGAAAAAAAGGAGAAGATATTGTGTTATACACAATCTTCTCCTTTTTCATTCTTCCATTCTATTTTTCTAATAACTTAAATGACTGCATTAATAATTAACGCACAAGCAAATGCTACAAATGAAAGAATTGTTTCTAAAGCTGTCCAAGTTTTAAAAGTCTCTTTAATAGATAATCCTAAATACTCTTTCACCATCCAGAATCCAGCATCATTAACATGTGAGAACATTAATGAGCCAGCTCCTGTAACAATTACTAATAATTCTAAATTAACATTTGTCATATTCGCAATAATTGGTGAAACGATGCCAGCAGCAGTTGTTAATGCCACTGTTGCTGATCCTGTAGCAATTCTTATCATTCCTGCAATTACAAATGCTAATACTAGCGGAGAAACCGATAAATTTTCTGCTAAGTGTCCAATTGTTTCGCCAACACCACTGTCAATAAGAACTTGTTTAAATCCACTACCAGCACCAATGATTAATACAATGGAGCCTACCGGTACTAAACAATCCTCTGTAAACTTCTTAATAGCTTTTTTATCTTGTCCAAGTCTATAACCTAGGAAATAATAAGCTGAAAAGACTGAAATAAGTAGTGCTATAATCGGACTACCGATAAATGTAAATGCATCTTTAATAGTTTTGCCAACATGCATATATGGAGCCATTGTTCCCAAAACCATTAAAAGTACAGGAAGTAAAATGGAGAAGAATGAAATAAAAGTACCAGGCATTTGATCATCGTTTTTTTCTTCTACATGCACAAATTCTGGTTCTTCTTCTGGGGCTACTCGTTTACTAATATATTTTGCATAAAGAGGTCCTCCGATAATACCTGCAGGAATTGCAATAATTAATGAATAAAGCAACACTTTACCTAAATTAGCACCGTAGATACCAATTGCAGCCACAGCACCTGGATGTGGAGGTACTAAACCATGAACAATTGATAATCCAGCGATAGCTGGTAATCCAATTAATAATATATTTTTCTTTGAAGCTTTTTGAATAGAGATAACAAGTGGCAGTAAGATTAATATTCCGACTTCGAAAAATACAGGAATACCAATAACAAATCCTGAGAAGAACATTGCCCATGGTAGTTTCTTTTCACCGAATACTTTAATAAAGAAATTGGCAATTTTCAAACCAGCTCCAGATTCTGCTAGCATCTTACCTAAAATCGCACCTAAGGCAATGATTCCAATTAGGTGTCCAAGAGTTCCGCCCACACCTGTTTCATATGCTTGAACAATTTCATCAAGTTTCATGCCGCTAAAAATCGCTAGGAAAAGACTAGCAATAAGTAGACTAATAAATGCGTGCCATTTAAAAACTGATACACCGACTATAACAATAACTATCGCTAATAATGTGATAATTAATAAATATGCGTCCATTTTATCCTCCCCTGTACTCTACAATTTATGTAAGCATTTTCATAGATTCAATTATACGAAAAAAATTTTTCTAAATCAATATTTTTTAAGAAAAAATTTTATTTATAGATACTGTTATAATACATTTGATTTACTCTTACTTTTTGGCGTTTACTTTTGAACGTAATTTTGAGTTGTTTTTTCATTATCTAATTCTTTCTTGAAAAATTTTTCTTTTTAAAAAATGTACTGAAATAAAACATTCTCCATAAAATATAGGGGCAATCCTATTTTACGGATAGCCCCTAAAGTTGTTTATCTATGAAATGATGATGATTCTAAATCAGATAAATCTGATGATGAACTGGATGAGCTCGAACTAGATGAGCCGGATGATTTGTGAGATTTTGGCGATTTTGAAGAACTGGATGATGAACTTTCATCTTCAAAGTTCCAATCTTCTTCATACTCCATTGGGTGAATACTGATACAAATTGTTGTTTCCCCAACCACTTCCGCTAATAACTCTCTTTCAATAGTAACCACAAAAGTTTCACCATCTGGTCCAATTACTGCTTCAATACAATTTGGTTGTTGTAATACGCGAATATGAACTTCTTCTTTTCCTGAAGACTCGTCATCGCGATAATGGAGCTTGATACGATCACGATAAGGAATCGTTTCAGAAAATACCGCTGTTTTACAATGGTTATTATATGCATACCATACATTGATCTCACACTTGCCTGATACTTCTACAAATTTTCCATTCTTCTTAGCGGAGTAAGTATGATTGATCACCCAGCAACCTAAAATACTTGATGGACTATTTGGTGGACGTAATGTTTCACAAGATTCTGTTCTCTTTTTTCCCTTTGCAATCACTGCTTTGGTCACAATATGACGTAACTGTCTCAGCATGATTCCTCCTTTATCTCCCGTTCACCACATCATATGCGCTATTAGCCTAGTGGGTGCCTAATTCGTTAAGAAAATGTCGCAAGCTATAAAAAATCAATTTATTTTGAGACATGAATATGGCTTTGGCGAAAAAAAGGATGCCTATTGTATCGGCATCCTTTTCTTGTATTTATAAATCTATAAAAATTTATTTTTATGAACAACTTCCAGGCTCAGAATTGCGAACTTTAGAGCCTGTTTCACCACGTAAAACATCGCCACCAGTTGATTCGACAATTTCATCTGTCACATTGTTAGCAATAGAATTTGCTACTAGTTGCAATAAATCATTAACGTCACCTTGAGATTGTTTAAATTCAACCACTATTGGAAGAGCATCGATTTCTTTTTCGATTTTTTCAATTTTCTCTTCGATCAATTTTAGCGCTTTTTCTTTTCCGTAATGTTGGAAATTCACCGCTTGCTTTTGTAAACTTTTTAAACTTGCGATTTTTTCTCGAACAAATTGATTTTCGTTTATTTGTGCTTCTGCACGTTTAAAAAATTCAACTTCTTCAGTATTTGCAATCATATGTGCAATTTCATGAGCTTTTTCAATAATATCATCTTTTGTGTATAGTTTTCCTGTCATTATGCTTTCACCTCTTGACTCGATACTACTTCGATAAATTCACCTTGTAAAGACCATGTTTTTGCATCAGTTATTTTAACTTTTACAAGTTCTCCAATGACTTCTTTCGGTGCTACAAAGTTAACGAGTTTATTTTTTCTTGTATATCCAGCTAATACTTCTGGGTTCTTTTTACTTTCACCCTCAACTAATACTTCAACAATTTGACCATCATATTTCTTTAAAGCTTCGGCACAATATTCATTTACTACTTTGTTTAATCGTTGAAGCCTATCCTTTTTCACTTCAAGTGGTACATTATCTTTCATCTTGGCAGCCGGTGTACCTTCACGTGGAGAATATACATAGGTATAAGCCATTTCAAATCCCACTTCTTTATATAAAGAAAGTGTTTCCTCAAACTGTTCTTCTGTTTCATTTGGGAAGCCTACAATAATATCCGTTGTAAGTGCTACATCTGGCATAGCTTTTCGAATTTTTTTGACAAGTTCTAAATAACTTTCACGTGTATATTTACGTGCCATAATTTTCAACATATCACTAGATCCAGATTGTACTGGTAAGTGTATATGCTCTACTAGATTACCTTTTTTCGCTAGTACTTCGATTAAATGATCATCAAAGTCTCTCGGATGACTTGTTGTAAAACGAATACGTGGAATATCTATTAGACGTAATTCATCCATTAAATCACCAAGTCGATAATTACGATTTTCAAAGTCTTTACCATAAGCATTAACATTTTGACCTAGTAAAGTAATTTCTTTGTAACCTTGAGCTGCTAGACTACGAACTTCCTGGATAATATCTTCTGGTAATCGACTTCGTTCTTTTCCGCGTGTATATGGCACGATACAATACGTACAAAATTTGTCGCATCCATACATAATGTTAACCCATGCTTTTGTATGACCTTTTCGTACTTTAGGAAGGTTTTCAATGATGTCTCCTTCTTTAGACCATACTTCAACTACCATTTCTTTAGATAAGTATGCTTCATTTAAAATTTCTGGCAAACGGTGAATATTATGTGTTCCGAAAATCATATCTACTTGGTCATATGTTTTTAATATTTTCTTTACAACTGCTTCTTCTTGTGACATACATCCACAAACACCAATTAATAAATCGGGATTTTCACGTTTTAAAGGTTTTAAATGTCCTAGTTCACCGAAAACTCTATTTTCAGCATTTTCACGAATGGCACATGTATTCATTAAGATTACGTTGGCTTCCTTTACATCTTCTGTTGGCTCATATCCAAGCTGGATGAAAATACCTGCCATCACTTCCGTATCATGTTCATTCATTTGGCAACCATATGTGCGAATTAAAAATTTGCGTCCTGTTCCCATTCCACGGAACTTTTCATCGATTTTAAAATCCTTATGGTATTGCACTTCTTCTTTCCCACGTCTCTTTGCATCTTTTAAAGATGGCGCAGTATAAACAGATTGAAAGTACTTACTATAGTCTTTCTCTGCTGTTGACGTAGATTTTGTATTTACTTGCTGACTGGCAAGTCGTTGTTCTTCATTCATCGGTAAACCCCTTTCGTTCGAGTACCCATTACTATATTATACTGAAAGATATACTATTCTCACAAGAATTAGCATGAATTGTTAAGGAATGTACATATTAATGGTAAATTCATAAAAGAAGGCATATCTATTTACATATATAAATTAAATTTAGGAATTAACGTTTTCTTTCGTTCAAAATAATTCTTAAAAAGAAAAAATCACTCAATCATTTTCATGAATGAGTGATTTTTTTGCTAACGGAATTTAAACTAGATAAATTCTTTCATTAGTTCATTTAGTTCTTCTTCTTTAATCATGATATCAGCTTTATTTAATGGTTCTTCATGATATCCAATTACTTTTTCTTGGTAAGAAAGTTCATCATCATTTTGATAAATGATTCCAGTAACAAGACCTTCGTGTTCCATTACTGTTTTCATCGCTTCTGCACGATTTGATGAATCGTAGCCTTCAATACTTGAAAGTTTTGTAATATGTTCTTTGAACCAATCATATGTGTTCACTTTATTGTAAGTTACGCACGGGCTAAATACATTGATAAATGAGAATCCCTTATGCTTCATACCTGCTTCAATAATTGCTGTTAGTTCTTTCAAGTCTGTTGAGAAACTTTGTGCAACAAATGTAGCTCCAGAAGAAAGTGCTACTTCTAATGGTTTTAATGATGGTTCAATTGCACCACCTGGTGTTGATTTTGTGACAAAGCCAGCAGCTGAACGAGGTGATGTTTGACCTTTTGTTAATCCGTAGATTTGGTTATCCATCACGACATAAGTGATATCGATGTTGCGTCGGATTGAATGGATTGTATGTCCCATACCGATTGCAAAGCCATCTCCGTCACCACCTGTAGCAATAACGTTTAAATCACGATTTGCCATTTTTAATCCTTGTGCGATTGGTAATGCACGACCGTGGATACCGTGTAAGCCATATGAATTGATATAGCCTGATAAACGACCTGAACAACCTATGCCTGAAACTACTGCTAGTTCATGTGGTTGAATGTCAAGATTTGCTGCAGCACGTTGAATTGCTGCTTGCACTGAAAAGTCACCACATCCTGGGCACCAGTTAGGTTTAACTGTATTACGAAAATCCTTAAATGTTACCATCAGTTAGCAACTCCTTTACGCGGCCAAGTAATTCCAATGGTAGGAATGGTGTACCGTCATATTTTGTTAAGTTTATAATTTTATCGTGGTGTCCCATGTTCAATTTCATAATATTAGCTAATTGGCCAGTTGCATTATTTTCAACAACAATAACTTTTTTAGCATGATCGATTAATGGTTTCATTTCTTCAACAGGGAATGGATGGATCAATCGAATATGTGCATGATTTGTTTTAATACCTTCAGCATCTAGCATTGGGCGAATTTCTTCAATTGCACCTTTGGTAGAACCAAAACCTACTAAAAGAACATCAGCCTCTTCGTTTGGTGCATCAGTAAATACCGGTGTATCAAAATGAACATATTGTAATTTACGGAAACGTTTGTCCATTTGTTTCTTACGATTTCCAGCTGCTTCAGAAGGTTTTCCTTCTTCGTTATGTTCTACCCCTGTAACATGGTGAATACCATATTTTTGACCAGGAACTACACGTGTAGAAATACCATCTTCCGTTACTTCATATCGTTTGAAGTATTGTTTATCTTCTAATTCTGGAAGTTCATCCAAGTTTAATTTACCACGGTTAATCTTGATTTTAGAGTAATCGAACGGTTCTACTGTTTGTTTACCAAGTGAAAGTTGTAAATCTGAAAGAACAATTACTGGTAGTTGTAATTCGTCTGCAATATTGAATGCTTGAATCATATCGTAAAACGCTTCTTCACCAGTTGACGGTGCAATAACGACTTTTGGAATTTCACCATGTGTACCATACAACATAGCCATTAAGTCAGATTGTTCTTGTTTTGTTGGAAGACCAGTTGATGGACCACCACGTTGTGTATCTACAACAACAAGTGGTGTTTCTGTCATTCCTGCTAAGCCAAGCGCTTCCATCATTAATGATAAACCAGGACCTGCAGATGCTGTAAATGCACGTACACCACCGTAGCTAGCACCAATGGCCATAGTAGCAGCTGCAATTTCATCTTCTGTTTGAATCACAGTACCACCAAATTTAGGTAACTTTTTAATTAGGTATTCCATAATTTCAGAAGCTGGTGTAATAGGGTATGCACTCATTATACGAGAGCCTGCAGCTAATGCACCTAGAGCAATTGCTTCGTTACCAATCATAAATAATCTGTGTTTACCATCGCCAGGTTCAAGTTCAAATTTACCAACTTGTTCCTTTAATAACTCATTCATCATTTGATGACCTTTTGCAATTGCTTCCATATTCTTTTGAACTACTGCTTCACCTTTACGGCCAAAGATTTCGTTAACAACACTTTGGAAAACTTCATCTTTAAGGTTCATAAGGGCTGCTGTTGCACCTATTGCAACCATGTTTTTCATAAGTGAAGTTCCTAGTTCAGTTGCAATTTCAGTAAATGGAACAATATATAGTTCTGCTAGGCAATCTTCAGGTTTTACAGGTTTAAATTTAGCATCTGCTAAAATAACACCATCTTTTGTTAGTTCTTTATAGTTAACCTCGATTGTTTCTTGGTCAAATGCTACCAAAATATCTAAGTCATCTGGAATCGTATGTACAGTTGACGTACGTACGTTAATTTTATTATTCGTATGGCCACCTTTAATGCGGGAAGAAAAGTGACGATAACCATATAAGTGGTAACCTAAACGGTTCATCGCTGTAGAGAAAATTTCTCCAGTACTTTCAATACCTTCCCCTTGTTGCCCACCGACTTTCCAAGAAAGCTGATGTAACATCGATCAACATCTCCTTAATATATCACGTATAAGCTTTTTATCCTTCATAAGTTTATCACGAACATGCAGATGAAACTATTGTTATTAAATGATTTCTCCTAAAATCAGACCTTTGACGGAAAAGTTCGTTCATAAATTTTCAATAAACTACTTTCTTTTTATGTATTATTTTTAATCAAAAACAGAAAAAAATACCGAAGTAATTATCCGGTATTTTTATTTATTATTTAATTCAATTTTATCATGTAATATTTTTCATCATTTTGAACCAATGAGAATTCACATTAAGTGTATTTATGAATGCGCTTTTTAAGTAATGATCATTCTTACTATAAAATTTTTCACAATTTAGCGGCTTGCACCTCGTGTCAATTTGCTCCCTCATTCGAAAGAATAAAGGAGCTTTCGACTCAGGCAATCCAGTGCTCTTCAAATCAGAGCAAGCCGCCTTCTCTTTTATTATTTACTATCGTCCTTTTTTTTCGACGAGCAATTTTAATGCTGTACGATCTTCACCAGCTATTAAAATATCCGTAAATGCTGGTGAACATGTTAAATCAGTACCACTCGGAGCTACAAAGCCTCTCGCAATTGCGATTGCTTTCACAGCCTGATTGAGGGCACCAGCCCCAACTGCTTGCATCTCTGCATATCCTTGCTCTCTAATCACTGCCACTAATGCACCTGCTACGGAATTTGGGTTGGAGCGAGACGATACTTTCAATGAATCCACAACTATTCCTCCCTTAGTTTGAAAAATCGGGGACATTTTGATTGTCCATGAAGCATTGTATGCTCACCCTGCATAAAATAGACTAGTTTAAGGAACGAAAGGATAATCAGCATTTATATAAATACGTTCAAAGTATTTAGCTTTACCAGATTTGTTATCAAGTTCAACATAAAAGCCACTAAATACTTCTCTGCCTTGTTTTGGTACTTCAAATCGTGTTGGCATATTTGTTTTAAAACGATATATAACTTTATCTTTGTTCATGCCCAGTACTTCATCGTACGGTCCTGTCATACCTACATCAGAAATAAATGCAGTTCCCCCTGGGAAAATACGAGCATCAGCTGTTTGAACATGAGTATGTGTACCAACTACTGCTGAAGCTTTTCCGTCTAAATTCCATCCTAATGCAATTTTTTCACTAGTTGTTTCTGCATGAAAGTCTATGAAAACAAGCGGAGATATTTTTTTTGCTTCCTCTACTAATTCTTCTGCTTTAGCGAATGGATCTCCATGAGGCGGTAAAAATGTTCGACCATGCAAATTAATGACTGTTATCGTTTCGTTATTTTTTGTGACAGATACCATTCCTTTACCTGGTGCTTCATCCGAAAAATTAGCTGGTCGAATTAAATAATCTGCATCATCAATAAAGTCGAAAATTTCTTTTTGGTCCCATGTATGGTTTCCCATTGTTATTACATCTACGCCCATCATAAGTAAATCTTGATAAATTCCTTTAGTTATACCTCTACCTGCAGCTGCATTTTCACCATTTGCTATAACAACATCTACATTATATTTTCTTTTTAGGCGAGGTAAGTATGATTCAACTGCATCTAAGCCAATATCCCCTACGATGTCTCCAATAAATAGTACTTTCATTTCATCCACTCATTTCCATAACAAAAGGCTTCTCGACCGTAGTACTAAGAAGCCTTTTGTCCATTAAATTATATAAATATACAAAATCATTGATTTTGGCTTTTAAATATACAAAACTTGAAGTACTAAATTCTACTTAGCATATTCAACAGCACGAGTCTCTCGAATAACTGTAACTTTAATATGCCCTGGATAATCTAGCTCATCTTCAATTTGTTTACGAATATCACGGGCTAAGCGATGTGAAGCTAAGTCGTCAATTTGATCTGGACGTACTATAATACGAATCTCACGTCCTGCTTGAATAGCATATGACTTTTCTACGCCTTCATAAGATTCTGAAATTTCTTCCAATTTTTCCAATCGACGAATATAATTTTCTAATGTTTCACTACGTGCACCCGGTCTTGCTGCTGATAACGCATCGGCAGCAGCTACTAAAACTGCTATAACAGATGTTGGTTCTGTATCACCATGATGCGAAGCAATACTGTTAATAACTACAGGATGCTCATGGTATTTTGTTGCTAATTCTACACCAATCTCAACATGACTACCTTCTACTTCATGATCGATGGCTTTACCTATATCATGGAGTAAGCCTGCGCGTTTTGCTAAAGTTACATCTTCACCTAATTCAGCTGCCAATAGTCCTGCTAAATGAGCAACTTCTATAGAGTGTTTTAAGACATTTTGACCATAACTTGTCCGATACTTCATTCTACCAAGAATTTTCATTAAGTCTGGGTGTAAATTATGAATTCCAACTTCAAATGTAGTTTGTTCCCCAGTTTCGCGGATTTGTTCGTCTATTTCTCGACGAGATTTTTCCACCATTTCTTCAATACGAGCTGGGTGGATACGACCATCTTGTACAAGTTTTTCTAATGTAAGACGAGCAGTTTCGCGTCTAATAGGGTCAAATCCTGATAGGATAACTGCTTCTGGCGTATCATCGATTATTAAATCGATACCAGTTAATGTTTCAAGTGTGCGGATATTACGTCCTTCACGTCCTATAATTCGACCTTTCATCTCATCGTTTGGTAAGTTAACGACAGATACAGTCGTTTCTGCAACGTGGTCTGCTGCAAAGCGTTGAATGGCAAGTGATAAAACTTCCCTTGCTTTTTTATCAGCACCCTCTTTTGCACGTGTTTCAGCTTCTTTTGTCATTACGGCAATATCAGTTGATAACTCGCTTTCTACTTGTTTAAGAATAATTGCTTTTGCTTCATCACGAGATAATGCTGAAATGCGTTCAATTTCGGATTGTTGTTTAGCAACAAGTTCTTCCACTTTGCTTTCCATCTGTACAATATGCTGTTGTCTTTCAGTTAGAGCTTCTTCCTTACGCTCTAATCCTGTTTCTCTCTTATTCAGAGCGTCATCCTTGCGATCAAGATTTTCTTCTCTTTGCAATAACCGATTCTCTTGTTTAATAATTTCAGACCGGCGTTCACGGATGTCATTTTCTGCTTCAGTTCGAAGTTTGTGAGTTTCATCTTTTGCTTCAAGTAGTGCTTCTTTCTTAAGAGCTTCTGCTTCTCTCTTACCTTCTTCAATAATAAGTTCTGCAGCACTCTTTGCACCGTTCACTTTTGATTCATTCACTTTTTTCATGACGAAATAGATAACAGCGGCACCGACGATAATTCCTAGCAAAGCGGAGAAGATGATTTCCATCATACAAATACCTCCTCTTGCTGTTTTCATACTCTGTTTCAGTCGGCTTTACATTGATCATTCAATATAGTGCCAATTTCATTTCAATTTTAGAAATAATACAATTTAATTGTATAGTTGATATATTGACCTGTCAAGGATTCACAGTTTTTGGATGTATTCTAATCTATCTGTATCAACTTTTGAATCTTTATGTAGCATAAAGTTGTTATTTAAATCAATTATAAATGTAACGAAAATTTTAAATTATCAAACTTAAAGGAGTGCATAAAGATTTTCTTTCTAAAAAAGGTCCTTCAAATTTGAAGGACCTTTAGAAAAATCTATTCTTCATCAAATAATGTTGGATCAACTTCAGAGTCTTCTAAGTTAGCGTCTGTAATCTCTCCATTTTCAGCAATACCTGATGCAACACGGATTTTCTGAGCTATTTCTTCTTTAATTTCAGGATTTTCTTTTAAGAATTGTTTTGCATTTTCACGTCCTTGACCTAGGCGTTCATCATCATAGCCATACCAAGATCCGCTTTTTTGTACAATATCCTTTTCTACACCGATATCAAGAATTTCGCCTTCTTTTGAAATCCCTTCACCATACATGATATCCACTTCTGCAGTTTTAAATGGCGGTGCTACTTTGTTTTTCACAACTTTAATCTTTGTACGGTTACCAACCATTTCGTTACCTTGTTTAATGGTTTCTGCACGACGAACTTCTAAACGTACAGATGCATAGAATTTTAGTGCACGTCCACCAGGAGTAGTTTCAGGGTTACCAAACATAACACCAATTTTCTCACGGACTTGGTTGATAAAGATTGCGATCGTATTTGACTTATTAATAATCCCTGATAGTTTTCGTAAAGCTTGTGACATTAAGCGTGCTTGAAGACCCATATGGGAATCACCCATTTCGCCTTCTATTTCTGCCTTTGGAACGAGTGCAGCAACTGAGTCGATAATAATAATATCAATCGCTCCACTTCGTACTAATGCTTCTGCAATTTCTAAAGCTTGTTCACCAGTATCTGGTTGAGATAATAATAATTCATCAATATTGACGCCAAGTTTAGAAGCATAAACAGGATCAAGGGCATGTTCAGCATCTATGAATGCTGCTTGTCCTCCATTTGCTTGTACTTCTGCAATTGCATGTAATGCTACAGTAGTTTTACCTGAACTTTCAGGTCCATATATTTCAATGACACGACCACGAGGGTAACCACCAACTCCAAGTGCTGTATCAAGCGCTAAAGAACCACTTGAAGATGTAGAAACTCTACGGTCTGCCTGTTCTCCTAATTTCATAACAGACCCTTTACCAAATTGCTTTTCAATTTGCTTAAGGGCCATATCCAATGCCGCTTTACGTTCGTCCAATCTAGTTCCTCCTTTAAAATGAGTTGTCTTATATTTCTGTTTCTACTATACTTCTTTTTTGAGAAAAACACAAGAAAAAAGCGAACGTTTATTCGTCAAAATTAAATTACTATTTAATAATGATTACTTAAAAATTCACGAAATACATATTTTAATAGTCTTTTTAATATCGAATTTATTTTTTGACATATCCTTTTTCTGCTAACAGATGGATTAAATAATGGAATGCAAATTTAACAGCACGTAGGCGATTTGTATTACGCATACCCGTCAATTGTAATTTGTAAGTAAGAGGTGGGTCTTGGTCAATCGCAATACCAATCCACACTGTTCCTGCAGGTTGATCGCCATGAGCTTCAGGTCCTGCAGCACCTGTTAAACCTACACCGATATCCGTGCTAAATTTTCCTTTAACAAGTCGTGCCATTTCTCCAGCACATTCAGCACTTACAACACCATAGTTTTCTAAAATTTCTTTTGGCATTCCTAATTGCTCTTGTTTAACCTGTTCTGTATAGGTTACCATCCCACCTAATAATGATTGGCTAATTCCCGGATTTGCAGCAAGCTCTGATTGGAATAATCCAGCTGTTAAACTTTCTGCTGCTGAAATTGTTAAATTATTCGCAATGAGCATTTCTGCTGCTTTGCTTGATAAAGAATCATCATCTTCCCCGTACAGATAATCTCCAACTCGCTCTATGATTTCATTTTTAGTTTTATTGATCAATAACCACGCTTGTTCTTCATTTTCAGCCTTTGCAGTAATACGCAATGTTACTTCACCATCAGATGCAAGAGGCGCAATTGTTGGATTTGATTGTTCATCTAACAAATCTTGTATACGCACTTCCAATTCTGCTTCACCAATGCCATAAAAACGCAGTACATGTGATACTATTTTGTTATCTTCATGTAGGCGCTCTGCAAGCTTTGGTTTTGCTTCGAATTGAAACATTGGCTCAATCTCTTTTGGTGGTCCTGGTAACAACATATATATTTTGTTATGAACGTCATAAATCATACCCGGAGCCATTCCGTTCTTGTTAGTCAATACTTGGCTTCCCTTTAAAACTAAAGCTTGTTTGCGGTTATTATCAGTCATAATTCGATTTTGTTTTGCAAAGAAATCTTCAATAGATTTCATCGCCTCTTCGTCTTCTACGAGATCTACATTCAAGTGTTTTGCAATTGTTTCTTTCGTTAAATCATCCTTAGTAGGTCCTAAGCCACCAGAAAAGATAAGTAGGTCTGAACGGGATTCCGCAATTTGAATCACTTCTTTTAAACGTGCTGCATTATCCCCCACAACCGTATGATAATAAACATTAATACCCAATTCTGATAATTGACTCGAAATAAAGCGCGCGTTTGTATTGACAATTTGCCCCAACAACAATTCTGATCCTACAGCAACAATTTCCGCATTCATCAATTATTCCCCCTTTTTTGTAGAAAAAAATGGCTCATTCGTTTGAATAAATCAAACGCCACAAAAGTGGTTGCGAAACGAAAATATTATCTTTCGTCATGCAAAATGAGCCAATATTACTTTATTTTGATTCTAATAAAATTTTGCGGTTTAACCAGAAGTAATCAACACCTGACCAAACTGTAAAGAATAATGCTACATATAGCATAATTGTTCCGAATGGAATACCCCACATTGCAAAGATAATGTTATCCATTAATAAGGATGCAATTGCAATGATTTGTGTCCATGTCTTAATTTTGCCGAGTTGGTTAGCGGCTACAACTTCACCTTGTTCCGCACAAATTAAACGTAAGCCTGTTACAGCAAATTCACGGCTAATAATAATGATAATGACCCATGCTGGTGAAGCGCCCATTTCTACTAATAAAATGAAAGCAGATGAAACTAGCAATTTATCTGCTAATGGATCTAAAAACTTCCCTAGGTTTGTAACTAAATTGTACTTTCGTGCATAATGTCCATCAATCCAGTCTGTTACAGAAGCGATGATAAATATCAAAGCACCTACAAAATGTTCAACTGGTAATGTAGCACCTAATATAGACATATTACCCCAGCCAAAGTCTAACACCATCATCAATACGAAAATAGGTATTAAACAAATTCGAGAGACTGTGATTCTATTAGGAATATTCATTTGTTTCACCTTTCTTAACAAAGGAAAAAGTCATCCTGTTCAGATGACTACTTTTCTTCCTCAAATTTAATAACGATATTTTGAGTATAACGTTCTGCAGGAGTTGCTGCAAATTTTATCTTTTCATCATTTACATATACTGTACCATTAGCTGAAGCTCCAAGTCTAACACGAACGCTTTTCTTACCTGTTGCATCTACGTCAATCTCGTCACCATCACTATACATTTGATCAGCCTTAAATGAGTCAGATTCACTTGAGATCTCTTTACCTGTTTCATCTTGAATACCAACCCATGTACTACCCATAACTTTTACTTTCACCTTAAAGTCTTTCGCGCCTGTAAGAGTATAAGTAGTTGTTACACTATCATTTTCTAAAACACCTTTCGAAATTTTTTGTTTAGTTTTTTCTTCTGGTGAATCAGTTTTATCGGTTGTTTTTTCTTTTGCGCTAGTTTCCGTTTTAGTAGCTTCTTTATCCTTATTACTATTTGTCTTGACGTTTGTTGATTCTACCTTAACATCTTCTTGTTTAGGCTCATCCACAACTTCACTGCTTGAATTATGTTGTTTTAAAAACCAAATTGCAGCAATAATAATGATGATAAATAAGGCAACAATGATTTTTGGCATCCAATCAGAACTTTTCTTAGCTGTCTTTTTTGCTAAAGTTCTACGTTGTTGTGGCTGTTGAATGTTAGTTGTTGCAGTTACATTTTGCACTGTATTATTGGCCGGAATTTCCGATTTAAACGTTTCTAATAATTCATTACTATCTAGTCCTACTGCTTCCGCATATTGCTTAATAAATGCACGAACATAAAATGTTCCTGGCATAATACTATAATTACCTTCTTCAATAGCTGATAAATAGCGCTTTTGAATTTTGGTAATTTCTTGTAAATCATCCAGACTATAGCCTTTTGACACTCTCGCTTCCTTTAAACGAGCTCCTAATTCTGTCAATTGTAAACACCTACCTGTTAAAAATTAAATCCTCCAAAACCACCGAAACCATCCGAATCTTGTAAAAAGCTATTATTTCGCTCTAATACTTCGTATGTAATTTCTTCATCTGGATGATGTCTTAATTCGATAATATAATCAAAGTCATCTATTGTATATTCGGAATGCTGCACAAACATATCAGGGTGCTCAATCACGATAATCGCTGGCAATTGCATAATTTCACGAACTAATTGTTGATGTCGCTCGTCCGATGAACGTCTAGTAACAACACCATCTAATATAAATACGTTATTACTATTAAATTCATCTCCAAGTAGTCTATTGCGCACTGTTTGTTTAATCATAGTTGATGATAAAAATAACCAGCGCTTATTTGCACAAACACTTGCAGCAACAATTGATTCCGTTTTTCCAACTCGAGGCATTCCACGAATTCCTATTAACTTACGACCTTCTTTTTTATAAATTTCAGCCATAAAATCGACAAGAATCCCTAGTTCATCTCGCACAAAGCGAAATGTCTTTTTTTCATCTGCTTCTCGTTGAATATATCTGCCGTGTCGAATAGCTAAACGATCTCTTGTAGTAGGTTGTCGAAATTTGGTGACTTTAATCATTTCCATTGTCGAAACAATACTTCTAAATCGTTCAATTTGTTCCTCTTTTTCAGCTCGTAGAAGCATACCTCTTCGAACTTGGTCGACACCATTTATCGTAACTATATTAACCCTAAGCATACCTAATAATGATGCGATATCACCTAATAATCCGGGGCGATTGATTTGTATTTCATATTCAAAATACCATTCTCTCACATACAACGATCCCTTCTATTATAAAACGCATAAAACATATATATGTTCCATAATAGCTGATTTTTCTATAGATGAAAAGGGAAAAAGAAACGGGATGCATTAAAAGTTTAAAAAACACTTTTAATCATTCCCGAGACTTTTATAAAGACAATTTATTTTAACTCTTATATTAAATAAGTTTTTACTGCAAATTTTTATTTTGAACTAATTTAACGACACAATTCGCCAATGCTTCTTTCTCATTTTCAGAAGCAACGCCCCATAAATTAGAAAGTACACGTTCTTGTTCATTTTTCGGATCAACATTGTTGGCTAAGTATTCACCAATTTGTACCGCTGCTTTTTGAATTACTTGATTTGTCATACCAGATTGTTCAGCTTGAGCCACATTTTGCCCTAAAAACGATGTCCATTGTTGCCAATTTTCTAAAATAGGCATAGAACCCCTCCTTTACACAATAAGTATGTGTAAAATCAGTTGTTATATGTACCAGCCGCCGTTAATTCTCAAGATTTGTCCTGTTATATAATCAGCCTTTCCAGATTGTAAAAAGGCTACTAGGTGTGCTACTTCTTCAGGAGATCCAGCACGTTCTAATGGAATTTCAGCCAAGAGTTCACGCATTTCTTCGTCATTTAAATGTCCATTCATTTTTGTATCGATTAGTCCCGGAGCAATTGCATTTACACGGATTCCATTAAAAGATACCTCTTTTGCATAAGCTTTCACAAAAGAGTGAATGGCTCCTTTAACGGTAGAATATAGTGTTTCTCCCGCTCCACCTGCTTCACCCCATATAGAACCAATCATTGTAATATAACTTACTTGATGTTGTCTTAATTTTGCTGACAACATACCAATAATTTGTATAGGTGTCTGAACATGTACTTTCCAAAGTTCAGTCATTTCTTTAACAGTTGTATCTTCCACTAGTTTATAAAGCGCTTGACCACTAGCTATGACAATTGCTTCTAATGAAAACACAGACTGTACAATCGTAGTTGCTGCTGATTCGGATGTTAAATCTGCCTGAATAATCATGAATTCTTGTTCCGGATAAGACTGCATCATTTCTTCAAGTAGACTTTGCACAACTTCACTATGGTGATTGTACTGCAAATAGAGTGACCAACCATTTTCCGCTAGTTCACGACAAATGGCACTTCCGATTGCTCCGGAAGCGCCTAATACTAATGCAAATTTTTTCATTATGCTTTTTTACCTTCTGCCTTTGAATTGTTTTTAGTATTATTGGCTAGTGGTAAAATTTTAAAGACTGTTTGTTGAGATTCTCCTTGCAGAGATTTAAAAGCTTGTTGGACGTCAGCTAAAGTTAGTTCTTCAATTGCCGAAACAGAGTCAAACAGGTTCATATCATTGAATTTATAACGTGTAAATTGATTTGCTATATATTCAATGGAGTTAAGAGCTCTTAAATTAAAGCCTATTCTACGGCGTTTTACACGTTCCAATTCCTCTTCACCAAATGGCCATTTCTCTTCTGTTTTCTTCAATTGCTCTTTTATAGCTTGTATCAATTTGTCAGGTTGATGTGTATCTGAACCTATCATTGCAAAGCCAAATCCATGTTCTAAAGAAAAATCGTAAGAGTAAGATTCATCGATTAAACCTTCTTCATACACTTTTGTATAAAAATCTGAGGATCTTCCAAATAAGATATCCAATGTCAAACTAATTGCAAGCTCATGTTTTAACATTTCTCGTCCTGATAGATTTGTTTCCTTTGCTTTAAGTCCTACAGAAACTTTTGCTTTCGAAACATCCATATTCAATGTACGTTCAGGTATAGCAACTTCAGATGGTTCATCTACTTCAATCCGCTTAATCGGAGTAGGCTTTGCAAATTCTTTCTTATCTTGGTTTTCACGAATAACTTGCATCATTTTTTCAGGTTCTAATGAGCCAATTGCAAATAGCAACATGTTTGAAGGATGATAGAAAGTATGATAGCAAGTATATAAATGTTCTGCCGTAATTTTATCTATCGATTCGACAGTTCCTGCAATATCAATTTTTACAGGATGTTCTTTAAACATATTTTCGATAGTGCCAAAATATAAACGCCAATCAGGTTGATCGTCATACATCGTAATTTCTTGACCAATAATCCCTTTTTCTTTGTTGACGGTTTTTTCTGTAAAATAAGGTTCCTGTACAAAATTTAATAATGTCTCAGTACTTTCATAAATATGATTCGTTGAAGAAAATAGATAAGCAGTTCTTGTAAATGAAGTAAAGGCATTTGCTGATGCACCATACTCACTAAACTTTTGGAATACATCTCCATCCTCTTTTTCAAACATTTTATGTTCTAAAAAGTGTGCTATGCCATCTGGAACTGTAATTGCTTGTTGTTCACCAAGCGGAACAAAAGAACGGTCTACAGATCCATACTTAGTTGTAAATGTGACAAATGTTTTTGAGAATCCTTTTTTCGGCAAAATGTAGACGTCTAACCCATTTTCAAGCTTTTCATAATATAATGTTTCATCTAGTTGATCAAAGCGAATTGTTTCCATTATTTTTCGTCCTCCATTCCACTCAAGAAATAGACGGTTTCTTTGTGCATTTGTTTAGCCATAGCCACAACGTCTTCTTTCGTTACAGCCTGCCATTTCTTTTGCCAATCTTCTACATTGAAATCTTCATCCAAATCTTTATATTGGTCATATATTTCAATTTGACCACGTGCAGAATCTAATGCTTCTTTTAATTGGTTTTGAAGCATTGCTTTTGTTTGTGTCAGTTCCAAATCTGTTATTTCGCCATTTTGCATAGAGGCTAATTGGTCATCAATCAATTGAATCACTTTCTGCTCATTTATAGCATCAATTCCAGACGTTACATAAACTAAACCATATTGTGCAGAATATGAACTTGAACAATAATACGCCATACTTTCTTTTTCACGAACATTCATAAACAATTTAGAATGTGGATATCCTCCAAAAATACCATTAAAGATTTGCATTTTTGGAAAATCTGCATCTTTGAAAAATACCGGTATTGAATAGCCAATATGCAGTTTTCCTTGTCGCATATCTTGCTTTTCTTTCACATAATCATCAGTTGGTTCAATTTTTGGTAAATCTTTTAGTTTAAATGTTGTTTCTCGCTTTCCAAATGGTAGTGCTTTTTTTAGACCCTCTACCATTTTATCTTCATCTATATCTCCCACTACGTAAATATCAATCGCATCTTCTGTAAGCATACGGTGATATGTATCAGTAAGTGATTGAGGTGTAATCGCTTCAATAGCTGGAATTGTACCATTAGCAGAAATAGATGCTGGGTGATTTGGCGCTAAAATTTTTGTTAAGCGATTTTGTGCATAGCGTGATTTATCATCAAATATAGATTGAATACGTTCCTTGACCATTTCTTTCTCACGAGAAACGATATTCTCTTTAAAAGTTCCACCTTCTAAATTCGGCTCAAATAGTACTGTATGCATTAAATCTAATACTTTACCTAGTACATCAACTTGTTTTAAGTATTGGTCATTTACCGTTTCAACATTTAAAATGACAACATGTTCGTTTCCTTTTTTACTTGTATCTAAATACAAAACTGTTCCATATAAATCATCTAAATGCATACGCATACTAGCAGTAGATGGGAATTTGGCATTACTGTGTTGCAATACATTTGTTAAAACAGTTCTTTCCGCTGCCTCCTCTACCTCTAAAGGTCTTCTAAATTTCAGTGAAAAATTCACTGTTTTAAATTGATCAGTTACTCTTGTATGAATATGAACGTCTTTAGCTACTTCTATAGTGTTAAACATTCAAACCCCTCCTATCTACTTAATATAACAAACCATTACCCCAACTATACATGTCAATTGAATAAAATTGCAACTAAAGTAAAAGCAAGTCAATGCATGGCCCTTTAGACATAACAAAAAAGGCCGAGAAGTTGGCTCGGCCTTTTCATAATAATTAGTGATTGCACATGAATTGAAAGATTATCGTTTACCTTTAATATAAGGTTCACCTGATGCTTTTGGTGCTCTTGCTTTACCGATAAATCCAGCTAAAGCAAAGATTGTTAAAAGATAAGGTAAGATTAACAATATCACTTCAGGAACATCTTTGATCACAGGAATAGAAGCACCAGCAATACTCAATGATTGTGCTAATCCAAAGAATAATGCTGCACCTAGAGCACCAAGTGGATGCCATTTCCCAAAAATCATTGCTGCAATGGCAATGAAACCTTGTCCGCTAATAGTACTCTGACTAAAGTTACCTGCAATTGCTTGTGCATAAATTGCACCGCCAATACCACCAAGTGCACCAGAAATCATAACAGCTACATAACGCATTTTCGTAACGTTAACACCCATTGTATCTGCAGCCATTGGATGTTCCCCTACAGCTCGTAAACGCAAACCAAATGGTGTTTTGTAAATAATGTACCAAGCTATAAACGCAACAACAATCGCCAAAATAGACGTACCATAAACATCTGTGAAGAACATTTTCCCTAAAATTGGAATGTCTTTCAAGACTGGGATATCAAATCGTGAAAAACGTTCTGCTATAGAATCTGTTTGACCTTTGTCATAGATCATTTTTACACTAAACACTGCTACAGCTAGTCCCAACATGTTTAGAGCGACACCAGCAACCGTTTGATCTGCTCGGAATGACACAGCTGCAACAGCTAGAATTAAAGAAAATACAATTCCGATTACCATTGCTATAACTAAACCAATCCAAGGTGTAAGTCCACCAAAAGTATCTGCAAATGTTAAGTTAAAAACGATACTACTGAAGGCTCCTATAATCATTACGCCTTCTAGTCCGATATTAACTACACCTGATCGTTCCGTGAATACCCCGCCTATTGCAGTCATAATTAATGGAGCCGCATAGAAGATAGCAGAAGGAATAATGAAATATAACACTTCTAAAAAACTCATGTTATTTTTCCTCCTTTTTTTTCTTACTTATACGTTCAAGTGCTACTCGAATGATATAACCTGAAGCAACAAAGAAAATTATCAATGCGATAACGATTGATACAATTTCTACTGGAATCCCTGCTTCATTTGGCATATTTAGACCACCATTTTTTAATGAACCAAAAAGCATTGCTCCAAGCAATACACCAAATGGTTGGTTAGCACCAAGTAAAGCTACTGCGATTCCATCAAAACCGATACCAGTAAACGCCGTCATCTTCGAGATATTACCGAAAGTACCTAACGCTTCCATCGCGCCGCCAAGACCAGCGAAAATACCTGAAATCACCATTGCTAGAATAATATTTTTGCTAACATTCATACCCGCATACTCTGATGCATGTTGGTTAAATCCAACAGATTTTAGTTCGTAACCGCGAGTTGTCTTTTCTAATATGAACCACATGATAATAACTGCTAAAATTGCAATGATAAAACCCCAATGCAAACGGGAGTAGTCTGTAATAGATTCTAAAAATGGCGAGCGTAATGAAGCAGTCTCATGGATTTTCTCTGTTTTTTCGCCATCAGATAACGTTGCAATAGTTGCATTTACAACATGTAATGCGATATAGTTCATCATAATCGTCACGATTACTTCATGAACTTGTAATTTTGCTTTCAATAAGCCTGGGATAAATGCCCATAATCCCCCAGCAACTGCTGCTGCTAATAATGCTAGTGGGATATGAACAATCTTAGGAAGATCAAATGCATAACCAACATATGCAGCTGCTAACCAACCTACCATTAACTGTCCTTCCACACCAATATTAAATAAACCTGTGCGGAATGCAAAAGCTACTGCCAAACCAGCAAATACATATGGCGTAATTTGACGAATTGTTTCACCAATATTATAGGTGTTACCAAAAACACCATTCCATAATGCAATATAACCATCTACTGGGCTAAATCCACTAATAGCCATTACAATTGCTCCAACAATAATACCCAATAAAATTGAGATAAGAGGGACTAGAATATTTGTCAATCGTTTAGACACTATTCGTCACCTACCTTTTTTGAATCTTGATGTAATTTTTGTCCAGCCATTAATAAACCGAGTTCTTGTTCTGATGTTTCGTGCGGTAGCACTCTATCAATAATTGACCCATCATGGATGACAGCAATACTGTCTGATACATTCATCACTTCATCTAATTCAAATGATATTAATAACACTGCTTTTCCTTTATCCCGTTGTTCAATAAGACGTTTATGAATAAATTCAATCGCCCCTACATCTAAACCACGCGTTGGCAATGCTGCTATTAATAATTCTGGGTCTCGCTCAATTTCACGACCGATAATTGCTTTTTGTTGGTTACCACCTGACAATGCACGTGCAAGTGTCATCTCGCCTGGTGTACGCACATCATATTCATGAATAATTTTTTTTGCAAAATCATTTACTTTCTTATAATCTATAATACCTGCCTTAGAAATAGGTTTTTGATAGTACGTTTGTAAAACTATATTATGGCTAATAGGAAAATCGAGTACAAGTCCATGCTTATGTCGATCCTGAGGAATATGACCGATTCCTGCCTCTGTAATTTTACGAGGTTTGAAACCAGTTATATTCTTACCTTTTAAAGTGATTGTTCCTTTTTTCACCTTGCGAAGACCAGTAATTGCTTCGATTAGCTCTGACTGACCATTTCCGTCTATCCCAGCAATCCCAACAATTTCTCCAGCTCGAACGGTAAGATTTAAATTTTTAACCTTGTCGACACCACGATTGTCTACAACAGTTAAATTTTGGATATTTAATACAACATCAGTCGGTTTTGCTTCCACTTTTTCAGTCTTAAATACAACTTGTCTTCCAACCATCATTTCGGCAAGCTGATCTGGATTTGTATCAGCAGTTACAACTGTACCTATCCCTTTACCTTTGCGTATTATTGTAACGCGATCTGAAACTTCCATAATTTCTTTTAATTTGTGAGTAATTAAAATGATAGATTTGCCTTCATCAATAAGACGTTTCATAATCTGCATCAATTCTGTAATTTCTTGAGGTGTTAGTGATGCTGTAGGTTCGTCGAAGATTAAAATTTCAGCGCCTCGGTATAATGTTTTTAAAATTTCCACACGTTGTTGCATACCGACTGAAATGTCTTCAATTTTAGCATTTGCATCTACATTTAAACCATATTTTTCAGATAGTTCTTGTACTTTTTTTGCCGCATCTCGAATATTGATGGAACCCATCTTCGTAGGTTCACTACCTAAAATGATATTTTCTGTCACCGTAAAATTCTCAACTAACATAAAATGTTGATGAACCATTCCGATTCCAAGATCATTGGCTTTGTTAGGGTCAGTAATCTTAACTTCCTTGCCATGAACTTTAATGGAGCCTGCTTCTGGTTGATATAAACCAAAGAGCACATTCATCAACGTCGATTTCCCTGCACCATTTTCTCCTAATAGTGCATGAATCTCTCCTTTTTTTAGCTGAAGGGTGATGTTATCATTTGCTACGAAATCCCCGAATTGTTTTCGAATTCCAAGCATTTCTATCACATATTCCAATGTGTTCACTCCCTTGGACACTATAAATTTATGGTTGTCATTAATAAATTAACAAAGGTTAAAAAAATTAACACAAGAAGGACTTAAATACACAAATATTTTTTCAGAATATTAATCCAAAACTATATTTTAGAACAACTACATATAATCGTGAATAAGATGGTATATTCTAAAAATTTACTATAATTTAAATTCCTTCGTCTGTTAATTAGAAACTAAAATACATCATAAAGACTAGCATAAGCTAGTCTTTATGATGATGTTAAACCTGATGGTTAAACCTTATTTTTCTGGTTTTTCAGGAACTGTAATTTCACCTTTAATAATTTTTTCTTTGTATTCATCGATTTTCTTTTGTGTATCACTAGTAATTACACCGTGAGAATCTGCTAAATCAACACCATTATCTTTTAAGCCCAAAGTAATAGTTTTACCGCCTGGGAATTTGCCATCTTTTGATTGTTTTGCAACATCTTCTGCAGCAATATCAACACGTTTTAATACAGAAGTGAAAGTAACATTTGTTTTGTCATCTACTTTACCTTCATCGTATTGGTCACGGTCAACACCGATTACCCAAACATCAGCTTTCGGATCTTTTTTCTTACGTTCTTTTGCTTCAGTGAATAAGCCATTACCTGTACCACCTGCTGCGTGGAAGATGATATCAGAACCTGAATCATACATACGTTTTGCAATAGCTTGACCTTTTGCAGCGTCGCCAAATGAGCCTGCATATTGAACATCAACTTTTACTTTTGGATTTGCAGCTTTAGCACCTGCTACGAAACCAGCTTCGAATCCATCAATAATGTCACTTTCCATACCACCGATGAAGCCGATTTTGCCAGTTTTAGATTGTAATGCTGCAGCAGCACCTGCTAAATAAGAAGCTTCATTTGCTTTGAACATAATAGAAGCAACATTATCTTGTCCTTCAACTACTGAGTCGATAATAGCGATTTTAGCATCTTTTTGTTGTTTAGCTACTTCAACTACTGAATCATGTAGTTGGTAACCTACTGCAAATACTAAATCAAAATTACGGCGAACTAAGCTATTTAGGTTAGTGTTGTAATCACTTTCAGATGCAGATTGTAAGTAATCATAACCATTGTTACCTTTAGATAATCCATTATCTTTACCGAATCTTTCGATTCCTTCCCAAGTAGATTGGTTAAATGAACGGTCATCAATACCGCCAGTATCAGTTACCATTGCTACTGAGAATGACTTTTTATCATCCTTTTTAGTATCGCTTGCATTGTCGTCATTACCACATGCTGCTAATAAAGTACCAGAAGCTAGAAGTGCAGAAAGAGCTAAACCAATTTTACGCTTTTTCACTTGAAATCCCCCTAAAAAGTAAAGTTAATTTGTAGATTCGATAGCAGGAATGAGTACGTGTTTTTTTACACACGTTTTCGAACCACATGGAAACTGAATTTATCAGCTCTGAAGTAGTTACGTGAATACAGCACCACACGATCGTTATCATCATAATGGAGCTGTTTTAAAACTAAAAGCGCTGTTTCACGCCCACATTGTAATATTGGAGATACTTGATTGTGATAGCCAATTGGATCTATAAATGTAACAGCGTATGCTACATGTATATCTCCTGACTCTTCTAATGCTGAAAAAATAGAAGAATTATGTCGAGACGAGAAGTTTTTAGGCAAATATTTTGCAGGTACTTGGTCCACACAATACACAACAGGTTCTCCATTTGCTGTACGTACACGTTCAATCGATATTAAAGGTTCATCTTCATCACATTGGAAACGTTTAATATCCTCTTCTTTTGGAAGCAACTCAGTCGTACTAATATAGTTTGTACCAGGCTGCATTCCCGCCTCCTCAATCATAGAGGAGATACTTGATAGTTGTTCAATTCCAGACGTAAATAATGGTTTTGGATTTACAAATGTACCTACACCATGTCTTCGAACAATGATATTTTCTTCTTCCAACAATCTAAGTGCTTCACGAAGTGTTGCACGGCTTACTCCAAGTGATTTGGATAATTCAAATTCTGAAGGCAGTTTTTCATTTTCTTTATATACACCTTGTTCTATATCTGCTTTTAAATGATCAATCACTTGAAGATAGAGATGACGATGATCAGACTTTATTGTCAAACAAACCACCACCAGAAATTAAAGATCAGACATCAGACGTAAAACATTCCTACTAATCAGAAACTACTATACCATTTTTTTTTCTTTAAATAAATAACTTTTGCGAAAACTGTGTTAAAACAGATATTTTTTTCATTGCTTGTAGTAATTTTTGATAACAGTTTAATAAATAAATGATAAATTATACTTAAGTCTCACATAATGGAATTTTTATCGTCTTCTTTAATTTCCTTTTAACCTTGTGTTTTCTTTATCCATAAAATACTTTGTTAGCTAACGATATAGTAATTATTTACCAATCAATACTTCCCTTGGCTTACTCTTTTCAGCAGGTCCAACAATACCTCTTTCCTCCATTTGATCCATAATGCGGGCAGCTCTAGCGTAACCTATTTTGAGCTTTCTTTGTAAGAAAGAAACGGAAGCCGTATCTTGTGCAGCCACTAATTGTACTGCATCTTCATATAATTCATCTGTATCATCTAAATCTGGAACTTCCTCTTCATCAGAAGGAATCATTTCTTCTTGATACTGTGCCTTTTGTTGTGCAATAACAAAATCTACTATTTGTTCAACTTCATGATCAGAGACAAATGCCCCCTGTACACGTACCGGTTTCGACTCACCAGCAGGTAAAAATAGCATGTCCCCTCTACCCAACAAACGTTCTGCGCCACCCATATCTAATATGGTACGAGAATCAATAGCAGAAGAAACAGCGAAAGCGATTCTTGATGGGATATTCGCTTTAATAATACCTGTAATAACATCAACACTTGGTCTTTGTGTAGCAATGATCAAATGAATACCTGCAGCACGAGCCATTTGTGCAAGTCTTGTAATCGAGTCTTCTACATCACTTGAAGCAACCATCATCAAATCAGCCAATTCATCTACAATTACTACGATAAATGGCATTTTCGGGTGTTTTTCTCCATTTGCTTCATTAAATCTATCAATATGCTCGTTATATCCCTCTATATTACGTGTTCCTGTATGTGAGAAAAGATCATACCGTCTTTCCATTTCTGCAACGACCTTTTTCAATGCTTGTGATGCTTTGCGAGCATCTGTTACAACTGGAGCTAGTAAATGAGGAATACCATTATAGACGTTTAATTCGACCATTTTAGGGTCAATCATCATCATTTTAACTTCATGTGGCTTTGCTCTCATCAAAATGCTTATAATAATTGCATTGATACAAACGGATTTACCACTACCAGTCGAACCAGCAACTAGTAGGTGAGGCATTTTGTTCAGTTTTGCCAATTTCGCGTCACCAGTAATATCTCTACCTAGACCGATTAATAGCTTTTCATCTGGTCTATTATTTTGTTTAGATTCTAATACTTCCCTCAGACTGACAATAGCGACTTCTTTATTTGGCACTTCTATTCCTACTGCAGACTTGCCTGGAATTGGCGCTTCAATACGAATATCTTTTGCTGCAAGTGCTAAAGCTAAATCATCTTGTAATCCAACGATTTTGCTAACTTTAACACCTCGATCAGGTAAAACTTCATATTCAGTTACTGCTGGACCAAGATGAACTTGTGTTACAGTTGCTTTGACACCAAATGATTGAAAAGTTTGCTCCAATTTACGTGCATTTCCCTGTATTAACTCAAACTCACCACTTTGGTCAGTATGTGGTGGAAGTTTTAAATTATTCATAGACGGTAATTGATAGGATTCGTTTTCGATTACATCAGATGTAAGTATCGATGACGATTCTACTGGTTGCGCAGTTTCCTCTTGTTCATGAGAGCTTGTAGGTTCTGGGTCTACAACTTCTTGTTGAACTCTTTGTGAGAATGCTGAGATAATTGGTTCTCTTCGTTCTTCTATAACTGAGTCGACTGCAGTTGCTGCTTGATGCTCTTCATCAGGAATACTGGTTTCAGATTTCGCTTTTTTCCTATTTTTACGTGTATTTTCTTTTTTCTCATTCTTTTTCTTCTTGGCTTCTTTGCGTCGACTTACCGTATTATTAGATTCTTCTCTCATTTGTAAAATTATTTTTTTGATTGTTGGCCATTTACTAGCTAAATACGGAAGAAGCGCTTTTCCGGTAATCAATACAATACCTATTAACACCATTAACCAACCTGCAATATTGGCTCCTGCAGAATCAAATAAAGCGTAAAAACAAGCGAATAATAAAGCGCCTATTATCCCTCCGCCTAACGCATGGCTATGCTTTACAATTCCATCACTGGTGATTAAAATCCGCCAAGTTTCTTTTAATACAGAATTACTTTGAATAGCATTTCCCTTGTACAACTGTTCAAACAATGCAATATGGCTAAACAAAGTTAAACCACCAGTTATTAATAAAATCCCTATAATTAGTCGATTTTTCAGACTCGGTACTGTTCTTTTGACCATTAATAATAGAGCGCTTACCACCAATAGAAATGGAACAATGACTGCCCAGTTTCCAAAGAGGAATAAGGATAACCATTGTAATGACTTACCAACAATTCCGTATTCAAAAAATATAATGATAGCAAATCCAATTAGTATTAACCCAATAATTTCATACTTCAAAGGATGAGTTTCCTTTTTTGCTTTTGATGTTGACGCTTTTTTTGTTTTAGCTGTCCCCTTTTTTGCTATTGTCATGACTCCACCTACTTTCTTTCGTTCTATCAAATAGCTCTGTAGAACTTCAAAGAATCTATTGAATCCCTTTCATCAAATATTTTATATATTGAAAGGAAAAAAGGATTTCCTACCAAAGAGAGGTAAGGAAATCCTTTTCGTCCGCTTAATTTTAATATTCCATAATAATAGGGATAATCATTGGGCGGCGCTTTGTTTTTTGGAATAAATAAGAGTTAAGCGTGTCACGGATTTCTTGTTTTATATTTGTCCATTCATATGATCCTTTATTCACATATTTTTCGACAACTTCTTTAACTAAATTAGAAGATTCACTTAATAACTCTTCAGATTCTCTTACATAGACAAATCCACGTGATAAAATTTCTGGGCCTGATGCAATTTTCTTAAGTTGGCGGTTAATCGTAACAACGACGATAAATATACCGTCTTGACTAAGTAACTTTCGATCACGTAATACAATGTTACCAACATCTCCAACGCCAATTCCATCTATAAGTACATTGCCAGCAGTAACTCGTCCACTCATACGCATTTTACCGCCTTTATATTCGACGATGTCTCCCTTATCAGCAATAAAGATTTGTGACTTAGATAAACCTGTTTGTTGTGCTAATTTAGAGTGAGCGATTAGCATGCGATATTCGCCTTGAATCGGGATAAAATATTTTGGCTTCATAAGATTTAACATCAATTTCAAATCTTCTTGGGCTCCATGTCCTGATACATGTACTTTTTTATCTGCAGATAATACTTTAGCGCCTAGCTTTGCAAGACTATTCATCGTATCTGCAATTTGAACTTCCATACCTGGCGAAGGTGTAAATGTTATTAAAACGGTGTCTGTAGATTTAATACGGATATCACGGTGGTGTTTACGGATAATTTTTTCTAATCCTTCTAGTGGTTCACCTTGGTTACCAGTAATTATTGCTACAATTTCATCATCTGGATAATCATTCATTTTGTTGACAGAAATAATTCGATCCTGATCTACAGAAAGATATCCTAAACGCATTCCTATTTCAAAGGCATGTTCTAAACTACGTCCAACAACAGCTATTTTACGATCAGCTGCTGTAGCCTGGTCAAATACTTGTTGAATTCTTATGAAGTTTGATGCATAAAGTGCAACTAAAATTCTTCCTTCAGCTTTATGGAAAGTTTTTGCTAACTTTTCTCGAATGACATTTTCAGGAATTGTATATCCTGGTCGTTCAGCTTCAGTAGAATCAGACATTAAGATAAATACACCTTCTTCACCCAAATTAGCCATTTTAGCTATATCCGGTTTATATTTACCTTGTGCTGATTGGTCAAATTTGAATTCTCCAGTGTGTACAATCGCACCTTCTGAAGTATGGAAAGCAATACCTAATGAGTCTGGAATACTATGAGTTGTATGGAAGAATGTCACATAGGTAGATTGGAAATTCATACGACTCTTACTTGTCACTTCAAAGAATTTTACAGGATATGGTGCAGGTAAATCTTTTAAATGTTCTTTAGCTAATGCGATTGTTAACTTAGAACCGTATACAGGTGCACTAACTTTTTGTAAAAGATATGCTATTGAACCAATCGCATCTTCATGCCCATGAGTAAGGAAAATACCTTTTACACGAGATTTGTTTTCCTCTAAGTATGTCATATCAGGAATAACGTAATCTATTCCTAACATTTCATCCTCAGGAAACATAAGTCCACTATCAACGACAAATAGCTCTTCATCGATTTCAACGACATACATAGCTTTGCCGATTTCACTAACGCCACCTAGTGGAATGACGCGAATAACTTCATTTTTTGTTTTTGCCACTTGATTTCCTCCTAAAATAATCCCGAACACAAACCACTTACTCCCATTATATAGATAGTTGTGAGTTTTCACAAACAAAAAAAAAGAATGGGCTAAGTTGCCCATTCCAAAAAAAATTTTCTAAAATTGTTTTTGTCTTTCCAGGTATTCATGCCATGCAAAATCGTAGGCTGCTTTTTCCTCATCAGTTAACTTAGCAATTGGTAATCTGACATATTCTGAGCCAATTCCTAATTTCGTTAATGCATATTTAAGAGTGGATGGACTCGGTGTTGCAAATAGCGCACGGATTAATGGTAATAATGCTTGGTGAATTGTAGCTGCTTTTTCAAGTTGACCTTCATGAAAAGCTTTGATCATTTTTTGCATATCATTTCCAACTATATGTGATGCAACGGAAACAACACCGTCTCCACCTATGGAGAGTAATGGTAATGTCAAACCATCATCACCTGAATACACTTGGAAGTTTTTTGGTGTATTAGATATAATTTCAGTCATCTGATCTAAACTTCCGCTCGCTTCTTTAACAACTTGGATATTTGGAATTTTACTTAACTGTATAATTGTCTGTGTTTGTATATTGACAACTGATCGGCCGGGAATATTGTATAACATGACAGGAAGTTTTGTTGAATTGGCAATAGCTGCAAAATGCTCATACATGCCCCGTTGACTAGGTTTGTTGTAATATGGTGCAACTAACATAATGCCGTCAACACCAGCAATTTCAGCCTCTTTTGTTAAATCTATTGAAGCTTGTGTATGATTACTTCCAGTACCTGCAATAATAGTGGCTCTATTATTGACTTTCTTAACAGTAAAATCAAATATAGCTACCTTTTCATCATGTGATAATGTCGGTGATTCACCTGTCGTACCACAGACTACTATGCAATCCGTTCCATTAGCTATTAAATGTTCAATAACATCTGAAAGCATTTCAAAGCTGATAGTGCCATCTTCACGAAACGGTGTAATCATAGCAGTAGCGATATTACCAATATCCACTTATTTTGCCTCCTTAGATTAATCCATCTTCAATCATTTTTTCGGCAATTTGAATAGAGTTTAATGCTGCTCCTTTTAACAAGTTATCTGAGACAACCCAAAGATGGAACGCATTATCTTTTGCTAAATCTTTTCGGATACGTCCTACAAATACTTCATCTTCGCCTTCCGTAAAAATAGGCATTGGATATACTTGAGCTGTTATATCATCTTGTACAATGATACCAGGCGCTCCTTGAAGAACATTTTTAATATCTTCAGCAGTAACACCTGATTGTTCGATTTCAATATAAACAGACTCTGAATGTCCAGCTACTACAGGGACACGTACACAAGTTGCTGCAACTGGAAGATCTTGTGCGTGCATAATTTTTTTTGTTTCATTTATCATTTTCATCTCTTCATAGGTGAACCCGTTTTCCGTGAATACGTCAATTTGAGGGATAACATTACGAGCGATTGGATAATGTTTTTTATCACCTTTTACAGGTAGAATATGTGCTTCAACATCTTTTGGATGATCAAATTTCAAGCTTTGTTCTTTTAGTTCTTCTATTGCACTTATACCTGATCCTGATACGGCTTGATATGTAGAGACGATTAAATTTTTTAGACCATACGCTTGACGAATCGGCTCTAAGGCTGCAACCATTTGAATTGTTGAACAGTTTGGATTTGCAATAATTCCTTTATGTTCGGCAATATCTTGTGGGTTTACTTCTGGAACTACTAAAGGAACTTCCGGATCCATACGGAACGCACTTGTGTTATCTATAACAACTGCTCCACGTTCTGCTGCAGCTGGTGCTAATGCCTTTGAAATTGCTCCCCCTGCACTAAATAAAGCAATATCTACTCCTTCAAATGCTTCTGGAGTAGCTTCTTCAATAGTGTATGTTTGACCATTAAATGTTAGTTCCTTACCAGCAGAACGCTTAGATGCTAATAGTTTTAACTTACCTACTGGAAAATTACGCTTAGCAAGTTGTTCCATCATTTTTGTTCCTACTGCACCTGTAGCTCCAACTACTGCTACTGTATATTCTTTAGTCATCATACATCTCTCCTCAACTAATCTTTCGATAATGGCGCTATTGTATCACAATTTATAGAATATTTATATAATTTTTAAATTATTTAGTATATTGAATTATTAAAGGCTGTAATTGTTTCTTTTCTAAAGATGCCTTTACTGTGTCAGCTAACTGTGTAAAATCCGAAATCAACGAATTCGGCTTGTTAATAGGATCATCTTGACCAAAAGGAATAAAAAAGATATTTTTTGTATTTAATAATTTCATAACATTTACTCCATTTAAACCAAGAGCATCATTTGTCGAAATTCCTAATACTACAGGACTCCCATTTCTTAATGTTGCTTTTGCTGCCATCAATACTGGCGAATCTGTTGATGCATTTGCAAATTTACTAATAGAATTCCCAGTCATAGGTGCTATGACCATACAATCTAATGGATTTGAAGGTCCAAAAGGTTCTGCTTCTACTATACTTTTAATGACTTTATGCCCTGCTAGCTTTTCGATTTTCTCAATCCACTCGTCACCTGTTCCAAAACGTGTTGCTGCCGTTAGTACCGAATGCGTAATAATCGGTACAACTGTTGCTCCTAAATCAGTTAGCGAGGTGATTTTAGGTATAACATCAGCATAAGTACAGTGTGATGCAGTAATTCCTAGTCCTACGCGTTTTCCATCTAACATATCATCCCTCCCTTAATTCGTTGTTTTTTCGTATGATTACTTGTGCCAATAAATCCGCTGCATCCTGTGGAAAATACTTTCCTGGTAGTCCTGGTAATAATGTATAATTGATATCACTTTCTATATTTAGACATCCTGGTGCTGAAGCTAAATCAAAAATCTTAGTTTCTTCATCTAATTGTTGATGGAAATCTTCATTTAACCATTTATTTGGTATTGTATTGATTAAATAATAATGTTCTTTAATATTTTCAGGGATTAGTTGGGAAGCAACATAACCATAAGCAATTGCTTCTTGAATTTGACTATTTGAACGTGCTAAAATATGCACATTTGCGCCTAATCTGTGTAACATGAATGCGAGCATTTTAGCGACTCTTCCAAATCCCGTAATATAAAAGGATTTTCCATAAACAGAAGCGGATTCAAGTTCATAAAAAGCACAAAGCATCCCTTCTGATGTTAGTCTTGCATTTAGCCATATATAAGATTCATCTTGTAAATAATGGATAATATGTTTCTCATCTAAATATCGAAGTTCTTGCTGTAAACTTTGATTGCTTTTTCCAACGAATATCGCTGTCTCTTTTGGTAATGATTCAAAAGCAAATTTAGGTAAATCAACTGCATGGATCGGCAATACAATTCTCTCTGGCCTTTCCGTCATTATTATTTGCTGTATCTCATCATTCCATTGATCTGTATATTTATAAATAACATTATTGAAATCCAGCGAAAGTTGTAACGCTAACTCTTTAAAACGTAAATCCTTTCCTAATATCAGCCATGATTCTGTACTCATTTTGTATACCCCGATGTTAAAGGTTGCGTCTTATTAAATAAGATACGGTCTTCACCAATCAACGAAATTTCCGTCCATGGAATAAACGATTGCGCCTTAGGTTCTTTTTGTTTAAAAGGTAGTTTAACACCTTTATTTACTAATTCAAAACCATAGATTTGCCCTGTTTTCGCATTTAGTAAACATTCGGTCTCTGAGAGCAACCCACATCGTACACCATCTTTAATCTGAATCAACTCTTTCTCTGCAAGCTCTGATAAGAGCATTCAATCCCTCCTTTTTCCCGTATTAACAGTGTATGAAGTCGAAGCTTTTCCCGTGCATAAAAAAAGCTAAGGAGATAATTCTTATATCCCCTTAGCTGGTTGAATAACTGATCGAGCAAATGGTTTTGTTAAAAGCCTTTGTATCACACGATTTACACTTTCTTCATCTACTGCATATAACTCTTTTAACGTTTGCTCTACAGTTTTTTCTTCACCATAAAGCAGCTCGTTTTTAGCGTTGCGATTCATAAAGTCATTTGATGTTTCGAGCCCTAATAATAAATTACTTTCTAACTGTTCCTTAGCGTACTGTATTTCGATTGGTGATACTCCGTCTTTTACCATCTTCTCTGTAATTTTTAGTATTGTTTCCTCAAGCACCGTAAGTTTTTCTGGTGAAGTCCCCCCATAAATCATAAAAGCACCTGCATGTTCATATGCAGAATAATAAGAGAAAATGGAGTATGCTAATGCTTGCTCCTCTCGAATTTGCTGAAATAATCTAGAAGATGTTGTATCACCTAAAATATTATTTACGACTAGTAAGCTTACTAAATCCGGATCTTTTACTGTTAAACCTTCAAATCCAATCGCTATATGTGATTGCTCTGTATTACTTTCTTTTTCTATATTCCCTGCTCTAAATACAGGTGGCGCTTTAAGAATTTTCGAATGATGGCTTTTGTTTTGAAATTGGTCAAATAAAGAGATGATTTTATTGACTAGATCATCTGATACATTTCCCGCAACAGAAATTACAACTTTATCTGGCGTGTAATTTTCGTACATATAAGATTCAATCTTTTCTTTCGTAAATGTTTCTAACGTTTCTTCTGTTCCAAGTATTGGTGCGCCTATTGGATGAGTAGGATACATAGTATTCCAGAGGCGTTCATCTACATCATCATCAGGTGTATCTTCCACCATTGCCATCTCTTCAAAAATAACTTGTCGTTCTTTTTCAATATCCGCATCAGTAAATTTCGAATGGAAGAACATATCTGCTAATATTGTAATAGCTTTCTCAGCATGATGATCAAGCGTTACTGCATAATAGCAAGTATTTTCTTTAGATGTAAAAGCATTTAATTGTCCTCCAATTCGATCAAAGGATTCTGCAATTTCTTTAGCTGTTCTACTATATGTACCTTTAAATAGCATATGTTCGATAAAATGGGTAAGCCCGTTTTCTTCTGGGCTTTCGTTTCCAGATCCAACATTGACCCAAATCCCCATTGATACAGAACGCACATAGGGTAACTTTTCCACTAAAATACGTACACCGTTTGGACATGTATATTTTTTTACCATGTAATATCCTCCTTAATGTAAAAACGAGGCTGCAGTAGTAGAGTTCTATTACTGGCAACCTCGTGATTTTATTTTGTAATGATGATGCGATAGCTATAATATTTCCGCTATTATTTTTCTTGACGTTCTTTTTCTTCTTTAAGCACTGCTTTACGAGATAAATTAACGCGACCTTGGCGATCGATTTCGATGACTTTTACTAATAATTCATCGTCAATTTTCAATACATCTTCCACAGCTTTTGTACGTTCTTCTTGAATTTCAGAAATGTGAAGTAAACCGTCTTTTCCTGGGAAAATTTCAAGGAATGCGCCGAATTTTTCAATACGTTTTACTTTACCCATATAGTATTCGCCAACTTTTGCTTCGCGAACAATATTTTCAATGATGCCTTTTGCACGTGTAATCATTTCTTCATCTGAAGATGAGATGAATATAGTACCATCTTGTTCAGTATCAATCTTCACGCCAGTTTCTTCGATAATTTTATTGATTTGTTTACCACCAGGTCCGATAACATCGCGGATTTTATCTGGATTAATATGAATACTTTTGATTTTTGGTGCATATTTTGAAAGATGTTCTCTTGGGCCAGAAAGTGTTGCAAGCATTGAATCGAGAATAATCATACGACCACGTTTTGCTTGAACTAAAGCTTCATGGAGAATTTCACGAGAAAGTCCATCAATTTTAATATCCATTTGAAGTGCAGTTACACCTTTAGCAGTACCTGCTACTTTAAAGTCCATATCACCAAGGTGATCTTCCATACCTTGGATATCTGTTAAGATTGAATAATAATCGCCTTTTTTGACAAGTCCCATTGCAATACCAGCTACAGGCGCTTTAATTGGAACACCTGCATCCATAAGTGCAAGACATGAGCCACAAATACTTGCTTGTGAAGTAGATCCATTAGATTCCAACACTTCAGATACACAACGAATAGTGTAAGGGAAGTCTTTTTCATCTGGAATAATTGCTGATAATGCACGTTCACCTAGAGCACCATGACCAATTTCACGACGACCTGGTGCACGAATTGGACCAGTTTCACCTACAGAGAATTGTGGGAAGTTATAATGGTGCATGAATCGTTTAGACTCTTCAACTCCAAGACCATCAATAATTTGTACGTCGCTTAATGCGCCTAAAGTACAAATAGATAACGCTTGAGTTTGTCCACGAGTGAATAAGCCTGAACCATGAGCACGTGGTAGTAAGCCTACTTCAGAAGATAATGGACGAATTTCATCCAATTTACGGCCATCAGGGCGGATTTTTTCTTCTGTGATTAAACGACGCACTTCTTCTTTTACCATTTTATCTAAAATTTGATTTACTTGTTTTAAAGTATCTTCGTCTGCTTCTTGTTCTTCAAATTTCGCTACAACTTCTGCTTTAACAGCTTCAATTGCTTCATCACGAGCATGTTTTTCGTGAGTTTGGATAGCTGCATTCATTTTTTCTTCATATTCAGAAGTAATAGATGCAGTTAGTTCTGGATCTAATTCATGAAGAACTACTTCGATTTTTTCTTTACCAGCTTCAGCAGTTACTTTTTCTTGGAATGCGATCAATTTTTTGATTTCTTCATGACCGAACATGATTGCTTCAAGCATAGTTTCTTCTGGTACTTCTAACGCACCGGCTTCAACCATATTAATCGCATCTTTTGTACCTGCAACTGTCAAATTGATGACAGAGTCTTTCCATTGTTCAACTGTAGGGTTCACAATGAATTCGTCATTAATCATACCTACTTGAACGCCAGCAATTGGTCCATCAAATGGAATGTCAGATACCATAAGCGCTAATGATGATCCAAGCATTGCTGCCATTTCAGTACTACAATCAGCATCTGCTGACATTACCATAGAGATTACTTGTACTTCGTTACGGAATCCGTCCGGGAAAAGAGGACGAATTGGACGGTCAATTAATCGAGATGTTAATATTGCTTTCTCAGAAGGACGTCCTTCACGTTTGATAAAGCCTCCTGGAATTTTACCAGCAGCATATAATTTTTCTTCATAGTTAACTGTTAATGGGAAGAAATCTGCTTGTTTAGGTTGTTTAGACATCGTTGCATTACATAATACAGCCGATTCTCCATAACGAACCATAACCGCCCCATTAGCTTGTTTTGCGAGCTGACCAACTTCAATTTGTAAAGGTCGTCCTGCCCATTCATAGGTAAAAACCTTTTTTTCGTCCATGTATTGAACTCCTCTCTTAAAAAGAAAACCTAATGACATATATATTTATGTTATGTAGTTACTTGTAGTTTATCAAAAATTATTATGCATTGCGAAACATTTCTCTAAATTCAACTTCTATTAGGATCTAGGAGGTTGTATTTATAGATGGAATTATAGAAGCATAAAGAAAAAGCGGGACAAGCCCGCTTTCACAAAAGTGCATTTTATCGACGTAAGCCGAGTTTTGTAATGATTTCACGGTAACGTGGTACGTCATTTTCACGTAAATATTTTAATAAGTTACGACGACGTCCAACCATTTTGAATAAACCGCGACGAGAGTGGTGGTCTTTTTTGTGAACACGTAAATGTTCGTTTAAGTTGTTAATCTCTTCCGTAAGGACAGCGATTTGAACTTCTGGTGAACCAGTATCACTTTCGTGTGTACGGAATTCAGCAATGATTTCGTTTTTACGTTCTTTTGTTAGTGCCATCCTATTCACCTCCTAAAAATTGAAATATCCCCAATTACTGAGCAACACGTTGGTGATTCGATGTGCCAAGTAAAGGTTTAGTGATATGCGCAAACAAATCACTTTAAAAATATTAACATAAAGATGATGCTCATGCAACTATATTTAATTGGTTAAGTGAATTAGCAATGACTTAAATATTCCATTGCACTTTCTTTATCTAATTCAATTTGTGCCTTTAATGAATCTATCCCATCAAATTTTTTCTCGCCACGAAGATATTTATACCAATCCACTTTAACTTCTTCACCGTAGATATTCTTATCAAAGTTATTAATAAATACTTCAATAGTTAAATTCTTTTCATCAGGATTTTTAAATGTTGGTTTATACCCTACATTACATACGCCATCATGCCATTCATTTTGCACTTGTAATCTTACAGCGTATACGCCAATAGCAGGGATGAATGTTCCTTCAGCTTCTTGTACATTCGCAGTTGGAAAGCCAATTTGACGGCCACGTTTATCTCCGTGTACTACGATACCAGGAATTTGATAAGGTCTTCCAAGAAGTTCACGTACTAACTCCATATCTCCTTCTTTTAAGGCATGTCGGATACGTGTTGAACTAATCTTATCAGAATCCTGTTGCTGTTTTTCAACTATAGATACTTCGTAATCTCCATTACTCATTTCATGTAAATCCTTCATCGTACCACGTCCCATTGCACCAAATGTAAAGTCGAATCCTGCTGTAACATGTTTAATCGTTAAATTGCGAATAAATATATCAACAAATTGTTGTGGACTTAACTTAGCAAAGTCAGAAGTAAATCGAACAACAAATACAGTATCTACTTCAAGTTCTTCTAGTATCTCTAATTTTTGTTTTAAAGGCGTAATATAAAATACCTGTTCCTTACGTTGTCCTAACACAATCGATGGATGTGGATCAAACGTCATAACGGCTAATTTTAAATTTTTTTGCTCTGCTTGTTTCTTTGCTTGTTTAATAACAGCTTGGTGCCCACGATGAACCCCATCGAAGAATCCAATTGCTAAAGAATATGGGCCCTCGATTTTATCTGAACTGATTTGATAAGGGTACATCAGTTGAATAACTTTCATGCGACTGCCTCCTAATCAACTTTAGGGAACATTTTTTCTGGTTTCATAAGTCCCTTTTTCTCCGGATGCTTTACATAGACAGCAACCGCTTTGTCATTTTCCATATAAACTATTTTATCATGTTCTTCAAGAGAAGGATGCATTGGTAATACTTGACCATTTATAATTTTCTTATGATTTTCCGCTGTAATTTCAAACTGAGGGTAATCTATTAATGCATATTCTAATGGCTTAATACATTCGTTTAACTGACCATTTTCCATTAATTCCTGCAATTGAGCTAATGTGACACAATCCTCTTTTGTAAATGTACCAGATTTTGTGCGTACTAAAGAGGCCATATGCGCAGGATAGCCTAGAGCCTCACCTATTTGAACAGCTAATGTTCGAATATAGGTTCCTTTACTACAAGCAATGCGAACAGGGAAAGTAATTGTCTTTCCAAAATAATCTTGACGATCATCTAGTAATTGTAAAGAATAGATTGTTATTTGACGTGTAGGACGTTCAACTGTCTCTCCTTGTCGAGCATATTCATATAATTTGCGTCCATTTACTTTAACTGCCGAAAACATAGGCGGCGTCTGAGAAATTACCCCTGTTAATGAGTTTAGCGCATTTAATAGTTGCTCACGAGTAATATGCTTCTCTGTTGAATCTTCCTCTACAACTTCACCTTCCGCATCTTCTGTTGTGGTAGTTGTCCCAATCTCGATGATTGCTTCATACTCTTTTCCAGCATCAGTTAGATATTCAGCTAGTCTTGTAGCATTACCTATACAAATAGGCAATATGCCTTCAACACCAGGATCTAATGTTCCTGTATGGCCTACTTTTTTGGTATGTAAGATTTTACGTATTTTAAATACGCAATCATGAGAAGTCATACCTCGTTCTTTCCATAATGGAAGAATACCGTGCTGCATGAATGTTCACACCTTTACTTATAAAATACTTTAAAGTTAAACACTCTAATTTAAGAGATGTTGTCTTCGATAATTATATTAGAAAAAGCCTGCAAAAAATGAATCTGCAGGCTTTTTCGATTATTGCTCTTGTGAATCGTTAAGTTGACGTAACAATGTGTCAATTCGATTACCGTACTCAACAGATGAGTCAAACTCAAATGAAATTTCGGGTGTAATTCGTAAACGAATACGATGGCTAATTTCAGAACGAATAAAGCCTTTTGCTTTTTCAAGACCTTTCATAGTATCTTGACGTTCTCTTTCAGTACCTAAGCAAGTAATATATACAGTTGCTTGTTGTAAGTCACCAGTCACATCTACGTCTGTTACAGTAACAAATCCTACTCTTGGATCTTTTAACTTTCGGCTAATGATATCCGCAAGTTCTTTTTTCATTTGTTCTGCAACACGGTTAGAGCGCATTGACATAATCGTTTCACCTCAATTTCTATAAAAACTCTTGATGTATATTGAGACATTGCCATTCGGGATAAGATTCTAAAAAGGCAATTGCGCGTTTCAGTTCTTTTTCAGCCGCTTGTTGGGTAGAAGCAACAGAAACAAGTGCTAAGAGCGTTCTTTGCCAAACATCTTGATGATCAATTTCCGCTATAGAGACATTGTATTTTTGTTTTGTACGAGTAATCATACGTTGTAATACAGCTCTTTTCTCTTTTAGCGAATGCGCAGAAGGGACGATAAATTCACACTCTGCATAAACGATCATTAGCGTTTAATCTCTTCCATAATAAATGCTTCAATTTCGTCTCCAACTTTAATATCGTTGTAGTCTTTAACGGTAAAGCCACATTCGTATCCTTTTGCCACTTCTTTGGCATCGTCCTTGAAACGTTTTAAGGAATCTAATTCCCCTTCAAAGACAACAATACCATCACGGATGACACGAACGCCACTATCACGTGTTAACTTACCTTCAGTGACATAACCACCAGCAATTGTACCCACTTTTGAAACTTTAAATGTTTCACGAATTTCTGCAGAACCAATTACTTTTTCTTCGAATTCAGGATCAAGTAGACCTTTCATCGCAGATTCAATTTCTTCGATTACTTTATAAATGATTTTGTGAAGGCGAATATCTACACCTTCTGCTTCAGCAGCGCGTTTTGCATTAATATCAGGTCGTACATTGAATCCAATTACAATTGCATTTGAAGCTGCTGCAAGTGCGATATCTGATTCAGTAATTGCACCAGCACCCGTGTGAATGATTTTTACATTTACGCCTTCTACATCAATTTTCATCAATGAAGCTGCCATTGCTTCAACAGTACCTTGTACATCAGCTTTTACGATTAGATTTAACTCTTTCATATCGCCTTGTTTCATTTGTTCAAACAAGTTATCTAATGTTACACGTTGTTTTTCTGAACGTTGAGCTTGAATTGCAGTAGATTCACGAGCTTCACCAACTTGACGAGCTGTTTTTTCATCTTCAAAAACAACGAATCGATCGCCTGCTTGAGGCACTTCATTTAAACCAGTAATTTCAACTGGTGTTGATGGACCAGCAGATTTTACACGTCGACCCAAGTCATTGACCATCGCGCGGACACGACCGTATGTATGACCTACTACAATAGGATCACCAACGTTTAATGTACCGTTTTGTACTAATAATGTAGCAACGGAACCGCGTCCTTTATCTAATTGTGCCTCAATAACTGAACCTAATGCACGACGTTTAGGATTTGCTTTTAGTTCTCCTACTTCAGAAACTAGCAAAATCATTTCAAGTAATTGATCGATTCCATCACCTGTAAGTGCTGAAATTGGTACAAAGATTGTATCGCCACCCCAATCCTCAGGAATTAGTCCATGTTCAGTTAACTCTTGCATAACACGGTCAGGGTTTGCAGTAGGTTTATCCATTTTGTTTACCGCTACAATAATTGGAACTTCAGCAGCTTTTGCATGGTTAATCGCTTCAATTGTTTGAGGCATAACACCATCATCAGCAGCAACAACTAAAATTGTTAAATCTGTAATTTTGGCTCCACGTGCACGCATTGTTGTAAATGCTGCGTGTCCTGGTGTATCTAGGAAAGTGATTTTCTTACCTTTTACAACAACTTGATAAGCACCGATATGTTGTGTAATACCACCGGCTTCTCCTTCAGTTACTTTTGTATTACGAATAGAATCAAGTAATGTTGTTTTACCATGGTCAACGTGTCCCATAATTGTTACAACTGGTGGACGTTCTTGAAGATTATCTTGGTCTTCATTTTCGTCTTCTTCAAAATAAGTATCTAAATCTGTAATATCTATACGTACTTCTTCTTCTACTTCAACACCGTAATCAGCACAAATTAGTTCGATGGCATCTTGATCCAATTCTTGGTTAATCGTTGCCATTACACCAAGCATAAATAATTTTTTAATAATTTCAGAAGGTTCACGACCTAATTTTTTTGCTAATTCGCCAACTGATAAAGATTCAAAGAAAGTAATTTTTTCTGGTAATTCTTTTTTAACTGCAGGTTGTGGAGCTGGTTGCGGACGGTTTTTACGACGTTGTCCGCCATGAATGCCCGGTTTTCTTCTTTGGTTGAAGTTACGATTGCCACCTTGAGCATTTCCGTTTCGTCCACCGCGATTTTGGTTATTGTTACTATTTTTCGAATGACTTTGATTATTATTATTATTAGAATTATTTTTTGGTTTTGAATGATCTTTTGAGGTCGAATTATTATTCATGGTACTTCCTTGGGTATTTATTTGTTTTGTTTGAGCAGGACTATTTTTTCTTGCTACAGGACGAGTTCCTGGCTGTCCCTTTTGTTCACTTTTTTGTTGAGTGGTATGATTACTCTTTTTCTTTGAAAATATACCATCCAATTTGCCTATTGCGTCTTTTTCTAACATTGACATATGATTCTTTACGTCAATATGGAGCTTTGATAATTGTTCTATAACTTCTTTACTTGACTTATTTACTTGTTTCGCATATTCATGAACTCGTAATTTTGTCATGCATTCACCCCCGGTTAGATTTCGTTGAGTAGCTCAGACAGCTTTTTAGCAAATCCACTGTCCATAATAGCTACGGAAACTCTCGCCTCCCTACCAATAGCGTGTCCGAGAAAATCTCTTGTTGCAAACTCATGTAGCTCAACGTTAAAAGAATTACATTTATCTTGCATTTTTTTTCGTGTATTTTTCGAAGCATCCGTAGATAAAATAACAAGTTTTGCGTTTTGTCCTCGGACTTCTTTAATAACTTGTTCTTCTCCGGTAACGATTTTTCGTGCACGAGCTGCTAAACCCAATAAATTAAAAATTGCTTGTTGTTGATTCATGCCTTTTGTTCCTTACGAACGATTGCCAATAAATCATCAAATACTTCATCAGGAATTTTCACTTCAAGTTGACGTTCAAAGATATTTCTTTCTTTTGCCATTTTAATTGCATTTTCAGATTTTGAAACGTATGCACCACGGCCAGATTTTTTACCTGTTAAATCAACTGTTACTTCTCCCTCTTTCGAACGGACAACACGAATCATTTCTTTTTTGGGAAGCATTTCGCCTGTTGCGATACATTTTCTTAAAGGTACTTTACGATTGATCGGCATCAGAACTCACCTTTCTTCTGGCGTTAAGAGTTAATGAATAGGATATAAAATCCTACTAATTATTTTCACTCTTCTTATTCTTCGTCGTCTTTATATAAGTCCACTATTACATCTTCGTTATTATCATTTTCTTCATCGATATCTTTATAAACATCAGTTTGTGCTTCTTGGCGAGGATAAATTCCTAACTCTGTAGCATCTGTTTCACTTTTAATATCGATTTTCCAACCAGTAAGTTTTGCAGCAAGTCTTGCATTTTGACCGCGTTTACCAATTGCAAGTGATAATTGATAATCTGGTACAACAACTGTTGTTGACTTTTCTTCTTCGTTCACTTGTACATCTAGTACTTGAGAAGGGCTTAACGCATTGGCTACAAATACAACAGGGTCTTCTGACCATTCCACGATATCAATCTTTTCATCGTGTAATTCATTGACAATTGCTTGAACACGTGCACCTTTTGCACCTACACATGATCCAACTGGATCTACTTCTTCATTATGAGCTAATACAGAAATTTTAGAGCGATCTCCAGCTTCACGAGCGATAGATTTGATTTCTACAACACCTTCGAAGATTTCTGGTACTTCAAGTTCAAATAGACGACGTAGTAAGCCTGGATGAGTTCTTGAAACAAATACTTGTGGTCCACGTGAAGTTCGTTCAACTTTCGTAATATAAACTTTGATACGATCATGTGGTTTATATACTTCACCAGGAATTTGTTCGTTTTGAGGAAGAACCGCTTCAATTTTACCAATTCCTACATAAATGTTACGAGGATCTAAGCGTTCTACAACACCATTAATAATGTCATCTGCACGGTCTACATATTCTTCGTACACAATACCACGTTCAGCTTCACGGAAGCGTTGTGTAACAATTTGTTTTGCAGTTGTAGCAGCAATACGACCAAAGTTACGAGGTGTTTCTTCTTCTTCCACGATATCGCCTATTTCATAATTAGGGTTGATTTTTTTCGCTTCTTCTAAAGAAATTTGTAGACGTTCATCATCCACTTCATCAACAACATCTTTACGAGAGTATAAATGCATTGTACCTCGTTCTAAATTTAAGTCTACGCGGACATTTGCTGCTTGGTTATAATTCTTTTTATATGCATTAATAAGTGCTGCCTCAATTGCTTCGACGATAACCTCTTTTGAGATACCTTTCGCTTCAAGTGCATTAAGAGCACCGACTAATTCCTTACTCATTGACTATTTCACTCCTAAAGTTAACGTTCTGCTGAAAAATCGATTGCTAAGCGAGCTTTTGCAATTTTATCTTTCGGTATTAGAACTGTAATTTTTCTTGTTTTAATCTGTACAGCTAGCTCAGCGCCTTGGTCTGTATACGATTTTAAATACCCTTCAAATTCTTTCATGCCATTAATGGCTTCATATGATTTAATATGCACAAATTGACCGATTGACTTTTCAAAATCTTCATCTTTTTTAAGTGGACGTTCTGCTCCTGGAGAGGAGACTTCAAGAAAATAATTTTGTTCAATTGGATCAACTTCATCCAATTTAACACTTAATAATTCACTTACTTGTGCGCATTGTTCAATGTCAATGCTTCCTTCAGGAGTATCCACATAAACGCGTAGAAACCAATCACGACCTTCTTTGACAAATTCTACTTCAACTAACTCAAGATTCAAGCTTTCTACAATTGGTGTTACGAGTTGTTCTACTTCAGTTGTAACTTTGCTCATACAATCCTCCTGCCTTACTAAGTTGTCATAACAACAGAAAAGAGCGGGAAATCCCACTCTTTTGCTGTCGTACTATCAACAAATAATTGACTAAATAATAACACAATCGAGTAGCAAATGCAACTAACCCTAGAAAAGGGATAGCTGGTTAGCATCTGGCATTCCTTCTAAACAACCTAATTTATCCATATACTCTATCAATGATTTTGAAACGCGGCCTCGAATTTGTAAATCTTCTTTAGAAAGGAATTCTCCTTCTTCTCTAGCTTTTACAATCGAATATGCTACGTTATTTCCTAAACCTGGTATTGAGTTAAATGGTGGTATTAAGCTCTGACCATCAATTACAAATTCAGTTGCTTTAGAACGATACAAATCTACCTTTTGGAATGACATTCCACGTTCGCACATTTCAAGCGCTAACTCTAAAACAGTCAACAAACTTTTTTCTTTTGTTGATGCTTCTAAACCTTTCGCTTCAATTTCTTCAATATGCGCACGAATCATTTGTGGACCATTGACCATAGCTATTAAATCAAAATCATCAGCACGTACAGTAAAATAAGCACAATAATATACAATCGGGAAATGTACTTTAAAGTATGCGATACGAACAGCCATTAATACATAGGCAGCAGCATGGGCTTTCGGGAACATATATTTTATCTTTTTACATGACTCAATATACCATTCTGGAACGCTTTCTTTTCTCATGGCTGCTTCCATTTCTTCTGTTAGCCCTTTCCCTTTACGAACATGTTCCATAATTTTAAACGCTAAAGATGGTTCAAGTCCTTGATAGATTAAATAAACCATAATATCATCACGACAACCGATAACTTCAGATAAAACACAAGTTCCATTTTCGATTAACTCACTTGCATTTCCTAACCAAACATCCGTACCATGTGATAAGCCTGAAATTTGAACTAATTCTGAGAAAGTGGATGGTTTAGTTTCTTCTAACATTTGACGTACAAATCTTGTACCAAACTCAGGTATTCCAAGAGTACCTGTTTTACAATTAATTTGTTCAGCTGTAACTCCTAGAGATTCAGGACCAGTGAAAATTTTCATCACTTCTGGATCGTCTGTTGGAATTGTTTTAGGATCAATACCTGTTAAATCTAGAAGCATACGAATTACTGTCGGGTCATCATGTCCAAGAATATCAAGTTTTAAAACATTATCATGAATAGAGTGGAAATCGAAGTGTGTTGTTCGCCACTCGGCATCTTGTGCATCTGCTGGGTATTGGAATGGTGAAAAATCGTAAATATCCATATAATCTGGTACAACGATAATACCACCTGGATGCTGACCAGTAGTTCGTTTTACGCCTGTACAACCTTGTACAAGTCGATCCACCTCTGCACCACGAAGATTCATATTATGATCTGCAGCATATCCTTTTACATAGCCATAGGCGGTTTTCTCTGCAACTGTACCTATAGTTCCGGCACGATATGCATAATCCTCTCCGAACAAAACTTTCGTGTAGTTATGTGCACGAGGTTGATAACTACCACTAAAGTTTAAGTCGATATCAGGAACTTTATCCCCTTTGAACCCTAGGAATGTTTCGAACGGAATATCATGTCCATCTTTTTTGTAATGTGCACCACATTCAGGACAATCTTTGTTAGGTAAGTCAAATCCTGAACCTACAGAACCATCATTAAAGAATTCAACATGTTGGCAATTTGGACAAATATAATGTGGCGGTAATGCGTTTACTTCTGTGATTTCCATCATTGTGGCAACAAGCGACGAACCTACAGAACCACGCGAACCTACCAAATAACCATCACTTAACGATTTTTTTACAAGCTTATGTGCGATTAAATAAATAACTGAGAAACCATGTCCAATAATTGATCCTAGTTCTTTTTCAAGACGCGCTTCTACAATTTCTGGAAGATTAGGTCCGTAAATTTGATGAGCCATATTATAACTCATTTCACGAACAGTTTCTTCTGCCCCTTGAATACGAGGTGTATATAATTTGTCTTTTACTGGTACCACGTCACCAATCATGTTGGCTATTTTTTGTGTATTAGTAACAACGATTTCTTTCGCTATATCATCACCTAAAAACGCAAAATCTTGGAGCATTTCGTCTGTTGTTCTTAAGTGAACTTTTGGTAGTTCGTAGCGATTTAATGGATTAGCCCCACCTTGTGAACGTAGTAGGATCTTGCGGAATATCGCATCATTTTCACTTAAATAGTGTACATTTCCTGTTGCAACAACTGGTTTGTCCAATTTCTTTCCGATTTTCACGATTTTTCGAATGATATCTTCTAAATTCCATTCATCTCTGATCAACTCAGCCTCAATTAATGGTGCATAAACGTCTTTTGGATGTACTTCTAAATAATCATAGAATTTAGCAACTTCCATTGCTTCATCCATCGACTTTTGCATAACTGCCGTGAAAAACTCACCTTTATCACAAGCTGTTCCCACTAATAATCCTTGTCGATATTTTTGTAAAGAGGAACGTTTAATCCGAGGTACTCTGTAAAAAGTTGATACATGTGATTCACTTACTAACTTAAACAAGTTCTTTAAACCATCATTATCAATAGCTAAAATAGTACAGTGTGTTGGACGAGCTCTTTTATAAGCATCTCCTCCACCTATATGCTTATTAAAATCATCATGATATTTTATATCGTGTTCATCGGCTTCTTTTAATAAATGCAATAATAGATAACCTGTCGCTTCAGTATCATAAATGGCACGGTGATGTTGAGTTAAATCAATATTGAACTTTTTACATAAAGTATTTAAACGGTGATTTTTCATCTCCGGATGTAAAAAACGGGCAAGTTCAAGTGTATCAATAACAGGATGATGAAAACTATCTATTCCTGCTTTTTTATATGCCTCATATAAGAAACCAATATCAAACGTTGCGTTATGCGCTACAACAATACTATCGCCAATAAAATCATGGAATTTCGCAATCATATCGACTACTTCTGGAGCATCTTTGACCATATCATCCGTTATGCTCGTTAATTCTATTGTAGTTGCAGAGAGTGGATGATGCGGATTAGCAAAACTTTCAAATGTATCAATAACTTCTCCGTTCTTAATCTTTACTGCTGCAAGTTCAATAATCGTATCATATGCTGCTGATAATCCTGTTGTTTCCACGTCGAATACGACAAATGTATCTTCTTCAAGTAATCGATGTTGATCATCATAAGCAATTGGCACTCCATCGTTAACCAAGTTTGCTTCTACACCATAAATAATTTTTATCCCATGTTTTTTGCCTGCATTATATGCATCTGGGAAGGATTGGACGGCAGCATGATCGGTAATGGCTATTGCTGGGTGTCCCCATTTAGCCGCTTGACCTACAAGAGAATCGACAGATGATACAGCATCCATTTGACTCATTGGTGAATGTAGATGTAGCTCCACACGTTTTTCATCATCAGGAGCTTTGTCCAGTTTGACTGTTGGTTTAATCTCCATTATATCTTGTGCCATTACGATAAGATCGCGTACAAAAGTATCATTTTGAACAGAACCACGTACTTTTACCCACATACCCTTTTTAGCCATTTGCATAAGTGCTGCATCTTCTTTATCTCGAGAAAACATTTTGACTAAAATAGAGTCCGTGTAGTCAGTTAATTTGAGCGTTAATAATGAACGTCCACTTCTTAACTCTTTCACTTCAGCATCAAATACAAACCCTTCAATGACAACACGACGTTCTTCATCTTGGATTTGATGAATTTCCATCAAGGCTTCATCTGGTTTGATAGGAATCCCCAATTGGAATGGACGATTTGCTATTTCATCTAAATCTGTATGCTCTTGTTTTTCCTGTTCTCGTTTTTGCATATCCATTACTGCTTGCTGTGCAAATTCAGCTTCTTCTTTTCGGCGTTGTTCGAGGAATGCTTGTTGTTGGGCAGCTAAGTCTTCTGTTATTTCTTTTAATTGAAAGTCAACAGCCATATACGGAAAACCAAATTGTTTATAAGCATTTGAAATAACTTCAGCATATTTCGTCTTCAATGTCCTCATTTGAAAATCTTGTTGACAATTCAGCATTAGTTTTTGACCGTTCCATTGTGGGAATTGTTTTGCTAACTCTTCTCTTAATGGTGGGGACATTTCTTCAATATCCTCAACAATCTTGAGCCAATAATCAGAGATTAGCTGTTCAGATATGTCTTGTTGAATAGTTTCTATATCAACAAATACACTTGCAATTCGTGAAAATGCCGCATCTAACCTCATTTGAAAATCTTGAAATACTCTAAAAGGTAATATATTTTGTAATTTCAATGAAAAGCGCCAAACACGATCCTTTTTGTGTACAGTCATGCGTGTCATTTCAGCATCTGTAAAAAAGGGCATATATACATCTTCAGTCATGTTGATTTGTTGTAATAAAAGCTGAAATTTTAGTTTTGAATCTTGTTCGTTTGCCATCTTTCCACCTACTTTCTTAAATTTTCTATTTTAACAAGCTTCTTCTTTTACTTTTTTAAATAAAGAAAAGAAAGCACAAATGTACTTTCTCCTCTAAAAGAACTTGTTTTAATCGCAAATATTATTCAGCGTGAAAAAAGTTATTTAAACGATCAACTAGTTCTTCTTTCGCCCATTCAAAAGTTTCTCCTGTTTGTCGGAATTTCACTTCAACAATTCCTTCAGAAGCTTTTTTACCAACTGTTACTCGAACTGGTAAACCGATTAAATCGGCATCTGCAAATTTAACGCCTGCACGTTCTTTACGATCATCATATAAAACTTCATAGCGATATGATTGTAGTAGTTTGTATAAATCTTCTGTTAAGCCTTTTTGAGCTTCGTCTTTTTCATTGACAGAGATTAAATGAATATCATATGGTGCTATTTGTTTTGGCCAAGCAAATCCGTAGCTATCTTGGAATTGCTCTGCAACTGCTGCCATTACACGAGAAACACCAATTCCATAACATCCCATGATAAATGGTTTTGCACGACCATTTTCATCTAAGTAAGTTGCTTTCATAGATTCACTATATTTAGTGCCTAATTTGAAGACATGTCCAACTTCAATACCTTCTGCAAATTTAATCGTTCCTTTGCCGTCTGGAGTTGGATCACCAACTTGTACAAATCTTAAATCTTCATATCGGTCAATAGCAAAGTCTCTTCCAGGGTTAACATTTACATAATGATAACCATCTTCGTTTGCACCGCATACACCATTGCGAATTGATTTAATAGCATTGTCAGCTATTACTTTCACATTAACTGGTAGTTTCACTGGACCAAGTGAGCCTACATGGCTATTTAGTAATTTGAAAATAGCATCATCTTCAGCTAATTCAACAGATTCTGCATTTAGTGCATGTTTTAGTTTAATATCATTGATTTCATGATCACCACGTGCAAGCACAACAACTAATTCATCATCAACATTAAATACTAATGTTTTAATGCATTGTTCAGCTTTCACATTTAGGAAATCAGTAATTTCGTCAATTGATTTTTGATCTGGTGTAGCTACCTTTTCAAGTGCTTTCATTTCTTCACCTGAATGAGTATAATCTACGTTTACTTCAGCCATTTCGATATTAGCTGCATAGTCTGTTTCATCAGAATACGCAATTGTATCTTCACCAATTTCTGATAACACCATAAATTCATGTGTATCAGTACCACCAATTGAACCAGAATCTGCAATAACTGCACGGAATTTTAAGCCAAGACGAGTAAAGATGTTATTATATGCTTTTACCATAGCTTGGTATGTTTCATCTAAGCTTTCTACACTCGCATGGAAAGAATAAGCATCTTTCATCACAAATTCACGACCACGTAACAATCCAAAACGAGGACGTTTTTCATCTCGGAATTTAGTTTGAATTTGATATAAAGTTAATGGTAATTTTTTATAAGATTTAATCTCATCACGTACTAATGATGTAATAACTTCTTCGTGTGTTGGACCAAGCGCAAATTGACGGTCATGGCGATCAGATAATCGCATTAACTCTGGACCATAGGCTTCCCATCGGCCAGATTCTTGCCATAATTCTGCTTGTTGCAATGATGGCATTAGTAATTCAACAGCTCCAGCTGCATCCATTTCTTCACGAACAATTTGTTCTATTTTTTGTAACACTTTTATACCTAGAGGTAAGTATGAATATACACCACTTGTATTTTGACGGATAAAACCTGCACGTAATAAGAGCTGATGAGACTTAACGTCTGCATCAGCAGGTACTTCGCGCAAAGTAGGGATAAATGTTTTGCTTTGTTTCATTATAAAAACCTCACTTTGAGCTATATTAAATTTTTTAGATTAAAAGAAGAAACGTTGGATATCATTCCATGTTACTGCAATCATGAGAAGCATTAAAAGGACAATTCCAACAAAATGAACCATTCCTTCTTTTTGGCGATCAACTGGTTTACCACGAACAGCCTCGAATCCAAAGAATAATAATCGACCACCATCCAATGCTGGTAATGGTAATAGATTCATTATTCCTAAGTTAATACTTAATACTGCCGCCCAATTCATAATATTGATCACACCGTATTTTGCAACTTCTTCAGTTGCCTTATAAATACCAACAGGACCAGATAATGCATCAATTGTAAATCCGCCAGTGATTAAAGCACCAAGAATTGTAAAGATTTTAATAATCCAATTATATGTTTCGGTAAAACCAAATGAGATAGCCTTCAATGGACTTTTTTCAACGGGACTTTGATATTGAACACCAATTTGTCCTATAGTTTGTCCATCAATTTTCTTCTTTGTTGGCGTTACTTTTACAGTATCACTATCACCATCTCGGTTAATGTTCAGTGTTAACTCTTTTTCAGGATTTTTTTGAATAGCATCTGATAGTTCCTGCCATGTTTCAATCGATTTACCATTGATTGCAGTTACTAAATCGCCTTTTGCTAATCCAGCAGTTGATGCAGGACTATCTTTTACAACTCCCGCAATAACCGGTTCATATGTTGGTACTCCAGTCATGAAAGCTATGACGATAAACACAATGATTGAAAGGATAAAGTTAAATAATGGACCTGCAAAAATAGTCATTGCGCGTTTTCCAACAGATTTCGAATTAAACTGTCTGTCATATGGCGCAATTATTAATTCACTACCATTCTCTTCAATAACTGCATTGCGAGCTATGCTGTAACGGACAAGTTTTTCATCCTCGTCATATCCTTCAATCCATAAATCTTTCTGAAGGTCTGCCTTTTCTACTTCTAAAAAAAGCATATCAGGTAATTGCTTATTTTGATTTAAAACAATTTTTGTAACTTCGTTTTGATTGTTTAACAACATTCCGATTCGATACCCGGGTTGAAGCTCAACCACATCAGCATCGTCTCCTGCCATGCGAACATAGCCTCCCAATGGCAATAAACGTATCGTATATAGTGTTTCGCCTTTGTTAATCCCTAATATTTTAGGACCCATACCAATAGCAAATTCTCTCACTAATATACCTGAACGTTTTGCAAAGATGAAGTGACCTAGTTCATGGAAAAATACGATGGAACCGAATACTACGATAAATGCAATGATAGATTGCATGTAACCCCACCTTCTCAAGCATTATAAAATGACACTACTGCTATTTTAGCATGCTTTGGACTGTTTTTCTCGTTTCTTTATCAACATGCAAAATAGTTTCTAAATCTGGGTGCTGAATATTGACGTGATCGTTCATCATTTTTTCGATAATGTCCTCAATTTCAAGGAATTTAATTTTTTCTTGCAAAAAAGCACCGACTGCAGCTTCATTTGCTGCATTCATCACCGTTAAAATTGTACCACCCATTCTTCCTGCATGATAAGCAAAATCTAAACAACGGAAACGTTTTAAATCTACATGTTCAAAATGTAATTGGCCTATTTTTGCTAAATCTAATCTTTCCGCAGTAGATCGTGGTAATCTTTCAGGATAGCTAAGTGCATATTGAATAGGTGTACGCATATCCGGCGTTCCTAGTTGAGCCATTATACTTGTATCATGATATTCAACCATAGAGTGAATAATGCTTTCTCTATGGATTAAAACATCTATTTTATCATAAGGCATATCATATAATACTGCTGCCTCAATGACTTCTAACCCTTTATTCATCAAAGTTGCAGAGTCAATGGTAATTTTAGCACCCATAGACCAGTTTGGATGATTTAATGCTTCTTTAATGGTGACATTTTTTAAATCCTCACGTGTTTTGTCGCGGAAACTACCACCTGAAGCAGTTAAGATTAAACGAGATATGGATTTACGATTTTCACCTTGCATTGATTGCCAAAGAGCTGAATGTTCACTATCAACTGGTAAAATCGGTGCTCCGTATTTTTTTGCTTCACTTATGACTAAATGTCCAGCAGTCACAAGAGTTTCTTTATTTGCAATGGCAATAGCTTTCTTTTTACGAATCGCTGCTAATGTTGCTTCAAGACCAATACTTCCTAGAACTGCATTTAACAAAACATTTGACTCGCTAAAAGTAGCTACATCCACTAATCCCTTAGAACCAAAAGTAAAATCGATTTGTGGGAACTCTTTAGATAGATTATGTGCATCTTCTTCTAATTGCACAGATACTAACTTAGGTTTAAATTCTCGAATAATTTCCTTTGTTCTTTCGATATTTTTACCAGCTGCAAATGCTACGATTGCAAACTCATCTGAGTGGTCTCTAACAATATCTAATGTTTGTAAGCCAATAGAGCCTGTTGCTCCAAGTAAGCTAATTAATTTCATTTAAAAGATCTCCCTTATCCAATAAAGTGCAAAAAGTAAAGTAATGGTAATACAAATAATAGACTATCAAAACGATCTAATATCCCACCATGACCTGGAAGTATTTTTCCAGAATCTTTTACACCATAATGACGTTTAATAGCTGATTCTACTAAATCGCCTAATTGTCCAAATATTGAAGCCACAATTGATACTACAATTAAAGCACTCCATGATATATCCAAATTCGCAATCCATTGGAATATAATTGCTGAGATTAATGCAACTACAATTCCTCCAACAAATCCTTCAATCGTCTTTTTAGGTGAAATTTCGGGCCACAATTTATTTCTCCCTAGTTTTCGACCAATGAAATATGCTCCTGAATCGGTTGTCCATACTATCACTAAAGCGTATACAACATACGCTAAGCCTTCCTCTCTTGTAGCGATAAAGAAGTGAAAACCAATCCCTACATATAGAGCACTTGCTAATAAGAAACCTACATCATCAAATGTAAATTTATTTTTCACTAAAACAGTATATATAAGCAATAATATTGCACATATAAATAGATACTCAATTCTAGAATATTTCGTAATATCCTGAATCTGTTCTGACCAACTATTCGGCATTAATATTATAAATAATGATAATAATGAAATGATTCCTGGCACCGAAAATAACGAAATCCCTCTCATTTTCAACACTTCAAATAACCCTACTGCTGCCATTGCATATATCAAAATGGTAAATGGTAATTGTCCATAGATAACGAATGGAATAAACAGTGCAGCGGCAATAACTGCCGTAATGATACGCTGTTTCACTCTTTCTTATTCTCCTTTCAATCCCCCAAATCGGCGATTGCGCTTTTGATAATCGATTACTGCCTCATATAATTGTTCAGCTTTAAACTCTGGCCAGTGTACATTCGTAAACCAAAACTCTGTATAAGCAAGCTGCCATAATAAGAAATTACTTAATCGAAATTCGCCACTTGTGCGGATAAGCAAATCTGGGTCTCCAATTTTTGAAGTCATTAGTTTTTCTGAAATTGTTTCTTCTGTTATTGCAGTCGGTTCTAGCAATCCATCTTGAACCATTTCAGCAATCTGTTGCACAGCAAGTACCATCTCTCGGCGACTTCCGTAATTAAAGGCAAAATTCAACACCATTCCTGAATTATCTTTGGTCTTTTCAATTGCATTTTGAACTGCACGGCTTGTACTTTGAGGTAAGCCATCCATTTCACCAATCATTTCGACACGAATATTCAATTCCATCAGCTCTGGTAAAAAGTCTGCCAAAAACTCTTCCGGTAAACGCATCAAAAATTCTACCTCAGTAGATGGTCGCTTCCAATTCTCTGTCGAAAAAGCATAAAGTGTAATGGCCTTTATCCCAATTGCATTTGCAGCAATTGTAATTCGGCGGATATTATGCATACCTTCCCTATGACCGACAAATCGCGGAAGGGCACGTTGCTTTGCCCAACGTCCGTTACCATCCATAATAATTGCAATATGGTTGGGCACTTGTTGTTTACCAATTTTTTCAATTTGTTTTTGCACTGATTGGTCTAGTTTATCTGATTTTCTCCATCCGAGTTTATCTAACATTTAGAATCCTCCACTAACTAACAAATCGGAACATATACTCCCTAATATCATATCAAAAAGAAGAACTTTTTTCCTTATTCTTAATAAAAAAGACGTCCCTGTAGTTATAGGACGTCTTACAAAACACAAGGTTCTAAAAAATAATTACGACTAATCGCAATTAATTTCAGGCTTTAAATAGTATGGTCCAATCAACTCTTTCACCAAGACATTTTACCTTTAGTAGTCGAATAATCGGACAACTTTCTATACAGAAAGTCTTTTCAATGTACTATCTAAAAATTAAACAGACATAATTTCGTTTTCTTTTTCTTTTGCAATTTGATCAAGTTTAACAATATTAGCGTCAGTTAGTTTTTGGATATCATCTGAAAATCCACGTAAATCGTCTTCTGTAATTTCGCCAGCTTTTTCTAATTTTTTATATTCATCATTAGTATCGCGACGTACATTACGTACAACAACTTTTGCTTCTTCTGCTTCTTTTTTCACTTGCTTAACAAGTTCTTTACGACGTTCTTCAGTTAGTGCAGGAATAGTTAAGCGAATAACATTACCATCATTTGTTGGTGTAATACCGATATCTGATTTAAGTAATGCTTTTTCAATATCGCCTAAAATTGTTTTGTCGTATGGTTGGATTACTAAAAGACGAGCTTCTGGAATAGAGATACCAGCCAATTGATTGATTGGTGTTGGTGCGCCATAGTAATCGACACTAACATGATCTAGTAATGATGCATTTGCTCGGCCAGCACGAATAGATGCTAATGCGCGAGTAAATGCTTGAATTGCTTTCGTCATTTTTTCTTCAGCTTTTTTCATAATTTCTTGTGACATTATGAATTCCTCCTAACTACTGTTCCGATAGTTTCGCCTAATACGGCGCGTTTAATATTACCGTTTTCTGTAATTGAGAATACGATTAATGGAATATCATTATCCATACATAATGTGGATGCTGTTGAATCCATAACCTGTAATCCTTGTTGAATTACTTCTAAGTATGTTAGATTATCATATTTTACTGCATCTGCATTAGTTTTAGGGTCTGCAGAGTATACGCCATCTACGTTATTTTTAGCCATTAATATGACATCTGCATTGATTTCAGCTGCACGTAAAGCTGCTGTTGTATCTGTAGAGAAGTATGGGTTACCTGTACCAGCTGCGAAGATTACAACACGTTTTTTCTCAAGATGACGTACTGCTTTTCTTCGAATATAAGGTTCAGCAACTTGTGTCATAACGATTGATGATTGAACACGAGTTGGTACACCTAAATTTTCAAGTGAATCTTGAAGAGCTAATGCATTCATCACTGTTGCTAACATGCCCATATAGTCCGCGTTAGCGCGTTCCATACCCATTTCAGCACCAATTTTACCTCTCCAAATGTTACCACCGCCGACAACTAGCGCTACTTCAACTCCTAGGTCAACAACTTCTTTAACTTGTTCTGCTACTGATTTTACAATTTTAGGTGATAAGCCAAAGCCTTCTTCTCCAGCAAGTGCTTCTCCACTCAGCTTAATGACTACTCTTTTGTACTGTGGCATACTCATTGGAACCTCCATCATGCTTTTTTCTTTAAAAAGAGGGAACACGAAAAGTTGTGCTCCCTACATTTTATATATAAATATTCAATAAATCTCTATTATTTACCTTTAACTTGGCTCATAACTTCTTCAGCAAAGTTATCTTCACGTTTTTCAATACCTTCGCCTACTTCATAACGTACGAATGAAGTAAGTTTAGCGCCTGCTGCTTTAACATAGTCGCCAACTTTTTGATCTGGGTTTTTAACAAATGCTTGGTCAAGAACACAAATTTCTTCGAAGTATTTACGTAGACGACCTTCAACCATTTTAGCAACAATGTTTTCTGGTTTGCCTTCGTTTAATGCTTGTTCAGTTAAAACTTTACGTTCGTGAGCAACTTCTTCTTCAGAAACTTGATCGTGAGCGATATATTTAGGGTTTAAAGCTGCGATGTGCATTGCAACATCTTTAGCAACTTCTTCATCAGTAGTACCTTCAACTACAGCTAGTACACCAATACGTCCACCCATGTGAAGGTAAGAACCAAATGCATCAGCATCAGTTTTTGAAGCTACAGTAAAACGACGAAGAGTGATTTTTTCACCAATTGTTGCGATTGCTGAAGAAATATGTTCAGAAACTTTCGCACCATTGTCCATTTTAGATTCTAAAGCTTCTTCTAATGTAGCTGGTTTTGAAGCTAATAGGTGATCTGCTAATTCTTTAACTAAAGTTTGGAAACCTTCGTTTTTAGCAACGAAGTCAGTTTCAGCATTTACTTCTAAAAGTACTGCGTCATTACCTTTCACTTCGATGAATGTTGTACCTTCTGCTGCGATACGGTCAGCTTTTTTACCAGCTGCAGCTAAACCTTTTTCACGTAGGAAATCTACTGCTGCTTCCATATCTCCATCAGTTTTTACTAATGCTTTTTTACAATCCATCATACCAGCACCAGTTTTTTCACGTAATTCTTTAACCATTTTTGCAGTTACTGCCATTGATAGTTCCTCCTTTAAATACTATATGAAATTAATTATTCTCAAAAAAAGGTGATAAGAGGGTTTAGCCGCTTATCACCTGTTTCTAATCAGAAATTACTCAGCTGCAACCTCTTCAGCTGGAACTGTTGCTTCTTCTTCACCTTGTTTAGATTCGATTAAAGCATCTGCCATTTTAGAAGTTATTAATTTTACAGCACGAATAGCATCGTCATTTGATGGAATAACGTAGTCGATTTCATCTGGGTCACAGTTTGTATCAACCATTGCTACTAATGGAATGTTAAGTTTGCGAGCTTCTGCTACTGCAATACGTTCTTTGCGAGGGTCTACAACAAACATTACGTCTGGTAGATCATGCATGTCACGGATACCGCCTAAGAATTTAACAAGACGTTCGTGTTGTTTTTTAAGTTGAACAACTTCTTTTTTAGGTAGAACTTCAAAAGTTCCGTCTTCTTCCATTTTTTCGATTTCTTTCATACGTGCAACACGTTTTTGAATTGTACCGAAGTTTGTAAGAGTACCACCTAACCAACGTTGGTTGATGAAGTAGTTACCTGAGCGTTCTGCTTCTTCTTGAATAGCTTCTTGAGCTTGTTTTTTAGTACCAACGAAAAGAACTTTACCACCATCTTCGCCAACTTGACGCATGAAGTCGTAAGCTTCTTCTAATTTTTTAACTGTTTTTTGTAAATCGATAATGTAGATACCGTTACGTTCAACAAAAATGTATTTTTTCATTTTTGGGTTCCAACGGCGAGTTTGGTGACCGAAATGTACACCAGCTTCTAGTAATTGTTTCATTGAAATTACTGACATTTGTATTTCCTCCTGATATGGTTTTTTGTCCTCCGCATTCGTCATCTGTAGGAGCAACTCAACTAAGAGCACCTTCTCCTTGCATCAGAATACGTGTGTAATGTAACACCATTTGATAATATATCACAACGCCTTGTCCTCTGCAACTACTTTAATGCTGAAATTTTAATAATAATTCAATTTCAGTCTTTCCTTTTTGCATTAATTTAGCAATTTCTTCAATATCTTTACCATTACGATATAATTCTTGAATTTGCTGTTCTACTGTCAATGATGCTGTAGTGGAATTTGTTTTCTCTTTATCAGCAGCAGGTTCATTTTCTGTAGTAGTAGCTGCTACCGTTGAATTAGGACTATTTTGATAAGCTTTAGCTACCATATTTCGAGGCATATTAAAAGTTGTTTTTATATAGTCTTTATGTTCTTTACCATCGTTTACATTTTCTTCTTTTTCGTATTTTTTATTCATCATTGTTAGTTCTTTAATTAAGCGGTCATTTTCATCACGCATTTCTGCTAAATAAACCCCTATAGCATTGTCCATTTCGTCTTTCAATCTAGATTGACTTTTTTCTACATCCTTCAATTTAGATAGTTTAGTATACAATAAAATGATGAAATAAAAGCTTAATACTTGTCCTATAAATAAAAATAATAATATCGTTGCTACCATGATAACTCCTATCCGCTAAAATCGACAAAATGTCCTTTAAAAGGGTGTTGTGCCTGCTCAAGCGGAGAAGATTTCTGTTCTTTCTTATGTTCATGCTGATTGTCATTTTCTTTTTTATTTGAGGGATCTTCTTCGCTTATTTGAGCAGATTTATCAGATTTCAAAACAGTTGTTCTGTTTTTCTCTAGTTGTTTTTGTAACGCATTATTAGCGAATTCCTGACCGGCATTCACATTTTGTTGTTGTTGTTCTGCTAATTTTCCTGCCTCAAAAGTTTTTGGTAAGGCTATTTGCAATTCCACACCTTTTAAGCTCATAAATTTGCCTCCTGTGAAATCGACTTCGGACTTTACTGCTTTCAAAGTGCTTTACTAGCTTACACGGTTATATGGATGCTCACGTTAAAACTATACATTCTCCATTTCTGCTGACAATAGATTTCTTAATTTAAAAAGTGCCTTTGAATGGATTTGAGAAATTCGAGATGTAGACAAATTTAATAGTTCTCCAATTTCAGTTAACGTTAACTCCTCTGTATAAAATAAACTTAGCACCTGCTGTTCTTTTTCGTTTAAATCTTTTATACATTCAACTAAATCTTCTAATAATTCAGCTTGTACAACTTCCTGTTCTGGCGTCCGAATTTGATCGTCTCTGATGACAAAAGATTTTCCCTCTGAATCATCTTGTTCCGAAGAATATTCATCCATTGATAGAACGTTAGACATAAAATGTTCTTGCATAGTTTGATAAATATCATCTGTATCTACGTCTAATGCCTTTGCAACTTCTTCTGGTGTAACATGACGTTGTAATTGTTGTTCTAACATTTCAATTTGCGATTCTAATTTTTTGGCTTTTTCTCTAGCAGAGCGAGGTAGCCAATCTTCCTTTCGAAGTCCATCGATTATTGCGCCTCGAACACGAAAAGAAGCATATGTATCAAACTTTAGATCTCTCGATAGATCAAATTTGTTAAGTGCATCAAATAATCCCATCATGCCAAGGCTTGTCAATTCATCTCTAGATACATTTTTGGGTAAACCTGTACTAATGCGTTGAACGTGATAAGAGACGAGTGGCGTATATTTTTTTATTAACAAATCTCCCGCACGAGGATCACGTTCAGCTACCCATCTTTGCCAAAGCTGTTGTTCTTCTTTTGAAGTTGGTTGCATCATCGAGACCTCCTCGTTGTATTTTCTAATTCAAATTAATTATATCAAATCACTATTAATAAAGGGAGCTAAATTCAGCTCCCTTTCGAAATTATTCGTCATTTCCCAACATTGTTTTGACAGAATTCGCTAATTTTTCCGCTTGATCTTCAGTAATTTTCTCAGCAGTTTTTTCTTTCTCTATTTCCTCAGCAGTATCACTTTTAGATTGCGCATTCTCATTTTCATCGGTTCCTTGTTCTTGCTCCAATTCTTCTGAAGGATTCTTCATAACAAATGCAATGATAAATCGAACCAAATATGTTACAAAAAATACAACAATCGCAACAACAAACGATTTAACAATAATACTTGTTGGTGTATTTAATGATTGGAACGTCATAAAAAAATAGATTGTAAAAGCAATAACTGCTGCCCAACAATTGTATAAATATGAGCCTACCATTAGATTTCTTTCACTCCTTGGTTTACTGTACGTATATGTAAAATAGAAGTCGTAGTGTCAAACTCTATTGTTCTACCACTACTTCCACCAACATCCTCTGAAACGATTGGTATTGATAGACTTTTTAATTGTTGTTTAACTGCTTCCACATTTCTAGGCCCAATTCGCATAGAGTCACTATTAGAGGCAAATTGGAACATTTGGGCCCCTCCAGCAATTTTTGCTTTCAATTTATATAATTGGGCCCCTTTTTGTTTCAGTTGATTCACCATAGCAGGTATTCCTGTATCGGCAAACTTTGCTTCATTTATCGAATCTCCACGACCTAATTTTGACTCTGGAAGCATAACATGAACTAAACCAGCCATTTTCTTTGATTCATCATAAATAACGACACCTACACATGATCCTAAACCTGAAGTTCTAATTGAATTTGGTGATATTGCAATAGCCATTTGGGCAATTCCTACTTTTACTACTTGAGTATCACTTATTAGCATTTTAAGAGACACCTAAAGCTTTAAAAATGGTTTCAAATGAATCTGGATCTGGGAGTAAGAAAAAATGCCCTCTTACCGTTTCTAAGTCGCCCATATGTTCTTCATAGATTGTCGTATCAATTACTATTACATGATCACCAATTTGCGAAACTTCAACAAGTCCAAAACTAATAATTGCTCCAAACATATCAACAGCTAAAGCAGGTGGAGTCGGATAAATTTTTAGTCCCGTAAAATCTGATAATGCAGATAAATAAGAACCTGATAATATGTTTCCAAGCTCCTGCATAGCTGATAAACCCAATTCTGAAACATTTTCCTTTTTAAAATCAAATAAATCATCATGGGTCAATTTACGAATAAAATGATTTGCTTGCTCTACAGGAAGAATAAAAAACATTCCCCCCTTGGCATCTCCTTCAATTCGTAGATAAATTCCTGCTACTACACTTTCTGCCCCTCCAGCAAATTCCATCATCTCATCAAATGACACCATTTGTACTTTTGGAACTCGCATGTCAATTTTCGTATTTAGCAATCCAGAAAGGGCTGTAGCAGCATGTGCAGCCCCTATATTGCCGATTTCCTTTAAAACATCTAAATGTAAAGACGTAATCCTATTATAAAATGGCATTTGCTTTACCAATCCTTATTTTAAGGTATTTAGAACTTTTTCTAAATTTAATAAAATGAGCAGTCTTTTTTCTACTTTCGCAACACCTGATATAAATTCTTCTTCATAAGATCCCACTACTTCAGGTTGAGGTTCAATAGAAGATGTCGGAATATCCATTACATCGTTCGCAGCATCTACGATAAATCCTACTTCCATATCATCCAGTGTAATAATGATAATGCGTGTATTGTCATCTTCCACTGATGATTTCACATTAAAACGATCCCGAAGGTCAATAATTGGCGTAACGACTCCTCGTAAGTTGATAACGCCCTTAACATATCTTGGTGTCTTCGGTACTCGCGTAATATGCATCGTTTTTTCGATTCCTTGAACTTGACTAACAGGAATCGCATATTCTTTATCCCCTAATTGAAATATAATTACTTTTACACTTTCCACATCAAGTGTAGTTTCCATTAGTAACACCTCTTTCTAAAAAGATATATTATTTAATAAGTGAATTACAGTCTATGATCAATGCAACTTCGCCATTTCCAAGGATAGTTGCACCTGAAATAGCAAATACATTTGTCAAATAGTTTCCTAGAGATTTCAAAACAATTTCTTGTTGTCCAATAAATGAATCGACTACTAAGCCGGCCATTTTTTCTCCTTTTCGAACCAAAACTACAGAATGGAATTCATCATCAGCAGGTTCAGTACGTGTTACTTCAAATATTTCTTCTAAGAAGACAAGTGGAACCACTTTACCACGGAAATCAATTACTTTTTGGTTATGTGCATTCATAATATCTGAATTACGGATGATAGATGTTTCGATAATTGAAGATAGTGGGATTGCATAGATTTCTTTTTCGATTTCAACCAACATAACAGAAATAATAGATAATGTTAGCGGTAATTGAACAGAGAACAATGATCCTTTTCCTTCTGTAGATTCAATTGTGATGTTACCACCTAAAGATTCAATAGTAGATTTTACAACATCAAGGCCTACACCTCGTCCAGATATATCCGAAATTACGTCTGCTGTTGAGAAACCAGATGCCATGATTAACTCATTTGCTTGTTTATCTGTCATTGTTTCGGCTACTTCTGGTGTGACAATCCCTTTAGAAAGGGCTTTTTCTAATACTTTTTCACGATTAACTCCTGCACCATCATCTTCCAGTTCGATAAACACATGATTACCACTATGATAAGCACGTAATTCTACTTTACCTTCTTCTGGTTTTCCAGCAGCCTTACGTACTTCAGGACTTTCAATACCATGATCTAAAGCATTACGAATAAGGTGTACAAGTGGATCTCCTAATTCATCAATTACAGTACGATCTAATTCTGTTTCTGCACCAATTATCTGTAAATTGACTTTTTTATGTAAATCACGAGTTAACTGACGAACCATTTTAGGGAAACGATTAAATACCGTTTCTACTGGAACCATCCTCATTGTCAAAATAATATTTTGTAAATCACCTGATACTCGAGACATTCTTTCCACTGTTTCATTTAATTCACTATGATTCAATTCTGAAGCAATTGATTGTAGACGTCCGCGATCTATAACAAGCTCTTCAAATAGATTCATCAAAATATCTAATCGTTCAATATTAACACGAATTGTTTTACTACTTGCATGAGTAGCTCTCTTTTCAGGAGTTTTCTTTGGTTTTGCCTTTGTCGCTACTGGTTTTGTATTTTTAGGTTCTACGGGTTGAGTAACTTTTTCTTCAGTAGCAGTTGAAGCTAATTCTTGATGGACAAGTGATTGATAATCTAAAGCTTGAATTTTTACATCCTCAACTTCAGATACTTTCAACAATTTTTTTTGTATATCTTCAGAAGTTTCTTTAGTAACTACCGCTACGGAAAATTCACTATCAAATTGTTCTTCTTCTAACTGTTCAACGGTTGGCGATGATTTTATAACATCCCCTAATTTTTCTAAAATATCAAATACCATGTATACGCGTGCAGCTTTTAATAAGCAATCATCACGAAGTTGTATAGCAATTTCATAAGTATTAAAGCCTTGTTCATGGGATTGTTGAATAACGGTTAACTCAAACTCATCAAACTTCATGGAGTCGGTTGTTAATACCTCTTCAACTGTTGGAACTTTTTCTGATTCATTTTTATCAGTATCAGACCCAATTGCTTCACCATTTTCAATTCGTTTTAACTTAGCTACAGTTGCTGATACATCTCGTTTACCGTCTCCACCGTTTGCAATATCATCAATCATCGCTTCTAAATGATCGACTGATTCGAAGACAACATCTAAAATATTTGAGTCTACCGTAATTTTTTCATTTCGAATAGCATCCAAAACGTTTTCCATCTTATGTGTTAAATCTGCTAAATCTTCGAACCCCATTGTTGCTGACATACCTTTTAAGGTATGCGCATTACGGAATATTTCATTGACAATTGCTAAGTCTTGCGGGCTTTGTTCCAATGCTAGTAAATTTTCGTTACAAGATTGAAGATGTTCTTTACTTTCATCTAAAAAAATATCTAAATATTGGTTTGTATCCATTTAATGATCCCCCCTAAGGCAAATATCTCATTATAATAGTCGCAATATCATCAACATCTACTACTTCATCAACTAATCCTGTTGCAACAGCAGATTTAGGCATACCATAAACAACACTTGTATTGGCTGATTCTGCAACAGCAATGACATTACCTTTATTTTTTAAAGCTTGTAATCCTTTTGTCCCATCAGATCCCATGCCTGTCATAATAACAGCAATTTTATCAAAATCATTATAATTACTATTATCTTCAAACATAACATCTACAGACGGCCTATGACCTCCACGTGGTGGTTCAAGATTATCCAGTTCTATGCCATATGACATACCTATTTTGCGGATGCGCAAATGGTAGCCACCTGGTGCGATATACGCCACACCATCTTGCAATAAATCACCTTGCTCAGCCTCTTTAACGGTAATCTTGGACAAATGATCTAAACGATTCGCTAAAGATTTAGTAAAACCTGCCGGCATATGCTGAACGATCAATATAGGTGCTGATATATCTTCAGGCAATCGAGTAATCACTTCTTGTAATGCTCTAGGTCCACCAGTAGAAGTTCCAATCAGAACCATTTTCTTTGAGTGTGAGTTCCAACTTACTTCAGATTTTTTATTAACTACTTTTGAATGGTGCTCTTTATGAAATATTTCCGTAGTTGTATGAGTTGGTATTTTTTCTACTAGACTCTTAGATTTAGTTGTCTTTAACTCAACACTATGTTCTGCATGTCTTAGTTTTGAGACGTGTACAGTTACTGCGTTTTCCACAATTCGAGTAATTTCATCTTGAATCGTTTCGATGTCTAAAGAAATCGGACCACTTGGCTTTGCAATAAAATCGACTGCACCACTTGCCATTGCTTCTAAGGTTATTTGAGCTCCACTCTTTGTTGTACTTGATAGCATGACAACAGGAACTGGACATTCCTTCATAATGACTTTTAATGCCTCAAGACCATTCATCTCTGGCATTTCTACATCCATCGTAACAACATCTGGTTGCAACAATTGAATTTTTTTAATAGCATCTTTTCCATTTCGTGCTGTACCGACAACTCGAATATAGGGATGGTCTACAAAAAACTCTGAAATCATTTTCCTCATAAACGCTGAATCATCAACTATTAAAAGTCTCTTTTGTTGGTCGACTGACAACTAATCACTTCCTTTCGAAAAAATACTCTTTAATTTTGAAATAAACTTATTGGATGAATTTCCGATTACAACTTCACTAATGTTACCTTGCATATATCTAAATGTTATCTTTTTCAACGTCTTTGTAATTTGGGCATTTGGATATAAGATAGAAAAAGGAACTTGTTTTTTAACAGCTTGACGAACTAACTTATCCTCAGGCAATGAGCCTAACACAAAGACATCTTTTGATAAGAATCGAAACATTGTTTTTTTTAATCTATTCAATGTATCGGTACCTTCTTCACTTGTTAAAACCCTATTACATAATAAATAGAAATTTTTTTCTCTATCTTTGTAATGGATATATTTCATCATAGAATAAGCATCTGTAATTGATGTTGGTTCAGTTGTAGAAACAACAATAATATCTTCTACAGCAACTAATAAATCAAGTGACCAATTCGTAGCCCCTGCTCCCATATCAAACAAAATATAATCATAACTAGCTTGTAAATTTTCAAATGCTGTCAACAATCGATCAAACATTAATTCGGACCAATCTAACAATCCTGCAAGACCAGTCCCTCCAGATATATAATGTAAATCATTAGTTCCTTCATAGATAACTTGCTCTAATGTGACGTCTCCTTGCAAATAATCTTTTAAACTACTACGTGTTCCTTTACCTAATAGAATATGGATATTTCCCATTCCTATATCCATATCAACTATAATGACTTTTTTGCCACAGTTAACTAAAGTAATAGCGAAATTAGTAGTGAAATTACTTTTTCCTACACCACCTTTTCCACTTACTACGGCTATCGATTTCCCTACACTTTTACTTTGTTGCATTTTCATACGTAACGATTCAGCTTGGTCTCTCATTTGTTATCTCCTTGAAAAAGTAAATCTATAACATTTTTCACAGACCCTTCTTCAATATCTTCCGGTACTTCTTGACCATTTGTATAGTAAGCAAGTCCCTTCTTATATTTAACCATTAAATTGACTATTGAGCCAATAGTATTTGTTTCATCTAACTTTGTAAATATTAATTTTTCAACTGAAAATGCTAAGAATTGTTCAATTATTGTTGCCATATCACGTTCTTTTGCTGTTGTAGACAAAACTAAATAATTTTCGACATTTTTTTCAATATCAATTATTTGTTCCAAATCTCTTATATATTTCACTTCTTTATAATTTCTGCCGGCTGTATCAATAAATACTAAATCTAGATTTTTAAATTTCAGTAAGGCCATTTCGTAATCTGCTCTGCTATAAACAATTTCTACTGGAGCTTGTAGTAAGTTCGCATATGTTTTGAGTTGCTCAATTGCAGCAATACGATATGTATCTGTAGTGATAAAGCCTATTTTCTTTTTCTCTTTCAATACAGCATGTGCTGCCATTTTTGCAATTGTCGTAGTTTTACCAACACCAGTGGGACCTAATATATTTATATATTTCTTTTGATAAGAGATTCCTCCAAATGGTAAGTCCTTTAACAAATACGAAATTTGTTTTTTTGCCAACTCTTGCACTTCTTGTTCAGTTAAATTGTGTTTACTATTTTTCACAACCGTAAAGAGCTCATCACTTATCTTAGTGATGAGCTCGGGATCTATCTCCTGATACTCTAATTTCTCTATAACAGTTGATAATTCATCCGGATATTGTACACTTGCTGATTGATGTTTCATAGATTGCATCATTTTCTTTAAATCTGCTAGTTCTTGTTTAATCTCATTTGTTTTGTCTTCTGGAACTTTTGAATCTAACATTATAGGTTTTTGAATCGGTTTAGAAGGGTATAACATTTCGTTTCTATCCGCACGTTCAACACCTGCTATTACCTCAAAACTTTTCTTTTTAAACATTCCTAAAAAACCTTTAGAGTATACAACTTTTGAACTTGCGATAATCGCATCATCACCTAAATCGGCTTGTACCTTTTTCATCGCAGTAGCCATTGAAGATGCTATATATTTTTTCATTTTCATTAAACGTTCACCACTCCAACACTTTGAATTTCAATAGACGATTCAAGTTCATTATACGAAAGAATTGGAATTTGAGGGAAGTATCTTTCCGTCAATTGTCGTAAATACATTCGAACTGCTGGTGAGCATAAGATAACAGGTGATTGTTCAAATAGTGCAATACGTTCAACCTCTTGTGCGATTGACTCTAAAATAGTTTGAGAATCATTTGGTTCCATTGCTAAATAATTACCATGATCAGTTTGTTGAATACTATCAGCAATAATTTTCTCCACTTTTGCTGAAACAGTTAGTACTTTTAGTTCTGTTTGTCCACCAGCATATTGTGCAGTAATTTGACGTGCAAGTGATTGACGAACATATTCTGTTAATACATCCACATCAGACGTTAGTTTAGAATAATCTGCTAATGTTTCAAAAATAACCGATAAATTTTTCACTGAAACATTTTCTTTCAATAATTTTGCCAAAACTTTTTGAATTTCACCAATTGATAGCGGTGTTGGTGTTAATTCGTCCACTAATATTGGTGCTGTTTCTCTTAAGTGATCGATCAGTTGTTTTGTTTCTTGACGACCCAATAGTTCAGACGCATTTGCCCGAATAACTTCGGTTAAATGAGTTGACACAACACTAGGCGGATCAACTACTGTATAGCCCAACATTTCAGCTTCTTCTTTAACTTGTTCTGTAATCCATTTAGCTGGTAAACCGAACGATGGTTCTACTGTATCAATACCTTCTATAGAGTCGTCATCGCCAGGACTCATTGCTAAATAATGATCAAGTAATAATTCTCCATGAGCTAATTCGTTTCCCTTAATCTTAATACGATATTCGTTTGGTTGAAGTTGAATATTATCTCGAATACGAACAACTGGAATCACGATTCCTAGTTCAAGTGCTAATTGACGGCGAATCATCACAACCCTGTCAAGTAAGTCCCCACCTTGAGTTGCATCGACTAATGGAATTAAACCATATCCAAATTCAAATTCTATTGGATCTACGTTCAATAAGTTAACAACATTTTCTGGACTTTTTAGATTATCCGTTGTTTCAACCTCTTCTATTTGTTCAAGTTCTTCTATATCTTCTTTTGCGGCATGACTGATACGATACGCCACAATTGCTAATGCTGCTGCAACAGGAATCGTATAGATAATCTTAATAGGGGTTACAATTCCAAGGATAAATATAGTTCCAGCCGCTATGTATATTAATGTTGGATTAGCAAATAACTGACCTGTAATATCTGTACTTAAATTACCTTCTGAAGCAGCTCGAGTTACGACAATACCTGTTGCAGTCGAAATAAGTAATGCAGGAACCTGCGATACAAGACCGTCACCGATAGTCAATGTCGTAAACAAATGAACAGCATCAGAAAAATCCATACCTTTTTGCACAATTCCTATGATTAGTCCTACGATTAAATTGATTAGTACAATAATAATTGCAGCAATGGCATCACCTTTTACAAATTTTGTGGCACCATCCATTGAACCGTAGAAATCAGCCTCATTACCTACTTTTTCTCGTCGATGCCTAGCTTCCGTCTCAGATATAAGACCCGCGTTTAAGTCGGCATCAATTGCCATTTGTTTCCCTGGCATTGCATCTAATGTAAAACGTGCAGCAACTTCTGATACACGTTCAGCACCTTTTGTGATAACAATAAATTGAATAATGATTAATATTACGAATACCACTAAACCTACAATTACGTTACCCCCTACTACGAAGGTACCAAATGTTTCAACGACATTACCCGCATCTCCATCACTTAAGATTGCTCGAGTAGTCGATACGTTTAAACCTAAACGGAACAAGGTTAATAATAATAAGAGGGATGGGAAAATTGAAAATTCTAGTGCTTCTTTCATATTCATCGCTGTTAACAATACAAGTAGTGCTAGCGTAATATTGATAATGATTAAAAAGCTTATCAACCATGGTGGTAAAGGGATGATAAGCATTGCAACAACCATAATTACTGCAGCTAATACTCCTATGTCGCGAAACTTCATGTTTGTCCCCCCGAATTAGATCTTTATATTTTTCTTTTAACACGATATACATATGCTAAGACTTCAGCTACAGCTTTAAAAAATTCATCAGGAATATGTTGTCCAATCTCAACCTGATCGTACATAGCCCGGGCTAATGGTCTATTTTCTACCATCACCACTTCATTTTCTTTTGCAATAAATTTAATTTTCTGAGCGACGAAATCTGTACCTTTTGCAACAACTTTAGGCGCATCCATCGTTTCTTCATCATATTTTAATGCAATCGCATAATGAGTTGGGTTTGTAATAACAACATCCGCTTGAGGAACTTCTTGCATCATACGACGCATAGCCATTTCACGTTGTCGTTGCTTAATCTTAGATTTAATAAGCGGATCCCCTTCGGAATTCTTATATTCATCTTTAATATCCTGCTTTGACATTTTCAAGTTTTTTTCGTACTCAAATTTTTGATAAAAATAATCGAGTACCGCTATTATTAATAAGACAACAGATGCAGCTATTCCCATAAAAACTGTTAACTTCGATACAGTTATAAGGGTTGCCCCTGGTGTTTTAAATGACAAACTTAAAACATCATCAATATTCTTCCACAATATAGCTGTTGTGACAGAACCTATTAACGTAATCTTCAAAATAGACTTTAATAGTTCAATTAACGATTTTACAGAAAACATTCTCTTAATCCCTTTAACGGGATCAAGTTTAGTTAAATCGAATTTTAAAGGTTCTGCAGAAAACAAAAAACCAAATTGTAGAAAGTTCCCTGCAATACCTGCAATCATTGCAATCGCCATGATTGGTAATATAATTACTGCCATTTCTGATAAAACGTCTTTGTATATTTTCACAACTAGCTTGATTGATAAAGTATCGATTAGCATATATTTTGAAAAGGTCTCATTAAAAAAGGACATTATCCCATCTCGCATAGAAGTTCCTGCTATCATTAAAAATAAAAAAACTGAAAGCAAAACTAAAGCACTTGTTACATCCTGACTTTTTAATACTTGCCCTTTTTTACGTGCATCTTGTCTTTTTTTAGGTGTTGCTTTTTCTGTCTTTTCTCCTGCGAAAAATTGCAAGTCTAGTTCGAGCAATTGCATCTTATCCACCACCTAAAAGCACCATAAAATCTCGCATACTAATCATCATAAAATTGAAAAGCTTTTGCATTACCGCAACCATAACGCCCATCATTACAATTAGCACAATAAAGCTTACGCCAATTTTCACAGGAAAACCAACGACAAATATATTCAATTGTGGAACTGTACGTGCTGTTATACCCAATGCTATATCTACTAAAAAAAGTGTAGCTACAATTGGAACAGACATTTGAAATGCAATTCCAAAAAGAGTTCCAAAAGTTTTAAGGATAAATCTAGGTAAATCACTAGAACCAAAAGCAGGCCATACATGATCCATTGGAATATATTGATAACTATAAAAAATTCCATCTAATAGTAAATGATGTCCATCTGTGCCGATTAAAACAAGAAGAGCTAATGTGTTAAAGAATTGACCCATTAATGGACTTTGTGCTCCTGTTTGCGGATCAATTACATTCGCGATTGCGAAACCCATTTGGAAATCGATAAAACCACCTGCAATTTGAATAGCAGACATTATCAAATATCCAATAAGACCTATAGAAATACCTACAACTGCCTCTTTCAAGATTAACAATATGTATTCTCCATCAATATCAAATGGTTTTACATCCAACGTATAATACATCATCCACGATAAAACCACTGCCAATGTAATTCTAACTTTCGTTGGAATCGTTTTATAAGAGAAAAAAGGAACAGTAACAAAAAACGCAGAGATTCTAACAAGAATAAGAAGAAAGATGGTTAATTTCGGGACTAATTCTTCCATTTGCTCACCCTATAAAACGTCCTAAATTTTCAAATATATCTTTTGTATATGAAGTCATTTTCGTAAGCATCCAAGGGCCAAAAAAGATAATAGCAATTAGTACTGCAATAATTTTAGGTACAAAAGCAAGCGTTTGTTCTTGAATTTGTGTAGTCGCTTGAAAAATACTAACTAAAAGACCAGTTACTAATGCAACAAGTAATAATGGACCTGATGTTAGTAGTATTACTTTAATCGCTTCTTCTGCAACTTTAATGACTGTTTCTGCTGTCATAACTTTTCATCCCCTAAAAGCTTTCTAATAGTGATTTCACAACAAGATACCAACCATCTACTAATATAAATAATAATATTTTGAATGGTAAAGAAACCATTACTGGTGGTAACATCATCATCCCCATCGACATAAGGACACTTGCAACAATCATATCAATTACTAAAAACGGTATAAAAATCATAAAGCCCATTTGGAACGCCGTTTTCAATTCACTAATCGTAAATGCAGGTACCATTGTTGTAAGTGGGATTTTTTCAATTGTCTTTGGACGTTCTTTTGCACCAGAATACTTTAGAAATAAATCTAAATCTTTTTGTCTCGTATGCTTACTCATATATTCTTTAAATGGTTTACTAGCTTTTGAGTAAGCTTCATCCAGTGTGATTTTTTCGTCGAATAATGGTTGTAATGCATTTTTATTTACATCTTGAAATGTTGGGGCCATGATGAAAAATGTCAAAAACAAAGCTAAACCTACTATTACTTGGTTCGGTGGCATTTGCTGTGTTGCCAATGCCGTACGTACAAATGATAAGACAATGACTATTCTAGTAAAACACGTCATCAAGATTAAAATACTTGGTGCTAACGATAAGACAGTTAGCATCAACATCAATTTAACTGTTGTGGAGACATTTGCTGGATTGCTATTGGAGAAGTAATTAACAAAATCACTCATTTATTTTCCCTCTCCTTCTGCTTCCATTCTTCTAATTCCTTTCGACGATCCTGTTGAATCTCTGTTAATCTTTGTTGAAACTCTTCATTAAAATCTTTGTTTGATGAATCAATTTCTGATTCAGGATGTTTTCTTTTAAATTTTGACATCATTTCTGCAATGTATGGTACTTGTGCTGTAAGCTCTTGCTTTTCATTGTATAGATTTAATAATTGAGCTTTCTCTTCTTGCGCAGTAACTTCTTTTAAAATATTCACATCATCACCAACTCCAACCAGATACAATGAATCTCCTATTTTTAGTAGTTGAACTGACTTTTGTTGGCCTAGTGAAATTCCGCCTAAATTTTGCATTAACTGACTTTGTTGATATTTGTTGTTGCGACTATTTACAAATTTAAGAACACCGTAAAGTAATGCAATTACAAAAATTAGTGCTAATACCATTTTGATATAATCCCATGTAGACAAACCGACAGCTGTCGATTGATCTTTTGGATCGACAGCTGGCGTATCATCCTTACATTCTTTAGGATTCTTATAACAATCATTCACAGAATTATTGGACTCCGCATAAACAATATTATCCTGTTGAATTGGTTGGTATGAATAAACAGTAAAAAATGATGCAAACAACATCAACTTCAATATTGTTCTATAAAACATTCTATTAACCTAACGCTTTTTGAATAGCTTCAATAACTCTATCAGCTTGGAAAGGTTTTACGATAAAGTCCTTCGCACCAGCTTGAATAGCATCAATAACCATTGCTTGTTGTCCCATTGCTGAACACATAATAATAATAGCACCTGGATCTTTTTGTTTAATTTCTTTTAAGGCTGCAATACCATCCATTTCTGGCATGGTAATATCCATCGTTACAAGATCAGGTTTTAATTCTCCATACTTTTCAACTGCTTGTGCACCGTCACTAGCTTCACCTACTACTTCAAATCCGTTTTTAGTCAAAATATCTTTGATCATCATGCGCATGAATGCTGCATCGTCTACTATTAAAATACGTTTTGCCATGATTAACTCCTCCAAAATGAATTACTATTTAAGATTATTAAGACGATCCGCCTTACTTAAGATGTCTGTAATGCGAACACCGAAGTTCTCATCGATTACAACAACTTCGCCCTTAGCTATTAGTCTACTATTAACTAGTATATCTACTGGCTCTCCAGCTAATTTATCTAGTTCAATAATAGAACCACTTGCTAACTCTAAAATTTCTTTAACGGAACGCTTCGTACGTCCTAATTCAACAGTAACTTGTAATGGTATGTCAAGTAGCATATCTAAATTTCTAGCTTCTGATTGATTTAAACTTGTATTTTCGAAGCTTGTAAATTGTGCTTGTTGAACATTTACAGGTTGTTGAGGTGCACGTTGTTGCATATTGACGACTGGTTGTTCATAAACTGGTTGAGTTGATACTTGTTCAGCTTGAACTGGCTTTTGCATTTGTGGTGCATTAGGCATAACCTGTTGTTGAACTGATGGTTCTTCTTGAACAGCAGTTGCTGTTACGGCTACTTCTTCTTGTTCAGGATTCATTAATTGATGAACCAAAGTCTTACTAAATTCTAATGGCAACAATTGCATAATATTTGAATCGATTAAATTACCAATCTTTAATCGGAATGAAACTTTTACAAGTAATTCATCTGATGGAATATTTTCTGTTCCTTCATTTTGAGAAATATTCATTAGATCGATTGTTGGTGGAGAAATATCCACTTTCTTGTTAAAGATCGTTGACATGGATGTGGCTGCTGAACCCATCATTTGGTTCATAGCTTCTTGAACAGCGCTTAAATGAATTTCCCCTAAATCTTCTGAAGGTGTTTGACCATCTCCACCTAGCATTAAATCAGCGATAATTGCTGCATCAGCTTGTTTGATGACAAGTAAATTGGTGCCCATCAAACCAGTTGTATATTCAACTTGAATCGCTACATATGGATGTGGAAATTCTTCTTCCAATTTATTTCGATTTATCATACTAATTGTTGGTGTTGTAATTTCAACTTTTTGTCCTAGTAGGGAAGATAGTGCAGTTGCAGAACTTCCGAAAGAGATATTTCCAATCTCACCTAATGCATCTTGAGACATTGAATCTAAATAATCACTCACATTAAAACTATTTTCCTGAGAAGACGTTTCATCATCTGTATCGATAGATTCGCCTCTTAACAGGGCTTCAATTTCTTCTTGTGATAACATATCATCACTCATCATCGTCTCCTCCTTTCAAAGACTCTAATACTTGTACAGCCATACTTTTTTTCAACTTACCCGGTTGAACAGTAAATTTAGGGATACCGCCTACATTCAAAATTAACGGTTGACTAATTTTTTGATTGAGTTGTACAACATCACCAACTTGCATCAAAAGGAAATCTTCAATACTAATTTCAGTATTTCCTAGTTCAGCAATAACTTCCAAATCAGACTGTTTCACTCGTCTTTCAATAATTGCTGCTTGCTCTGGTGATACTTCTTTTTTGTTGGATTGCATCCAATAGCGAACAGAGAGATTTGGTACGATTGGTTCTAATACAACATGAGGAATACAAATATTAATCATACCACTTGTTTCACCAATGATTGAATTAAAAGATATAACAACTACTGTTTCATTGGGTGAAATCATTTGTAAAAATTGTGGATTAACTTCAAGTTCCGTTAATATTGGATCTATGTCCGCAATGTTCGCCCAGGCCTCTCTTAAGTTATCAAAAGAACGCTCAAACAGATTAGTCATAATCTTTGTTTCTATTTCTGTAAGATTATCAACATTACTATGACTAGCCCCAGTACCTCCCATTAATCTATCTAACATTGAATACGCAATGTTAGGATTGATTTCCATTAAAATGTTCCCATCTAAAGGTGGGACCTCAAATACATTGATTAAAGTCATATTGGGGATTGACCGTATGAACTCTTCAAATGGTATTTGATCGACTGATGCGACTGTAATTTGCACATATGTTCTTAGCTGAGCAGAGAAAAAAGTCGTTAATAAGCGTGCAAAGTTTTCGTGTATTCGGGTTAAACTTCGAATCTGATCTTTCGAGAAGCGGAGGGCACGTTTGAAGTCATAGACCTTAACTTTTTTTGACTCCTCTTCTTTCTTGATGTCATCTGCTGTCATTTCCCCGGTTGATAACGCCGATAAAAGCGCATCAATTTCGGATTGTGATAACACATCTCCTGCCATTTGCCCACCTCCATTTATGATTTTAAATACATATTATTGAATAATGTACGAAGTGAAGTATACTTGCTGAACTTCACCCTGTTGCATTAGCTCATTAATTTTTGTTTTTAATGTATTCGCAAGCATTTCCTTACCTTTAGTGCCATCAAGATCTTTCTTTGACATCTCTGACAATTGTTCTATTAAGATACTTTTAACTTGGAAATCCCGTTTTTTTAATTCTTCTGCTGAGTCTTTACTTGTTGTTTGGATTTTAAGTGCAATCTTAATATAGTTGTCGCCAGCTATATTCGTTGTTATTTCTTCAATGTCAACTGAAGACTCAACAATGTCATCTATATTCTGAACTTCAGCTGCTGTACCTTTATTTAACTGGGTTACAACAACTACTGCTACAACACCAATGAGTGTAATAGAAACCAAAATGATTAACATAATAGTTAATAACTTGTTATTCTTCATCTTCTTCACCTCTTAAGTACGGGTTTGATAGGAGTTGCACACTGCGATAAAATTCAATTATTTTTTTTTGAACTTCATCTTTCGTTTCTAACACAACATACTTTCGCCCGGTCGTTAACGTGATTGTCGTATCAGGAAACTCCTCGACCGATTCTATGTATAAAGCATTTAATGAGAACGGTTTTTTGTTTAGTTTCGTTAGAGCAATCATAGGATATAAGGGCCGGGTATCAAGAGCCGGCCCAGCCCCCTTCCATATCAATAAATTATTTTATTTAACGTTTTAGATTAACTAATTCTTGAAGAATTTCATCAGAAGTTGTAATAATACGAGAGTTTGCTTGGAACCCGCGTTGTGCAACAATCATTTCTGTAAATTCTTCGGATAAATCAACATTGGACATTTCTAGGAAGCCTGATTCAATTGAACCTCGTCCGTCAGTTTTAGGTGCACCAATTACAGCATCTCCAGAGTTATTAGATGGTTTATAATAATTACCACCTACTTTTGTCAGACCTCCCGTATTGGCAAAACGAGCAATTTGGATTGTTCCTGCTGGTACGAGTGTATTATTTTGAGTGTAAGAAACTGTACCATCTTGGCCAATTGTAATTTCTGTTGCATCAGTAGGTATTGTCGTTTCATTTTCCATTAATACTTTTTTACCATCTGCTGTCACTAGTGTGCCGGCACTATCTAAGTAGAAATTACCTGCACGAGTAAAGTATTGCTCATCTCCCTCTTGAACAACAAAATATCCGTCGCCTTGGATTGCGCAATCCAGTACTCGGTTAGTTGTTTGCATAGAACCTGCATCATGAATAGTATCAATTGCTGCAAGTTGTGAACCAAGTCCAATTTGTTTTGGATTTGTACCTCCAACAGTATCTCCAGGCGCTGTTGCACCTTGTGTTGTTTGCGAGATTAAATCTTTGAAGACTACGCGACCTTTTTTGAAGCCATAAGTGTTAACATTTGAAATGTTATTACCAATTACATCTAATTTTGTTTGGAAATTGCGAAGTCCACTAATTCCAGAATACATAGAACGTAACATAAAATGATTATTCTCCCTTCAATTATAGAGTGTACTACATCAATCATTCAGTAGTACTAGGCACCCTTAAAAGGTCCTGCCTATGCTAATACGATTGTTCCATCAATATTTGTAAATAATTGATCTTGAGCTTCTTGACGATCCATTGCTGTAATAACTGTTGCGTTTTTTGCACTAATTATAAGAGCTGCATTCCCTGTCAATACAAGTGAATCGTTGACGCCTTTGGCTTTTGCTTCAAATACTTTGTTGGTGATTTTTTCCCATTGTCCATCATCGATATGTATATTGCGCTCTTGAAGTCGATTAGTTGCATGTTTACTAACTCTCAATTGTTTTTCCCGTTGCTCTGCTAATAACTCACTAAACGTTGGAGTTGTTATTTGTTTTAAATTCAAAGTCTTTGGGTTATTTTTTGCATGAAACGGAAACTGGTGTTGAATATAGTTAACTGTTGACATCTCGGTCATCCTCCCTATTATTCAGAAATAGAGGATAATTGATCAGCTTTTACTTCCTTGCCATTTGATAATACAAAAAGAATGTTACCATCAGACGATTTTTTAACAGATTTAACACTAGCAGTCGTTTCTGTTTCCGTTTCAGATTTGTAAGCAACATTTTTACCAATTAATAAACTTGCTTCAACTAGTGAGTTTGAAGAAGAGTTTGAGTTTGTATTAGAACCATTAACTTCAGAAATATTTGCTGGTTCTAATGTTTTTCCATCTTCAAGTGTAATCTTCACGCTATCTCCAGAAAAAGCAATTTTGCTTACAATACCATTTCCTGTATTGATAATTGTATTTCCTTTTTCATCTTTTTTATCGCTTGCTTCGTGCCAAGTGACGTCTTTTCCGATGAAGCTATTATATTGCATTAGTTGTGATTGCTTGGCTATTTCGGATAAAGAATCTATGGATTTAGCAACATTTTGCATTTGTTCGAGTGAAGAGAATTGCGCCATTTGAGATATAAATTCTTTATCATCCATTGGACTAGTTGGATCTTGATTTTGCAATTGAGTAACAAGCAATTGCATGAATGCATCTTTATCTAAAGAACTATTGCCTGTTTTCTTGTCGTTTTTTTTATTTGCTAAATAATAATCCGACGTTATTGTATTAGAAGTTGCTGAACTTGTAGCAGTTGTTTCCGCCATTTTCTAAACCTCCAAATCCATTAAGATATCATTGAAGTTTGAGTCATCTTCATCGTTATCTTTTCGTTTTCTTTCTTGTTCTTCTGAATGCTGTTTAAAAGCTTGTTGGAATTGGTGCTGTTGCTCTTTATCAGCTCTGTTTGTTTCTGTTAATGCTTGTGCAACATCAATTCGATCTAATTGAATATTTTGGTTAACTAATCCTTGTTTTAACTGTTGAAGTTGACTTTCAAGCATTTGTTTTCCAATATTCGTCGATGCCAAGAAACGAGCGCTCATTACACCATCTTTTTGGATGAGTTCAACTCGGACAGAACCTAAATTTTCCGGATAAAGTTTAATTAATAACTTCGTACCTGCAGCATTATTTGAAAATTGACTACGATTCATGATTGCTTGAAATTCTTTTACAAAGGCTTCAGCTTGTGAAGCTTTGTTTGTAGGTAATGTTAATGTAATTGTTGTTGTTTTATTTGTAGTTGTTTGTATTGTACTAATATTTTCATTTGTATTTGCATCTACTAACTTAACATTCAGTTGTTGAACCTTATTAATCTTAGTTAGATTTGACTCTTCACTGGATAGCGATTGTTCCACCTTAGACGACAGTTGTGATAGCATCTCTTTAAGTTGGAATGTTTGATATTCTTGCTTTAACATTAAGTCAGTTTTAGGTGCTGTAATTTCTATAAGTTTTAAGACTTGTAACACTTGTGCAGCTTGTGTCTTAGAAATTTTAGCGTTTGAATCTTGCTTAATAGAAGAAAGTAAATTTTGCATAAAATTTAGCTGATTTTGATCAATATTCTCTAACATACTCCAAATATTTTCTGCAGTTGATTTATTGTCTCCTGTTAGCTGTTGAATCGCTTGTTGCAGGGCATTCTGATCAATTCCTAAAGTTTGTAGAATATTATCTAATGATACATCTGATTCTTTTAAATCTAATCCTAAAGCATCGCCTAATTGCCCTAATGATGATGCATTTAATATAGAAGAAAAATCATCGATAGAAGTAGTTTGTTCTTGCTCAGGATTGTCAACAAGTTTTGAAATGGAACCAAGTAAACCCTCTAAACCATTTGAATAATTAAATCTAAATCTACTTGATGCTTCTTCTGATTCCTTACTATCTTCAGTATCTTCTATGCTTTTGTTTGTTTGTATTTCTTGCGGATCAACTTTTTCTACATTTTGTTTTTTTGCAGTTATCTTGTCAGAAATATTATTTTGAGAGGCATTTTGTTCTTGTTTAGCAATTGAATCATTAGCCTTTGATAATATTTTTGAAAAGTTTTTATCGTGTGAAACTGCTTTATAAGAAGTAGATTTACTCTGCATAGTTTTTGATACTTTTAACGATTCTATATTCACATTTTCACCCCCTTTCAATTCAATTTAAAACATTAATTATTTTTAGAAAGTAATTCTGTATAATGTGCCGCTTTGTCTGAAGGCATTTTTTCAAGAATTGCCGCTAATGTTGCTGGTTTTAAACTTGATAAAATTTTCATAGCTTCTGCATCTTTCATATTTGTTATGACTGGTGCGGAAGCTTTTGGTGCCATATTTTCATATGTTTTGACAATATCGCTAAATTCTTTTCTTGTATCATCTTTGCCTTTTTCAAGCTTTTTGATTTGTACTTCTAATCGATGCTTTTCAATTTTTGTTTTAGCATTTGCACTTTTAGAATCCTCTACTTCGCCTTGCAATTTGGCTATTTCAGCTTCTTTTTCTTGAAGTTGCGCTTTTAAATCAGCTATTTGCTTTTCGTTATTAGAGTTTACCTTTTTAATATTGCTTGTTTTTTCAGTTGACGTTGAAGTACCAGTAATTTGTTTAGCTTTTTCAAAAACATTCGTACCAGTAACTTCTGCAGCAATCAGGAGAACAGCAGATATGAAAAGTAATGGTATTATTACCCAAAAGAAAATTTTCTGAATTAAACTCGGTTTCTTTTTTTCAACCACTTCTTCAACTTGTAATTTTGGCTTTCTTCCCTTTTTTCTAGGTTTTGTTGTTGCCATGTTCTCACCTAATTTCTTTGTTGTAATATGCTATAGATGAAAGTTCGTCTAATTCAATCATTTCTAATCGATCTTGTTCTTTGCGATATGATTGATAATCTTTTTCTTTCATCTTTTCATATTTACGACATTCTAATGATTTTTCTATTAGCTTCTCTTTATGCCATTCCATTTTTGAACGGGCTTGAATTACTTTTTGCTGTGTTTCATCTATTGATTTTTCGACACTGCTTAAAAAATTTGAATAATGATGGATTTCATCGATTGTTGATCCTTTTGCTAGTTTCTTCTCTTGGAAATCGATTAAATCTTCCTTTTTTTTTAGAAGTTTATACAGTTTAGTAGCTATATCCTCAAATGACTTTGTAGCATCCTTATAGGCCATTTCATTTTGGTCTTTTTCTTGTTGTTTTACTGTCATTACTTTATCAAAACGATATTGATAAGCCTGCATCTATTTAACACCGCCAGTCGATAATTTCACTAATTCTGCAACGCTATCTTCCATGCTAACTTTATCCATATATCCTTGTTTTAAATAAGATGTAATGAGTGGCTCATAATATATGGCTTCATCGATTTCTTTTGATGTCCCCTTCTTATAAGCCCCTATATTAATCAAATCCTCTGATTTCTCATATGTAAAATAGAGTTCTCTTAAATACTCAGCAGCCTTTACATGTTCAGGTGTTGCGATATGATTCATCAATCGGCTCACACTTTTTAAGATATTGATCGCTGGGTACTGTCCCTTATTTGCTAATGTTCTATCTAAAACAATATGTCCATCTAAAATTCCACGTACGGTATCTGCAATCGGTTCGTTCATATCATCACCGTCGACAAGTACAGTATAAAAAGCAGTAATCGAGCCTTTTTCATTTGTACCCGTTCTTTCTAGAAGCTTTGGCAATATACCAAATACCGATGGTGTATACCCTTTTTGAGCTGGTGGTTCACCAGTTGCAAGGCCAATTTCACGTTGAGCCATAGCAACACGGGTGACAGAATCCATCATTAACATAACGTTTAGTCCCCGATTTCGGAAGTACTCAGCAATTGCTGTTGCAGTAAATGCCCCTTTAATGCGCATTAATGCTGGTTGGTCTGATGTAGCAGCTACAACAATGGACCTTTTTAACCCTTCTTCTCCTAAATCTCTCTCGATAAATTCACGAACTTCCCGTCCACGTTCACCAATAAGAGCGATAACATTTAAGTCTGCAACTGTATTTCTTGCAATCATACCTAGTAGCGTTGATTTTCCTACACCAGAACCTGCGAAAATCCCTACACGCTGACCCTTTCCAACTGTTAGCATTCCATCAATTGCTTTTACCCCAACCTCAAGTATTTCATCTATCGGTGGTCTTGTAAGAGGATTAGGCGGATCTTCCTCTGTTTGAACTGTAGTTAATCCTTTTGGTAAACTACTACCATCTATCGGATATCCCATTGAATCAAGTACTTTTCCAATTAGTTCAGTACCTACCTTTACTTCTAACGGTACGCCTGTTCCTTCTACTAAGCACCCTATTGAAATTTCACGAAGAGATGTATAAGGCATTAGCACAACAATCTCATCTTTAAACCCAACTACTTCAGCAAGAATTTCCTGGTGACCATGTTTGACCGTATTGACATGAATTTTGCAGACATCTCCTATAGAGCTATCTGGTCCTTGGGATTCAATCATTAAACCAACTACTCTTGTTACTCGTCCAAACTTTTTGAACGTTTGAACTGAAGATATGTGCTCTAATAACTCTGCTGCTTTCATTGTCCTCAATCCACGCTTTCTAAAATTTCTCCAAGTTTTAGTCTTAACTCATTTAGCTGTTGGTCTATGCTAACGATGATTCTTCCATGATTTGTTTCAATATAACAATCTGTATCACCAATTTCTTCATTGACAAAGATCATAAAAGGAACACCTATAGGAAACATTTCACTTAACTCTTCACGATGCTCTGAAACGAGCCTGTAATATAGTGGAGAGACATATAATTTAATCTCTTTCATCTCTCTTGCTTCTTTTAATCCTTTTCGAACTATATCGATAAAACGTTCAGGATTTTCTTGCAAGGCTATTCCTAATATTTTTTCTGCAGAGCGAATAGCAATTTCAAGAATGACTTCTTCTTGTTCTTGCAAATATTGCTCTGCGTTTAGTTTAGATTGAATAATTGTATTATTGGCCAATTTAATATCTTCAGCCATATTAGCTTCTGCCTTCAAACGGCCTTCTTCAAGACCTTGCTGAAACCCTTCATCATACGCTTGCTGTTGCAATTCTAATTTTTCTTGCTGCCATTTTTGTTTTTCTTCATCTAACGCTTGATTTTTTTGAAAGCATTGTTGCTCAAATGCCTCTTTTTGGCTTTGTATTTCTTGATGCGCCTCACTCAAAAGTTTATTACGCTCTTCAAAAACATGTTCTAAAGTTATATCTTCCTCTACATTTTCATGTGTACTGAATAATTCTTGTATTTCAATGGTGCGGAAATTTTCTTTATAAGCCTTCGAATCTTCAAAACGGAAAATCTTAGACAATTACGTCATCCCCTCCACCACGAGCAATAATAATTTCACCAGCGTCTTCTAATCGGCGTGTAATTCCTACAATACGTGATTGGGCTTCCTCTACATCTCTCAAACGAACAGGTCCGATTACTTCCATTTCTTCTTTAAATGACTCGGCCATACGTTGTGACATATTCTTGAAAATGATTTCTTTTACTTCTTCGCTTGAAACTTTCATCGCTAAAAGTAAATCCTCGTTTTCGCAATCCCGAATAACACGTTGGATAGAACGGTTGTCGAGTGTAACAATATCTTCGAAAACAAACATGCGCTTTTTGATTTCTTCCGCAAGTTCTGGATCTTGTATTTCGAGTGCATCGAGAATTGTTTTTTCAGTTTGACGATCTACACCATTCAGTACTTCTACGACAGCATCTACGCCACCAGTCTCTGTATAGTCTTGCGTAACCGTTGATGACAATTTTCTCTCTAATACAGATTCAATTTCACTAATTACTTCTGGTGAAGTTGAATCCATAGTAGCTATACGTTTAGCAATATCTGCTTGAACTTCTTGAGGAAGAGATGATAAAATAACTCCCGCCTGCTGCGGTTCAAGATAAGACAAGATTAAAGCAATTGTTTGTGGATGCTCATTTTGTATAAAATTAAATATTTGAGCAGGATCTGTTCTACGTGCAAAATCAAAAGGTCTTACTTGTAAAGATGACGTTAAACGATTAATAATTGCTTGTGCCTGATCATTTCCGAGTGCCTTTTCTAATACCGTTTTAGCATAGCCAATTCCGCCTTGAGAAATATAATCTTGAGCAAGTGCTATATTATGAAATTCTTCTATTATTTCTTCTTTAATCTCTGGTTCAACTTTTTTTACACTAGAAATTTCTAATGTTAGTTTTTCTATTTCCTCTTCATTTAAATGTTTATATACAGCAGCTGATACCTCTGGTCCTAAAGAAATTAATAGGAGTGCTGCTTTTTGTTTTCCTGATAGACCTTTTTCTTTCTTAGCTACCACAGCTTAACCCTCCCATTAATCTTCTGAAATCCATGTTCTTAATAATTTTGCAAATTCATCTGGCTTTTCTTTTGCCATTTTTTCAAGTTGTTTTCTTCTTAAAGTTGTTTCGGTTTCTTTCTCATCAGAAATATCTTCAATATCTAATTCTTCTTCGTCTTCATAATCATATTCATCCTCATCGTACTCTTCTCTTCTAGAACGAACGATAAAGAATACTAGTAAACCAATGACAACTAATAAAATTCCACCTATTACATATATCCACCATGGGATAGAACTTTTTTGTGCAGTTGCCATTTGTGCTTTACCATTCATCTTTTCAACTGCAACTGTTACCTTTTGATTCACTTGTGCATTAGTTAGCTGGCCTGCCTCGTTTTTGTCAATTGACGTACGTACAATTGAAGCCAGCATATTTTTAATATTATCTTGTGTAGCTTGTGGCAATGAAGTTGGATCACCCGGTTTTGGTGGTTCAACTAAAACTTGAATTCCAATATCACGAACTCGATATGGACTTTCTGTAATTTTACGTTTAATACGATTAACTTCGTAATTTACTGTGTCCTCTGTTTTTTCATAATCACCATTGCCATTCGTTGTAGATTGATAATCTGTGAAATTATCCGTATTTTGATCTGCTTCAGGTGTACCACCTGCCGCATTTCCTGTACCTGTATATGTTTCGTTGATTTTTTGAGCACTTATTTGAATACCAGCCATATTTTCCTTATCTACTGGTTCAACTAAATTTTCTTCTCTTTTTTCTTGTGTAAAATCAATATCAGTTGTTACAGTAACAGCAGCTTTTCCAGCTCCCATTAACTGACCTAACATTGTTTGAACTTGACGTTGGAGATCTCGTTCAATTTGCTTTTTAATCTCTAATTGTTTATTTGAATCAGAAGATGAAATACCATCCCCAGTCGAAGCAGTTTGGGTATTTAAATCGTAGTATTCAAAATATTGATTGGTAATAACGATATTTTCTGGTTTTAAATTCGGCACACTTTTTGATGCCAAATTATACAATGTCTTAATTTGAGACTCTGTAAACTGATATCCTGGTTCGGTATTTAATACAATTGATGCACTTGCTTCCTGCTGAGTATCACTAACAAAAACACCCTTTTCAGGTAATGTAATCATTACTTTTGCATCTTTAACGCCTTTTACATCTTTCATAAGATTTGCAAGTTCGGTTTGCATTGACGCTAATTTTAATACGTTGAACTCATTATCCGTCATACCAAACCCGGCATTTTTTGAAAAGAAGGAGTAATCAATTTGCCCCGATTGCGGAAAGCCTTGCGAAGCTAAGTCTACTTTTAAATTATCGACTTGATCTTCCGGTACTGAGATAGCTGTTCCACCATTTGTTACCTGATATTTAACTCCCTTTGAATCTAATTGTTCTTTAATTTGCCCTACTTCAGCAGCTGATAAGTCTGAAAACAAAGGTGCATATGTTACTCTAGTTGTGAAATATGTAATAATTGATGCAATGAGTAATATTGCAATAATAGAACCGATAATGGTTCCTTTTTGCACTTTTGTTCGACTACTCCAAAACCCACTAAAGTTGGCTTTGATATTCTTTAGTCTTTCCTTCATTTTGAGCCTCCGGTCATAGTAAATGATTCATCGTTATAAAAAGCCGATAATCATTTCTATTAAACTGTCATTCGCATGATTTCTTGGTAAGCATCAATGACTTTATTACGAATTGATAGGGCAGTATTTAATGTAATATTCGCTTTTTGCGCCGAAATCATTACATCATGAAGCTCTACATTTTCTCCATTAACTAACTTATTAGTCATAGTATCAGAAGCTACTTGACTATCATTAACGGTTGAAATAGCATCTTTTAACATTGTTCCAAAGCTTTCCTTCTTATCAGATGGAATTGTTTGTGCAACGCTTTGTGTCATTGTTGGTTGCGTTGGTTGTAGAACCGAAATTTGTGAAATAGCCATTTCCCTTCATCCTTCCTTAATTAGAATCACCAGTTACTTACCAATTTCAAGTGCTTTAGAAAGCATTGATTTGTTTGCATTAAATACTGTTACATTTGCCTCATAAGATCTTGTTGCTGAAATAAGATTTACCATTTCTTTTAATGAATCGACATTTGAGGTTTGTACATAACCATCTTTATCTGCATCTGGATTTGTTGGATCGTATACAAGTTTATATGGCGTTGAAGTATCTTCATTTATGCTTGAAACTTTTACACCATTCCCCATTTTGCCATTTCCGCCCATAGCAACATTTAAATAATTCGAAAAACTACCTTCCTTCGGTGTTAATGTAACAGTTTTCCGTGTGTAAGGAACCCATTTCCCATTAACCCTCTTAGCACGTGTAGTATCCGCATTAGCCATATTAGATGATATAACATCCATTCGTAGACGTTGCGCTGTTAAGGCAGAACCAGTGGTGTCCATACTATGAAAAATCGACATCGCTAATTACCTCCTTTAGCAACAGTTAAAAGAGAATTCAGTTTTCCATTTTCTCTTTCAATTAATGCATTGTAATAGATTGTATTTTTCGCTAAACTCGCTTGTTCTTTATCCATATCTACACCATTTCCATTTTCTCTATAAGAGTTATTGGAATAACTATACACGCCTGGGGCTTTAGAATCTGTTTGGAAGTCAATATGCTTATCATTTGTACGATATGCCTTTATGTATGATTCTTTAGCTTCTGTCAACATCTTGCTAAAACTTACATCTTTAGCCTTATAGTTAGGTGTGTCGACATTTGCTATATTTTGTGCGATTGTTTTTTGTTTAACACTCGCATATGATAATCCACTTTCGATATTACTTATTGTTCCGCTAAATAGGCTCAAATTTTTCACCTCAATTCGACTTTTTTTGTCAAATTCTCTTAAATTTCAATACGTTATAATTGTAATAAATATGTTATAAAGTGTCTATCTAAAATAGCTTATTTTTAGTAGGCAAAACAAACTATTTTTGTTCGCAAAATAGTTTGTTTTATTTTTTAACTCAATCCTTAAATACTACTTTTCGATTATAAATGTTTTATACTATTACAATGTTAAATACGTTTAATTGCTTATTTTTAAAGAGTTAATGAAATAAACTCTATTCTTTAAAAACAGTCTGTGAAATATTATCTAGTTCTTTCGTCACTTAATATTAAAACTTTCATTTTACTAGTACTATCACACGTAAAAAATCATTTTTTTAACAAAAACAAAATATTCAGAATGAATAGAAATATTTTTCGTTCTCTCTCTTTTTTTATTATCTTGCGTTTATTACCTACATCGTGGCTACAAATTTCGACAAATTTATATTGGATAATTTTTTACAATCATATATGTATCTTCTTTAAAACAAAAAAACTATCTTTTCTTCAAAAGTAGAAAAGATAGTTTCATCATTAATCAATAAATTTTAGCGCATTTTTATTTCTGCTAATGCAGTAAGGAATTTGTTATTTAATACTTTGATATAAGTACCTTTCATCCCTAGAGAACGTGATTCAATAACACCAGCAGATTCTAATTTACGTAACGCATTAACGATTACGGAACGAGTAATTCCCACTCGATCTGCAATTTTAGAAGCTACTAGTAAACCTTCAGAACCATCTAATTCTTCAAAGATATGTTCGATTGCTTCTAGTTCACTGTATGATAATGAGTTGATAGCCATTTGTACAACAGCTTTACTGCGTGCTTCTTGTTCGATTTCTTCAGATTTTTCACGTAAAATTTCCATTCCAACAACTGTAGCACCGTATTCAGCTAAAATTAGATCATCATCTTCAAATTTACTTTCTAAACGTGCTAGGATTAATGTTCCTAAACGTTCTCCACCACCATTGATTGGTACAATAGTAGTTAAACCTGATTTGAAAATTTCTTGAGCTTCAACCGGAAAAGCACTGTGTTGGTCAAAAACATCTAAATTTGAAGCAGTTTCTGAGAAGTCATATAAGTTGCGAGTATATTCTTCTGGGAATTGGCGTTGTTCAAGCATTTTTTTAAAACGTTCGTTTTCGATTTGTTGGTTCACTGCAATACCTAATAACTTACCTTTACGACTTACAATATATACGTTACTATCGATTACTTCACCAAGCTTTTCTGCCATTTCTTTAAAGTTAACTTGTTTTCCTGCTGATGCTTGTAGCATGGAATTAATTTTTCTTGTTTTAGCTAATAAATTCATTTTTATTTAGCCTCCTGTAAAATTTTCTTAAATTTATGCAATATTCAAAAGGTTTTAAATTTTGCGCAATACATTAGATTATAAACTATAAAATAAACTGTGACAAATCTTTATTCTTAACAATTTTGTTAAGTTTTTCATCGACATACCCTTCTGTAATTTCTATATGTGCTGGTGAAATATCTGCCGCTTCAAATGATAGTTCTTCTAATAACCGTTCAAGTATTGTATGCAAACGTCTTGCACCGATATTGTCTGTATCCTGGTTAACATTTGTTGCAATCTCTGCAATGCGTTCAATTGCTGCATCCGTAAATACAATCTCAATACCCTCCGTTGCAAGAAGCGCTTGATATTGAATAATCAATGAGTGATCTGGTTCTTTTAAAATACGAATAAAATCTTCTTTTGTTAATTTTTCTAATTCAACTCGAATTGGGAATCTCCCTTGTAATTCGGGAATCAGATCCGATGGTTTTGACATATGAAATGCTCCTGCTGCAATAAACAAGATAAAATCCGTACGAACAGGTCCATATTTTGTATTAATTGTTGAACCCTCAACTATCGGAAGTATATCTCGTTGCACTCCTTCTCGAGATACATTTGCACTTCCTCCACTACTATTACTTCTAGTAGCGACTTTATCAATTTCGTCAATGAAAATAATTCCTGTTTCTTCTGCACGACGAATTGCTTCTTCAGATACTTCGTCATTATCGATTAATTTGTTAGCTTCTTCAATCGTTAAAATTCGCCTTGCATCTTTTACTTGTAATCGGCGTTTTTTCTTTTTGGGTGGCATAAAACTTGAAAGCATATCACCCATGTTCGTTCCACCCATATCAAGGCCACCAGGAATCATACCCATCATATTCGGTTGTTGTTCTGTTACTTCAATGGTGATCCATTCGTTTTCTAATTTTCCATCTCGTAATTTCTCAGCAATTTGAGAACGTTTTAAACGAACTTGCGAATCTTCTTCTTGTTTTTCTTCAGAGTCTTCACTTTTTTGTCCAAATAAAGCTTCAAATGGATTTTGTGTAGCTTGCTTTTTTTTCATACTTGGCACTAATAATTTCACAATTTGGTCATTTGCTAATTTTTCAGCTTGTTCTTTAACTTCTTCTTGTTTTTCTTCTTTTACAAGGCGATTGGAGATGTCCACTAAATCTCGAACCATAGATTCAACATCCCGACCAACATAACCTACTTCAGTAAATTTTGTAGCCTCCACTTTAAGAAATGGTGCTTTCGCAAGACGTGCTATACGACGAGCAATTTCAGTTTTACCGACACCAGTTGGCCCTATCATCAATATATTTTTAGGAATTACTTCATTTCGAATTTCTTCAGATAATAATTGTCTACGATAACGATTACGTAAGGCAACGGCTACAGCTCTCTTCGCTTCTGTTTGGCCGACAATATAACGATTTAAATACTCTAACATTTCTCTAGGGGTCTTTTGTTGTATCATACTTCTAGATCCTCCACGATAATATTATGGTTTGTAAATACACAAATATCTGCTGCTATTTCTAACGATGCTTTCGCAATTTCTTTCGCAGTTAATATATTTCCACTATATTGTTTTAAAGCTCTTCCGGCAGATAAAGCATAATTCCCACCAGAACCAATTGCTAAAATGCCATCATCTGGTTCAATCACTTCACCAGATCCAGATACTAATAGTAATGTCTCACTATTCATCACTAGTAAAAGGGCTTCTAACTTTTGAAGCATCTTATCCCCACGCCATTGTTTAGCAACTTCTACAGCAGCTCTTTGCAAATTTCCGTTATATTCCATCAATCTACTTTCGAACATTTCAAATAATGTAAAAGCATCTGCCACAGATCCAGCAAAACCAGCTAGCACTTTACCATTGTATAAACGACGAACTTTTTTTGCTGTATGTTTCATTACTACAGAGTTTCCTAACGTAACTTGCCCATCGCCTGCCATAGCACTTTGACCATTATGCTGTATGGCAAATATTGTTGTTGCATGCAAATCCATAATTTAAAACCTCCTCAAAATATTAAGCTCTTGGGTGAGCATTCATATATGTGTTTCGTAGATGTTCTTTTGTTACATGTGTGTAAACTTGCGTTGACGATAAATTAGAATGTCCTAATAATTCTTGAACAGTTCTCAAATCCGCCCCATTATTTAATAAATGGGTTGCAAACGTATGTCGTAACATATGTGGATATATGTTAGTATGTAACTCCGCTTGTTTCACCATGTCATTTAAAATATATCGAACGCCTCTTGCAGTTAGAGCTCCTCCTCGCATATTTACAAATAGTTTTGTATGCTTTATATCTTTAACAAGTTTAGGACGAGATTCTGCTAGATAGTGTTGCATGGCTTCAGCTGCAAAATGTCCAAATGGAACATACCTCTCTTTTCTACCTTTCCCCATCACTCTTAAGATATTCAATGAAAAGTCAACATCTTTCAGTTCGATTGATGTTAGTTCACTTACTCGGATGCCAGTTGCATAAAGAAGTTCTAATAAAGCCATATTCCTTAGTGCCTTAGGGTCTTCTCCCTCATTTGACTCAAACAGCTTCGTTAGTTCCTCTTCATAAAAAAAGTGGGGTAATCTTAATTCTTTTTTGGGATGATAGAGAGCTTGGAACGCTGTATCGTCCAAATTATATTCTTTATTTAAAAATTTGAAAAAAGAACGGATTGAAGAAATCTTCCTTGATATTGTCGTTCTTGCCTTTTTTTCTTCATACAATTTCGTTACAAAAAGTCTGGCGTGTATGTATTCAACTTGCGTTAAATCTTCCACACCTTCTACTTGAAGGAATGTATAAAAATCAAGTATATCCTTTTGATAATCACGTACCGTTAATGGAGAGAAGTTTTTTTCTAATTGGATATAAGTAACAAACTGTTCAAGTGCCTGTTTAAATTGAATGTTCATAGGAACACCTCATCTACTCACGTTTTCTGTTCTATTTTCTCACTGTAACACAATTAAATAAAGCGAAAACGCTTTCCACAACTTAGACTATGGCAATTTTCAGTAGATTTATGACATTTTTTTGTATGAATATTTTATTAAACATATTTTATGTGTAGTATACCTAATTATGGAAGTATTTATCCTAAAAAAAACCGATTAAACGCAAAAAAAAATAATTGCAAAGAAAAAAGCCCTTAAAAGTATAACAACATTTAAGGACTTACGCAAACTATTAAACAAAATTTTAACAAATTTAAAATCCAAGACACTGGATAATTATATACAATATTATTTTTTATGTCTCATTTGAAATTTATTTTGGATTTTCTACTCATTAAAAGTGTAAAAATCTATAGTACTTCTATTGTGGATTTAAATTGTTTTAATGCATTTAAAGCACGTTCTGCATGCTTTTCTCCACGTTCTTGTTTTGATTTAATTTTTTCACCTAGAGCTGGGAAAAGACCAAAGTTCACATTCATCGGTTGGAAATGTTTTGGATCGGCTTCTGTTATATAACGAGCCATACTTCCTAAAGCAGTTTCAGCAGGGAAGATATATAAATCTTGTTGTAATGCTAAATGAGCTGCATTAATCCCAGCGATTAAACCACTTCCTGCTGATTCTACATAACCTTCTACACCTGTCATTTGACCAGCAAAGAAGATGTTTGGCTTACTTTTTAGTTGATATGTTGGTGCTAAAGCTTTTGGTGAATTGATAAATGTATTTCGATGCATAACTCCATAACGTACAATTTCAACATTCTCTAATCCAGGAATCATACGAAATACTTCTTTTTGTGCACCCCATTTTAAATGTGTTTGGAATCCAACGATATTATATAGTGTTCCTGCTGCATCGTCTTGACGAAGCTGAACTACTGCGAATGGTCGTTTTCCAGTCTTAGGATCTTCTAAGCCTACCGGTTTCATAGGCCCGAAAAGCATTGTTTTTGGTCCTCTTTCTGCCATAACTTCAATCGGCATACAACCTTCAAAATACTTTTCTTTTTCAAATTCGTTTAAGGGTGCTTTTTCTGCTTCAACAAGTGCTTTTTGGAATGCATAGAACTCATCTTCTGTCATAGGACAGTTTAAATAAGCAGCTTCACCTTTATCGTAACGAGATTTTAAGTACACTTTATCCATATCGATACTGTCTTTTTCAATAATAGGTGCTGCAGCATCATAGAAATATAAATAATCTTCTCCTGTTAATTGTTGGATTTTATCAGCTAAAGCTTTTGAAGTAAGTGGACCAGTTGCAATAACTGTAATCCCTTCATCCGGAATTTCTGTTACTTCTTCATGAATTACTTCCACAAGTGGGTGATTTTTTACTTTTTCTGTAATATATCCTGAGAATTCGTGTCTATCTACAGCCAATGCACCACCAGCTGGTACTGAACAATTGTCAGCAGCTTCAATAATGATTGAGTCCAATTGACGCATTTCTTCTTTAATTACGCCTACTGCATTAGTTAAATTATTTGCTCTTAGTGAATTACTACAAACTAGTTCAGCAAATTTATCTGTATGATGTGCGGGTGTTTGTTTTACTGGGCGCATTTCATATAGTCGAACTTGTACGCCTCTTTTCGCGATTTGCCAAGCAGCTTCACTTCCAGCTAAACCTGCTCCGATTACATTTACAATTGGTGTCATTCTATTATTTACCTGCTTTCTAACTAAATCATTGTGTAGTTTCTTCTTTATAATCACAACTTGTACATTGGACTTGAATACCTTTTTTAATTTTCTTTTCTACTAATAATTCATTACATTTCGGACATGGACGGTTGATAGGTTTATCCCATGAGACAAAGTCACAATCTGGATAGCGGTTACATCCGTAAAAAATGCGTTTTGTCTTACTTTTTCTTTCGACGATTTCGCCCTCTTTACATTTTGGACATTTCACACCGATCTCTTTCACAATTGCTTTTGTATTACGGCATTCTGGGAAATTACTACAAGCCATAAATTTTCCATATCGTCCTAACTTAAAGACCATAGGTGATCCACATTGTTCGCAATCCTCACCTGCTGGTTCATCCTTAATCTCTACTTTTTCCATTGCAATTTCTGCATGTCTCAAATCCTTTTCAAATTTCCGATAGAAATCATCAATAATTTGAACCCATTTAACGTTACCATCTTCAATACTATCTAAGTCCTTTTCCATTTGCGCAGTAAATTCAATATCAATAATTCCCGGGAAAAATTCAAGCACTAATGAATGGACAATTTCCCCAAGTTCAGTAGGAACAAATCGTTTCGCTTCTAATGTAACGTAGCCACGCTTTTGAATAGTGTCTAATGTTGGTGCATAAGTAGATGGTCTTCCTATACCTAGCTCCTCTAACGTTTTAACTAGACGTGCTTCTGAGAAGCGTGGTGGCGGTTGAGTGAAATGTTGTTTCGGTTCAATTTCTAAACTATTCACAACATCACCTTGCTCCATTGGAGGAAGAAGTTTATCTTTTTCTTCTTTTTGATCATCAGAACCTTCAATATAAAGCTTCATAAAACCAGGGAATTTTACATTTGAGCCAGATGCACGGAAGATGATTTCACCATTTTGTAAATCTGTGGTTACTGTATCTAATATTGCTGGTGCCATTTGGCTTGCAACAAATCTTTCCCAAATCAAACGATATAATCGCAATTGATCTCTAGATAAGACTGCTTTCAATTGATCAGGATGACGCAATGTACTTGTAGGTCGAATAGCTTCATGCGCATCTTGTGCATTTTCTTTATTTTTTGCTTGTTGAGTAATTAAAGTCGTATACTCAGATCCATAATTTTGTTCAATATATTCATGAGCTTCTTTTTTAGCTGTTTCAGAGATACGTGTAGAGTCTGTACGCATATATGTGATTAAACCTACTGTACCTTCTTTTCCAACATCTATACCTTCGTATAATTGTTGCGCAAGCATCATTGTTTTTCGAGCACGGAAATTCAACTTTCTAGCAGCTTCTTGTTGTAAAGATGAAGTAGTAAATGCAGGTGAAGCATTTCTTTTACGTTCTCTTTTAACAATTTTTTTCACTTGAAAATCGTTGCCATTGATTTGGTTAAGAATTTCTCCTACTTCTTGTTCATTTGATAATTTAATTTTTTCTTTTGCTATTCCATAAAATGAGGCATCAAATGTTTTTTTGCCTTTTTGGAAATTCCCCTCAATTGTCCAGTATTCTTCCGGTTGGAAGTTCTTGATTTCATTTTCACGGTCAATAATCAGACGTAATGCTGTGGATTGAACACGACCTGCTGATAATCCTTTTTTAACTTTCTTCCATAATAAAGGGCTAATATTATATCCAACAAGCCTATCTAAAATTCTTCTTGCTTGTTGCGCATCAACTAAATCCATATCAATTGGACGTGGATGCTTAAAGGACTCTTTAATCGCATCCTTTGTAATCTCATTAAATACTACACGGCAATCTGATTCAATATCAATATTCAAAGCAGTTGCTAAGTGCCAAGCTATTGCTTCCCCTTCACGGTCTGGATCGGCTGCGAGATATATTTTCTTTGCTTTCTTCGCTGCAGATTTCAAATCTTGTAAAACGGGGCCTTTACCACGAATCGTTATATATCTTGGTTCGTAATTGTTTTCTGTATCAATAGCCATTTGACTTTTTGGAAGGTCGCGTACATGACCTATTGAAGCTTTTACTTTATATTTTTTTCCTAAATATCGCTCGATTGTTTTTGCTTTTGCGGGCGATTCCACTATAACTAAATAATCCGACATTAAATTTCCCCCTTATAGAGGTGTTGTTTCATTTTCCAAAAGAAATACCTGTTGCAAAATGTATAACAGAATTTGTATTTTTGCAACCCTTTTTCATTTAGAAAGTAGAAATCCTTCTATTTCTTCTATAATTTGATAACCGTTCCACACAGGCATTGCACCTTCTAATAGCAATTTATGTGGTCCCTTAGAAAGTGGTTTTGTTATATCACCTGGCACAACGAATATATGCTTACCGTTTTCTAAACCATGATCAATCGTACTTAAAGTACCACTTTTTTCTGCTGCCTCAGTAACAAGTATCCCTTCAGACATACCACTTATAATACGATTGCGCATCGGAAAATGCCATTTTTGTGGTTTTACATATGGCGGATATTCGCTTATAAGCAAATGTTCTTTCTCCATAATTTCAGCTAATTTACGATTTTCTTTTGGATAAAGGTGAAACAAACCATGACCTAATACTCCAATTGTTTGACCAGAAAATTTTATTGTTGCTTCATGAGCCATGCGATCTGCACCTTTAGCTAACCCACTAACAATAACATACTTTTGTTCTACTAATGGTGGTATTATATAGTTTAATATTTTTTCAGAATAATTTGTAGCTTGTCTTGAACCAACTATTGCAATTCTACGCCAATTCTTCAAAATATCAACTAATCCTTTTGTATAAAGTACAACTGGTGGGTCATATAATGCAAGTAATTTGTTGGGATATAATGAATGATGAAAAGGTATGGGGAAGATATTATGTGCCATATACGCTTCATTTAATGGGGAATTAAGCGTTTTTATATAGTTTTCTTGTAAAATTCCAGCTTTTTCGACAGATAAATTCAAATATCCAGCTAGTTTTTGAGTAGATATTTGATCTAATTGTGTTAAATCTGGATCTACTTCAAACAATTTCTGCAACCTGTTAAGGGGAACAGGAAACACATAATGTAGTGCAAGTAATCTTTCTGTAAAATTTACATCGTACATAACTTCCCTCCATTAATATGCAATTATACTTTAAACAAACAAGCTTTATCAAAGACTATTTATAAAGAAAGTGCAGTACTATTTTAGTACTACACTCTCATTCTAATGGGTTTTACACTTTTCGTACAAGCCCTTTTCTTTAATCACTCGAATAAATGTTTCGCCAATAACTGATGGTGTTGGAGCTACTTCGATACCGCATTCATTCATCTTTTTGATCTTTTCTTTTGCAGTACCTTTACCACCTGAAATAATAGCTCCTGCATGCCCCATACGTTTACCAGGAGGTGCTGTTTGACCACCGATGAATCCTACAACAGGTTTTGTCATGTTTGCTTTAATCCATTCTGCAGCTTCTTCTTCAGCTGTACCACCGATTTCTCCAATCATGATAACTCCATATGTTTCTGGATCTGCTTCAAATTCTTTTAATACATCTATGAAGTTTGTGCCGTTTACAGGGTCCCCACCAATTCCGACTGCTGTAGTTTGGCCAATGCCTTCTACCGTTAATTGATGTACTGCTTCATATGTTAATGTACCAGAGCGAGATACAACACCTACATGACCTTTTGTATGAATATATCCTGGCATAATACCAATTTTACATTCATCTGCAGAAATGACGCCCGGACAGTTTGGTCCTATTAAACGTGTTTTCTTTCCTTCCATATAACGTTTAACATTTACCATATCAAGTACAGGTATATGTTCTGTAATACAAATCACCATATCAAGTTCGGCATCAACAGCTTCCAAGATTGCATCTGCCGCAAATGGTGCCGGAACATAAATAACAGAAACATTAGCACCTGTTTCATTTTTTGCTTCCAAAACAGTATTAAATACTGGTACACCCTCAACTGAAGTACCAGCCTTCCCTGGAGTCACACCTGCTACTATTTTAGTACCGTATTCAAGCATTTGTTTGGTATGGAAAAGCGCTGTCGAACCTGTAATGCCTTGTACCAATACTTTTGTATCTTTGTTGATATAAATACTCATCCTGATCCCGCCCTTCTTAGCCTACAAGTTCTACGATTTTTTGAGCACCGTCACCCATGGAATCTGCAGCTACAATATTTAAGCCTGATTCATTCAGTAATTTTTTCCCTAAATTAACATTTGTCCCTTCTAAACGGACTACTAATGGTACATTTAACCCCACTTCTTTTGCAGCTACAATTACGCCTTCTGCAATAACATCACATTTCATAATGCCACCAAAAATATTAACGAAAATTCCCTTTACATTTGAATCTGACAAGATAATTTTAAATGCTTCCGTTACTTTTTCAGCAGTTGCACCACCACCAACGTCAAGGAAGTTTGCAGGGTGTCCTCCGTAGTAACTAATGGTATCCATTGTTGACATCGCTAGACCTGCTCCATTTACCATACAACCAATATTACCATCCAAAGTTACATAATTTAGATCATATTTTGAGGCTTCTATTTCTTTTGGATCTTCTTCATCAAAGTCACGCAATTCAACAATATCTTTATGGCGATATAACGAATTGCTATCAAAATTAAATTTTGCATCTAATGCTTGTACTTCATTATCCCCTGTTATTGCTAGTGGGTTAATTTCTAAGATAGACGCATCTTTTTCTGTAAACGCTTTATATAAACCTAGCATTAAATTTGCAGTTTTATTGATTAATTGATTTGGAATATTCATATTAAATGCAAGTCGTCTTGCTTGGAATCCAGTAAGTCCAACAACTGGGTCAACGACTTCTTTGAAAATCTTTTCCGGATTCTTTTCCGCTACTTCTTCGATGTCCATACCGCCTTCTTCTGAGCCCATTACTGTTACTCTTGAAGTAGCTCGGTCTACTAAAAAGCTAAGATAATATTCCTTTTTAATATCAGAACCAGCCTCTATGTATAGGCGTTTTACTTCTTTACCCTCTGGACCTGTTTGATGTGTAACCAGTACTTTACCTAACAGTTCTTTAGCATAAGAACGGACTTCATCTAAATTTTTAGCGATTTTTACCCCGCCAGCCTTTCCACGACCGCCAGCATGGATTTGAGCTTTTACCACTATAACCTTTGAATCTAATTCTTTCGCAACTTTTACAGCTTCTTCTGGTGAGAATGCAACTCGACCTGAAGGAACCGACACCCCATATTGACGAAGAATTTCTTTTCCTTGATACTCATGGATGTTCATACTTAATCCTCCCATCTAAATTTCATAATATTATGAAATACAAGTATATTGTATAAAAATCAGACAATAATGTCCATAGTCTACTTCACTACATTTCTTTATCCAAAAATAACAGATTATCCAATAAACTAAAAAGCCACTAATTTTATATAAAAATTAGTGGCTATTATCGGAGTACTTTTCATGCAATTGATCTAATCTATAAATAAATGCAAATACTTCCGCAACTGCTTGATATAGTTCTTCTGGAATAGCTTCGTTCAAATCTAGTTGTCCTAGTAGTTGGACAAGATTGGGATCTTCTTGAATCGGAATATTATGGGCTTTCGCCTGTTCCAATATGTTTTCAGCGATTTTCCCCTTTCCTTTTGCAATTACCTTTGGTATATCGGCATTCAAGGGATTATAGGAAAGGGCAACCGCCTCTTTTCTTGTTTGTTGTCTTTCATTCATATACGTATATCGACTCCTTGCGTATGCAATTCTGATGCCGATGTTTTCTTGCTATTGGTATTCGTTTGTTCCTTTGCATATTTTTTTATAAAAACACCAGAAAGTTGATAGTCATGTTGTGAAAGGCCATTTTTAAGAACGCTTTTTAATGGCCCAGCTAAAGACTTCAAGTTGTCATTTTCGTTATAAATAGTGACCGAAACAACCCGACTTTGCACTTGCATATCGATTACGGTTTCTTGAATAGAGCTAAGTTGCAAGTAAAAAAGTATGCGTGCATAATCAGCATCAATTTTACCGTCTTTTTTCATACGGCCATTCCATTGTAATGTTGCTTCTGTTTTTTTTCCAAAGAACTCTAATGGTACTTGCATAATTAGTTGATGTTGTGGTCCGTTTTCGCCTGATAAATACTGCATACCATTCATCCGAGCTACGACTTGTTCCGCTACATTTTTTGTCGTACTTGAAATAGAGTCTTCCTGTAAAAGTCCTAATAATTGTGGCTTTAGCTGGCTTGAAATTTGTTCTAGATTTGAAGAATTCTCGCTTAGCTTCGCTTCATAGCTCAGTCCTAAATTTTGTAAAGTTTGTTTGATTGCTGTTTCGAATGTTTTACCATCCAGTTGTTGTGCTAGCTGTTCTTCCGTTTGCATTAGCATGTTCTGAATAAAGTCTGATTTAGAACTAGTTGTTACTTGTACTAGTTTTGTAAATGTACTCCGCTCATCTGCAATATCTGCATTTAATATTTGCATCAATTGTTGCTTCGCAGTCATTCCTTGTTTATCTTCTTGAAATGGTTGTAATTGAGCTGAATCGCTAAAAGCTTTCAACAATTGGTTATGTAATTCCTTCACCACTGATTGAATTGAAGGAGATATACTTTTTTCAATATCAATCTTTTGGATTGTTTGAAGTAATTCTTCCTTTTGTGTTGAAGTTAACAAAGTCTGCTCTTGTATTGCATTTTTTAGTTGTGGTAGCAATTCTGTTATTTCTTTTTTGGACGTCGTGTACAAAGCTGCTGTTAACATTTGAATTGGCGATTTTTGTAATGCCGTTTCTAGATGCTTTGTAACTGCCTGAACATTTTCAATCGTCGGTTGTGTAGTTGCCTTTGTTATAGATTGACGAATCCCCAGTTTTTCAGAATCTAATAATGATGAATTTTGTTGTAATGATTCTTTAACTTGCTGGAGTATCGCTGACACTTCCTTCATATTACCTGTTTGCGATGCTGATGAAAGTTGTTGTAGAAATCCATTGTTAGATGGTTGAATAGCAGTATTCCAGTTAAATAGATTTGAACTTTTCGGCATCATTCCAGCGCTTTTTAGTAGTTGTAAAACTGTTAATTTATCTGCTGGAGATGCTGATGAAGAAGATAAAACATCTAACATTTTGGCTAATAATATGCCTCCAGTTTCTAAGGTCAGCGGTTTGTTGATCATTTGCAGTTGATTTTGAAGCTGTTCCCGCAACGTTGGAGGAATGGAATCATCTTGGAGTAATAATTGTTGTAGATTACCTAAAACCTCTGTAAAGCCTTGTTTCATACTTCCTTGCAATACAGCTTGAAATGTATTTTGTTGGATGGGTAATTTTAGTTCAATCAATTTTTGTATAACTTTCAATGCATCTTTTGAACTTATTGCCTCAGGTAACGTCTTCATAATTTGCTCTGCTTGTTGCATTTGTTCTTTCGTCATCGGTAAATTATTTTTTAGCAGATGCGACGCTAATTCTTTCATTTCATTTGTTTGTGGCAATTGCATCGACTCTAATAATTGAGAAACTTGTTGTGATATAGGTGCTGATGGTGTCATAGGCCCTGAAATGACTTTAAGTTGTAAATCTGGCTCAACCCCTGACACTTGGAAATAATGCGAATTTCCAGCTTGTAATGGGATTTCTAGTTTAGCCATCATTCGTTGTCCACCAATTTGAACCTCTGCCATTTGCTCTGGATATAGTTGTTTAATCGTTCCATGTATAACTTGTCCTTGTTTTAAAACCAATGGTTGTCCAGTCATCGGCCCACTTGACGTTTGTAAATGAACTGATGTCAACGATGGATAATTCAACTCTATTCACTCCTTTTGAAGAATTATAGATTTAATCGGTTCAAACGTTTTCCGATGAATTTCTGTTGGTCCATATTTTTTTAATGCTTCTAAATGTTGTTTTGTCCCATAACCTGCATGCTTTTCAAATCCATACTCTGGATATTGCTTCGCTAATTCTTCCATATAATGATCCCTAGCCGTTTTGGCAAGAATGGATGCTGCTGCGATTGCTAGGCTTTTAGCATCTCCTTTTATAACGGATTGCTGTGGTATATCAATCGGCAAAGTCATAGCATCTGCTAATACAAAATCTGGCTTTGTTGATAATGATTCAATTGATATTTTCATAGATTGTTTTGTCGCTTCATATATATTAACCTCATCAATCACACTGGCGGGTTGAAAGTGAATAAAAGAAGCAATCGCACATTCATTTATTTTTTCAATAAAGCTTTCTCTCGCTTCTTTAGATAATTGCTTTGAATCATTTAATCCGATTAATGTTGGGCAGTCTTCCGGAAGTATGACAGCTGCTGTGACAACTGGTCCAGCTAGAGGTCCTCTACCTGCTTCGTCAGTTCCTGCTACAAGTGCATGTGGAAAAGGTCTATACGATTCATCGAATTCAAGTTTCTTCTTGTGTTCTGATAAGAGATGATCATATTTTTCCTTGCGACGATGCCATTGTTCCAACGCTCTAACAATACCTTGTCTCTCGTCTGTTTCTAATTCATCCATCCAAGGTTGCCATTCTGTTTCTTTCAATAGTGCATCTTTAATTTCTTTAATGGTACTCACTTAAAATTCTCCTTTTACTAAACCCGATTGGTTCACTCATAATCCGTGAAGATGAAGTTAACTTACACCCATTGATACTCTTTTTATCGGCTATCTTTAATTAAAATACAGAAAAAAAACCTTCTTTACACATCGGTAAAAAAGGTCTATTTTTTTATGCAAAATCTTCTACAAAATCAAAGGTTAGCTTACCAAGTTGCTGACTGCGAATATCTCTTACAATTAGTTCAGCTACTTGGTCATAATCAATTTCTCCACCAGATATATAAACGTTTCGTAATTTTCCTATATGATCAAAAGTTTCAACAATTTCATCACTCAAGCTTGAAATATGATATCGATCTTCCATACGCCCTGGATAATGATTACTTAAAAAATTCAAGCCATAAATAGCAAGGTCATCCATATTCGTAATCGTATCTTTTATAGCTCCAGTTAGCGCTAATTTATATCCAACTTCTTGGTCCTCAAATTTCGGCCATAAAATCCCTGGAGTATCTAATAGCTCTAATTCCTTACCAACTTTAATCCATTGTTGAGACTTTGTAACACCAGGAGTATTACCTGTTTTTGCAATATTTTTCTTTGCAAGACGATTGATAAGTGTAGATTTCCCTACATTTGGTATACCTACAATCATTGCGCGAATAGCTCTAGTTTTTAAACCTTTTGCTTTCATACGTGCCCATTTATCCGCTAATAACTGCTGCGCAGCTTTTGTTACTAACTTCAAACCTTTTCCATCCAATGAATTAATGGCAATAGCTTTATGGCCTTTTTGTTCGAAATAAGCAAGCCATTTTTTTGTTTGAGTTTCATCTGCCATATCAGCTTTATTTAATATTAATAATCTTGTTTTTTGATGAATGACTTCGTCAAGCATCGGATTTCTAGATGACATAGGCAGGCGTGCGTCGATTAATTCAAAAATAATATCAACAAGCTTTAAATTTTCCGTAACTTGTCTGCGTGCCTTGGCCATATGTCCAGGAAACCATTGTATAGTCAAGTTTTTCACTCCAATTTGTTAGTTCACTTTGCCTATCTGATTGAAAGGCCAAAAGACAACATTTGTTTTTCCGATAATTTTATCAACAGAAACGATCCCAATATGCCGGCTATCTTTGCTATATCGTCGATTATCGCCCATAACAAAAACATATCCTTGCGGGATAGTATCCCCTTGTACACTTGGAATATCTTTTAATGAAAAGTCTTCTGTTAAAGTTCCACCATCTGTTATTTCATCTTTAAATTTTTTTAAATATGGTTCTTCAATTGCTTTTCCATTTATATATAGTTGGTCATTTTTATACATTAACTTGTCACCGGGTAAACCTATTACACGTTTAATATAATCCTTTTTTTCAGGAGCATGAAATACTACTATATCAAACCTGTGTATCTCTCCAATCCGATAGCCAATTTTATTTACTATCATACGATCCCCGTTTTCAAGTGTAGGCATCATTGATTCACCATCAACTACAATTGGCGTAAATAATAAGTATCGAATGCCAGCTGCAAGTGCAAATGCAATAATAAGTGCTTTTGTCCATTCCCACAACTCATTCTTTTCCCTTTTATGCTTTTCCATCATCGATGCCCCCTTGACATTTCTACTTATATTGTACAAGGATTTATCATTTCAGGCAAAAAGAAAGAGAGCTTGAAATGCAAGCTCTCCATTCTTCAAAAATAAGCTTATCGAATTTCTTTAATACGAGCAGCTTTACCACGTAAGTTACGTAGGTAGTATAATTTAGCACGACGTACTTTACCACGACGAGTAACTTCTAGTTTAGCGATTTTTGGTGTGTGTAATGGGAATGTACGTTCAACTCCAACGCCGTAAGAAATTTTACGAACTGTGAAAGTTTCACTAATACCGCCACCACGACGTTTGATAACTACACCTTCGTATACTTGGATACGTTCGCGAGTACCTTCGACTACTTTAACGTCGATTTTTACTGTATCTCCAGCACGGAATGTTGGGATGTCAGTACGAAGTTGATCTTTAGTGATTTCTGAAATAATGTTTGACATTGTTTTCTCTCCTTAGACAGATGCTCTTGCAGGTCACTGTGGTTGCTACAGCGGAACACCGTAATGCGGCATCTCCATAGAAATGCATCTCAAATATTAGCATATATTTTAACCTGTTGCAAGTCTTTATACTTTACAGTTTTTTTAGTTTTTCAAGATATTTTTGTTGTTCTTTTGTTAACTCTATATGTTCTAGTAAATCCGGTCTACGTTCAATTGTACGCTTTAAAGATTGTTCCATTCGCCATTGTTCAATTTTCGCATGATTACCTGATAATAATACATCCGGTACTTTCATACCACGAAAATCTGCAGGACGGGTGTAATGTGGATGTTCAAGTAATCCAGTTGAAAAAGAGTCAAGTACAGGTGAATCATCATTTCCAAGAACACCCGGTAATAACCTTACAACACTATCGATTATTGTCATAGCCGCTAATTCTCCACCGGTTAAAACAAAATCACCAATTGACAGCTCGTCCGTTACTAAATACTGACGAATTCTTTCATCATACCCTTCATAATGACCACATACAAAAACTAAATCTTCCTCTTGCGCTAATTCTTCAGCTTTTGCCTGTGTATAGCGTTCTCCTTGTGGACACATAAGAATGATGCGGGGTTTCTTTCCCTCTTCCACAAGAGCCTCTACAGCATTAAATAGAGGTTCTGGTTTTAACACCATTCCTGCTCCTCCACCATATGGATAATCATCTACTTGAGCATGTTTATTATTAGAAAATTGTCTGAAATCGGTAACTGATAGTTGCACAGCTTGTTTTTCTTGTGCTTTTTTTAATATGGAAGATCCAAAAACGCCTGTGAACATTTCGGGAAATAAAGATAAGACGTGAATATTCATCATGATAATAGCCCTTCTATTACTTCGATTACTATTTTCTTTTCATCAATATCGATTTCCTTGACAAATTCATCTACAACAGGAATGTAATGATCTTTTCCATCTAATCCTTTAACTGTCCAAACGTCATTTGCAGCAGTTTCAAAGATTTCTTTCACTTTTCCAATTTCTTTTCCATCTTGATCGTAAACTGTACAACCTACTATTTCATGGTAGTAGAATTCGTTATCTTGTAATTGGTCTTCATCGAGTTGCCTTTCACTAACTTTTAGTATTCCGTCTCGGAATGACTCTACATCATTGATATTAGGATACCCTTCGAATGATAATAGAATAAAGTTTTTGTGTGGACGAGAAGAAGCAATTGTTAATAACATTGGCTTTTTCTCACCTTGTTTAAAAAGAGCTAGTTGTTGACCAACAGCATATCTCTCTTCTGGAAAATCCGTTTGAGAAATGACACGAACTTCTCCTCGAATACCATGCGTATTAACAATTTTCCCTACGTTATACCATTCCATATTGTTCACCTCTTTAAAATATTGAATTGTTTAACAAGCGCGTTCCACTTTTATTTATCTAGCTCCACGCGCTAGCCCCTCAATGTTGCTTCGATCCCTTGGTCAAAAGCTGAAAAACGCTTTTGAGTCGGGCTCTCCAGCACTTGTCGGGGCTATTCAAGCGCGTTCCGCTTTTATATAAATATTATATATAAAAAAGGAAGGAACGTTTGCTCCTTCCTAGTTTTAATCTAGAATATCGATATAAGTCTTTTTATGATGGTGGCTGCCTGCGGCTGAGTAAACAATTGTTCGAATTGCTTTAGCAACTCGCCCTTGCTTGCCAATGACCTTTCCAATATCACTTGGATGTACAGAAAGTTTATAAACAATACGATTGTCGTTTTCGTCAGTAATAATTTTTACTTCGTCTGGATAATCGACTAAAGGTTTTACGATTACTTCAATCAGCTGCTGCATAATGCCACCTCCGATTATTTACCGATTTTAGAGTTATGGAATTTTTCCATAATGCCTTGTTCTGAGAACAAGTTACGTACAGTATCAGATGGTTTCGCACCATTTCCTAACCAAGCTAATGCTTTAGCTTCGTCAATTTTAACTTCTGCTGGAGAAGTTAATGGATTGAAAGTACCGATAGTTTCGATTGAGCGACCATCACGTGGTGAACGTGAGTCTGCTACTACGATACGATAGAAAGGAGATTTTTTAGCTCCCATACGTTTTAAACGAATTTTAACTGCCATTGTTTAATTGCACCTCCGAATAGTTTCACACAAGATAGTATAATAGCAAGCTTTGGATTGTTTGTAAAGTGTTTTTTCTTAACACACTATATTTTAGCGTATTTTTTTTATTTAAACAAGGAATCTAAGCCAGGAAGTTTCATTTTTTTCTTCCCTTTTTGCGCCATACCTGTCATTTGTTTCATCATTTTTTTCATATCTTCAAATTGTTTGATTAGTCGGTTTACCTCTTGGACGGATGAACCAGAACCTTTTGCAATACGTTTTCTACGGCTTGCATTAATAATTTCGGGATTTGTTTTTTCAGCTGGGGTCATTGATAAAATAATTGCTTCAATATGGCCAATTTGTTTATCGTCGATTTTAGCATTTTCAAGTCCTTTAATTTTGTTTGCACCTGGTAGCATTTTCAATATTTCATCCAAAGGTCCAAGTTTTTTCACTTGACTCATTTGTTCAAGAAAATCATCTAACGTAAAAGATTGTGTTTTAAATTTTTCTTCTAAAGCCTTTGCTTGTTCTTCATCGACTGCTGCTTGAGCTTTTTCGATTAACGTCATGACATCGCCCATGCCAAGAATTCGTGAAGCCATTCGTTCAGGATGGAACGGTTCTAGTGCATCCATTTTTTCGCCCATACCTACAAATTTAATCGGTTTTTGGGTTACAGAACGAATAGAAAGTGCAGCACCACCACGAGTATCACCATCAAGTTTTGTTAAAACAACCCCTGTAATACCAACAGCTTCATCAAAGCTTTCAGCAACATTTACTGCATCTTGACCTGTCATTGCATCAACTACTAAAAATACTTCATCTGGTTCTTTTAATGCACGAATATCTTTAAGCTCTTGCATTAGTTTTTCATCGACATGTAGTCGACCAGCAGTATCAATCAATACAACATCATGATGTTCCTCTTTTGCTGTTTCTATAGCTTGACGAACAATTTCAACAGGAGAAATATCAGTACCTAAAGAAAATACTGGTAAAGACAATTGTTTTCCTAGCGTTTGCAATTGTTTCACTGCTGCCGGACGATATATATCAGCTGCTACGAGTAATGGTTTACGATTATATTTTTTTCTTAATACGTTTGCCAGCTTACCGGTTGTTGTTGTTTTACCAGCACCTTGCAAACCGACCATCATTATAACAGTTGGTGGTTTTGTTGCAAATTTAATCGGACTTTGTTCGCCACCCATTAAATCTGTTAACTCATCTTGTACAATCTTAATAACTTGTTGACCAGGGGTTAAGCTTTTCATAACATCCTGACCTACAGCACGTTCGCTAACTTTTTTTACAAAGCTTTTCACGACTTTCAAGTTAACGTCAGCTTCGATTAAAGCAAATCGAACTTCACGCATCATTTCTTTGACGTCTTGTTCGTTTACTTTACCTTTGCCTTTAATCTTGTTAATCGTTCCTTGGAGTCGCTCCGCTAAACCTTCAAATGCCATGCATGTCGCCTCCTAATCACATTGCTTTAGTTGTTCAATTAATGATAGCTGTTCTGCATTGTTTGTTTGAGCTACGGTTATACTTTTTTCTAGTTTTGAAAGTATTTGTTGTCTGTTCTGGAATTTTTCAAAAAGTTGAAGTTTTTCCTCGTATTCTTCAAGCATTGATTCTGTTCTACGGATATTATCATAAACAGCTTGACGTGAAACATCATAAGATTCTGCAATTTCTCCAAGTGATAAATCATCTAGATAATAGAGTTGCATATAACTACGTTGTTTTTCTGTCAATAATGCTTGATAAAAGTCAAAGAGAAAGTTCATGCGTGTTGTCTTTTCAAGTAGCATTTCGCAACCTCTCCTCTTTTTTACATATTCTTCTGTATCATAAAGATAATTATTGTTTCTGTCAAGTAAAAATACTTGTCTATTTTATTTTAAAAAAACAGATAACAATTACCTTATTTCCCCCTGCCAATAATCATAAAGACAAGAAGTGGATTTTTTAAACACTACCATTCTCTCAATTGAATAATTTAATAAAAAGTAAAAGGAGTCGCCAAAATTTTTCAGCAACTCCTTTCACTATTCTAAATCTTATTCTTCAGTTTTAGCTATTTGTTCATCAAGTGCATCAGCAAATAGGCCATATACATAACGTTCAGAGTCAAACGGTTGTAAATCATCCATTTGTTCTCCAAGGCCAACGAATTTTACTGGTATATGCAATTTGTTTCGTATCGCAAGGACAATACCACCTTTTGCAGTACCATCTAATTTTGTCAAAACAATTCCTGTAACATTTGTCGCTTCTTTGAAGATTTGCGCTTGTTGTAACGCATTTTGTCCTGTTGTGGCATCAAGCGCAAGTAAAACTTCGTGTGGAGCCGACGGAATTTCCCGGGAAATGACACGATGAATTTTTTCTAATTCGTTCATCAAATTCACTTTGTTTTGCAAACGACCGGCAGTATCACAAATCAATATATCTGCTTTGCGGTTTTTGGCTGCACGAATAGCATCATACATAACTGCAGCTGGATCCGATCCTTCAGATTGTTTTATAACTTCTACTCCTACTCGATCTCCCCATACTTGCAATTGATCAATAGCACCTGCACGGAAAGTATCCCCTGCCGCTAGTAACACGTTTTTACCTTGTTTTTTAAAACGATGTGCTAACTTACCGATTGTAGTTGTCTTTCCAACACCGTTCACACCTACGAACAAGATTACCGTTAAATCGCCTTCTTGAATATTCAACTCTGTAATATCTTCTTCACCTTGTTCATAAATTTCTACAAGTTTCTCAGATATTAATGCTTGTATGCCTTCTGTATCTTTTATATTTTTTCGTTGTACCTCAAATCGAAGTTTTTCAGTTAACTCCATAACTGTTTCCATACCAACATCCGCTTGAAGTAATAAATCTTCAAGTTCTTCGAAGAATTCTTCATCGACATGGCGATAGCGTGCTACTAGATCATTTACTTTTGAAGTAAATGAATCACGTGTTTTAGCTAAACCAGATTTGAACTTTTCTGTGATTGAGAAGGCAGAAAAACCTCTTTTGTTTTTTTCTTCTTTTTGTTGATTATCTTCCTCAATCTCTTTTTCTTGTTCTACTGTTTCTGGCTCTATTTTTTTAGTGCTATCAACAGTTATTTCTTGCACTTCGTTTGTAGAATGTTCTACAACTTCTTGTTCTTCTGTTGTTTGATCCAATAGCTCTTCTTTTTCAGTTTTTGAGCTACCCATCAACTTCTCTTTCATACGTTTTAAAAAGCTCATATTATTCGCTCCTTTGTCTTACGATGGAACAGGTTCTTCCTGTTCTAATTTAACAGATACTAGCTTAGAGACACCAGACTCTTGCATAGTAATACCATACAATACATCTGCACCTTCCATTGTTCCTTTACGGTGAGTAATGACGATGAATTGTGTTTCTGAGCTAAACTTTTTCAAATATTGACTATAACGAGCAACGTTTGATTCGTCAAGGGCAGCCTCAACTTCATCAAGAATGCAGAATGGAACTGGGCGTGTTTTTAAAATGGCAAATAGTAAAGCAATGGCTGTTAACGCCCTTTCTCCACCTGACAATAAGCTTAGTCGTTGAAGTTTTTTGCCTGGGGGTTGTGCCACAATTTCAATGCCTGTTTCTAGAAGATTTTCTGGATCAAGCAATTCTAAATCGGCATGACCTCCACCAAATAATTCACGAAATACATCTTGGAAATGTCGTCGAATTTCATAAAATGTGCTGCTGAAACGATTCGTCATTTCTTCATCCATCTCACGAATTGCCTCGTTTAATGTTTCTTGTGCTTCAAGTAAATCATTCCGTTGGTTTGATAAGAATGAATGACGTTCTGAAACTGTAGCATATTCTTCAATGGCACTAATATTAACAGTGCCTAATTCTGCAATGGACTGTTTTAACAACTTAACTTTACGTCGAGCAGTATCAACATCTACATCTAACGATGGCTCAAGTAATGCTTCCTCAAATGTAAGCTCATATTCTTTTTCAAGTTGTTTGGCTAAATTCTCATGTTCAACATCCAAACGATTTAATTTCACTTCGTAATTACGTAATCCATCAAGAAGTCCTTGATGCACCCGTTGTAATTCTTTTAACTCAATATCTATTGCATCAATTTGTTGTTGAACTTCAGTACGTTGTTGCTTCGTTTGTTCAACAGTTTTAACAAGTTCTTCTCTTCGGCTTTGTAAATCTGTAATCTTAACAATTATTTCTTCTTCAGAAGGACCATTAATGTCTCCACCATTGGTAATCCAGTCTATTTCTTTTGATATATTCGAAACTTCCTCAATAGCTTGTTGCGATTGAGTTACAGCATCAGATACTGCTAATTTTAGTTGGGATACCTGTTCATGTAAAACTGCTAATTCTGAGCGTTTTAAAGCATATTGTTCTTGTAAAACATCACGTTCTGATTCACTTTGTTGTTTTAAAACATTCAATTCTTCAACCGTTTGATTGATTTTAGTTAATTCTTTTGATAACTCTTCTTTTCGACGATTAAAATCTGCTAGTTGTCCTTCTAGTCTTGATTTACGACCAGATGCATCTTGTTGTTCATCACTAAACATAGAAACTCTTAATGACAATCGTTTAGTAGTGGCTTCTAATTCGCGATGACGAGCACTTAACTCTACCTCTTCAGCACGTATTTCTTCACCTTCTATACGTAACTGTTCAAGAAGTGTAGTCTTTTCTGCTACTTGTTCTTTCCATTCTGCAACTACCTTTTCTGCATTTCCGATAGAAGCTTGCATTTGAGATAATTGTGATGTTAAGCTTTCAAGTTCAGCTTTACGACTAAATAATGATGCCTGTTGTTTAACAGAACCCCCGGTCAAAGAACCCCCGGTATTAACAACATCACCATCTAAAGTGACAACGCGATAACGATAACCGCAAGTTTTTGCAATTTGAGAAGCACCTTGTAAATCTTTTGATACTAGTACATGACCTAACAAATTCTCCGCAATTGTACGAAATGCAGGATCATATGTTGCCAATTCATCTGCTGTATTAATAAATGAAGGATGATTTGCAACAGTTTGCAATACATTTGCAGGTACTTTACGAGACTTCATCACATTTTTAGGTAAAAATGTCGCTCTACCTGCTCGTTGTTGTTTTAACCATGTAATTGCTTTACGAGCATCTACATCCGTTTCAGTTACAACATGTTGCATTGCAGCACCTAGAGCAGTTTCAACAGCACGAGCATATTCGCCATCAACATGAATTAGCTCTGCTACCGCACCATGAATACCTTGTAATTGTTGCTTTTCACGTGCAACTAGAACAGCTTTTACACCTTGATAAAATCCTGAAAAATCCGCTTCAAGTTCAGCAAGTGTTTCTTGACGAGATTTCATCTGTTGTAAATGTTGATAGCCTTTAAATAACATAGATTGTTGCTGATCGTACTGTCTTTTTGCATTTTGCAAATCTTGTTGACAATTTTTATATTTTTCAAGCTTCAACGCTACTTGTTTTTCTACATTTTGCAATTTCTCAGCTACCAATTGTTGCTCTTGTTGTAAGCCTTTGAGCTCAGTTACCATTTCTGTGGATTGGCTTGAAATTTTTACAGAATTCTCAGTTTGTTCTTCTAATTGTTTTGTAATATTTTTTACTTCGTTTTTAACAGTAGCTTCTTCATTTAAGCGGTCAATATATGTGTCTTTCCATTTATTAATCTCTGCTTCAATTTCAGAAGTTGAACGATTCAAATTATCTTCAAGTTGTTTTACTGTTTTCTTTAAATTTTGGAGCTCTTGTTGGCGATCTACTAATTGCTTTTCTTTCTCGCTCTTCAATTTATTCCAACTGTCGCTAGAAGTTTTTGCCTTTTGAAGTGATTGTTGTAGTTTTGTTAGTTGTGCCGCTGCATTTATTCGTTTTTCAGCCATTAATACTTTACGGCCTTCAAAACGTTCAACTTCTGCACTTACATCTACAAGTTGATGCTGTGATTCATCTAGTAAACTATCTAGCTCGGTTAATTGTTTTCGAAGTTTTGTAATATAAGACTCTTTTTCAGTAATCTGTGCAGCATGAACTTGTTCTTTTGAAAACAGATTTTCCTTTTCTTTCGCAATACTCTCCATGGCATTGTTTAATTGCTCCATATCATGAACTAAAACTGCGATATCGATATCTTTTAGCTCTGTTGACATTTTCAAATAATCTTCTGCTGCGGATGCTTGGATATGTAATGGTTCGATTCGTTTATCCAACTCATGTAAAATATCTAATACACGATTCAAATTATCATCTGTTTCAAATAATTTATGTTCAGCCTTTTTACGACGCTGTTTATACTTTAATACACCAGCAGCTTCTTCAAAAATTGTACGTCGATCATCAGGACGACTATTTAATATTTCATCTACTCGTCCTTGAGAAATAATTGAGAAAGCTTCTTTTCCTAATCCTGAATCTAAAAATAGATCTGTAATATCTTTTAATCGACATTGTTGCTTATTAAGCAAATACTCGCTTTCCCCAGAACGATAAACACGACGAGTAACGCTTACCTCGTTATATGGAATCGGTAAGCGTTCGTCTTCATTGTCTAAAATTAATGATACTTCTGCAAAGTTAAGCGGTTTGCGTGAATCACTTCCGGCAAAAATAATATCTTCCATTTTTGCACCACGAAGGGACTTAGCTGATTGTTCACCGAGTACCCAGCGAATCGCATCTGTTACGTTACTTTTACCACTACCATTCGGGCCAACGACAGCAGTAACGCCAGGTACAAAGTCTATACCTATTCGATCAGCAAAAGATTTAAAACCAATCACTTCAAGCCGTTTAAGAAACAAAATTAACCCTCCTGATCATTCGCTATTTGTACTTTTAAAGCACGCATAGCGCATTGTGCTGCTTTTTGTTCCGCTTCTTTTTTAGATTTACCGTTGCCTACTCCAAGTTCTTTGTTATTTAACAACACTTGAGAGACGAATGTACGGTTATGTGCTGGACCATTTTCTTTAATGATTTCATATTGTAATGTACCAGAATTATTTTGTTGTACCATTTCTTGTAATTGACTCTTAAAGTCCATAACATGTGAAAATGCACCGAGCTCGACTTTTGGGAAAACAACTTTTTCCAAAAAGCCAACAACTGTTTCTAAACCTTGGTCTAAATATAAAGCACCTATAAATGCTTCAAAACAATCCGCAAGTAATGCTGGACGTTGACGACCACCTGTGATTTCTTCTCCTTTACCTAGTAATACGTATTTACCAAAATTCAACTCATTAGCAAATATCACTAGGGATGGCTCGCAAACCATTGCTGCACGCAATTTTGTTAGTTCGCCTTCAGTCATCTTAGGAAATTTAAGAAATAAAAACTTAGAAACAGTTAGCTCAAGCACAGCGTCTCCTAAAAATTCAAGACGTTCATTGTCTTCAAAAAGCTTTCTACGATGCTCATTTACAAATGATGAATGTGTAAATGCGTTGTATAACAAATTAGGATTATTGAAGTGTAAGCCCAATAAATCTTGTAATTCAGCGAATTTTAGACGTGCCTGCTCTGAAATTGCGCCATTCTTTTGTGAGAGTCCTTGTATTCTCATCTTTTATCAACCTTCTTATTTTCCATTTGGTACAATCTATAGTTTACCTTTTTATTATACAATGTGCAAAAATAAAAAGATAACTTCCCTCACTTTAGAAAAGCGGGGAAGTTTTAAGTATTGTATATTATACGTGAAATTAGCCGAGTTTGCTTTCGATAAAGCTTACTGCATCACCTACAGTAGCAATTTTTTCTGCGTCCTCGTCATCAATTTGCATATCAAATTCTTCTTCAAATTCCATTACTAATTCTACTACGTCTAATGAGTCCGCACCCAAATCATCACGGAAAGAAGCTTCTAGTTTCACTTCGCTTTCGTCAACACCTAAACGGTCAACGACAACTTTAGATACACGTTCTAATACTGTTGCCAAATTGTTCACCTCCTCTCAATGATTTCTTATACATACAAGACGTCTACATGACCATACCGCCATCTACATGAAGCGTTTGACCTGTCATATAGCTTGCTTCATCAGAGGCTAAAAATGCAACTACTTTTGCGACATCTTCTGGTTTACCTAATTTAGCTAGCGGAATTTGAGTAAGCATTTGTGCTTTAATCTGTTCAGGTAACTCTTCTGTCATTTCAGTATCTATAAATCCAGGAGCTACAGCATTGACGTAAATATTACGAGCTGCTAGTTCTTTCGCTGCTGTTTTAGTTAGGCCAATAACACCTGCTTTTGCTGCAACATAATTTGCTTGACCAGCATTCCCTGCAACTCCGACAATGGAAGCAATATTAACAATACGACCTGCACGTTGTTTCATCATTTGACGTGTAACAGCTTTAGTACATAGAAAGACACCTTTAAGATTCGTATTCATAACAGCATCCCAGTCTTCTTCTTTCATACGCATAAGTAAATTATCACGAGTAATGCCAGCATTATTTACTAAAATATCAAGTTTACCATAGTTTTCTATAGCTTGCTTCATCAAATTTGCAACAGCTTCTGCATCCGTTACATTCGCTTGAACTGCAATCGCAGAACCACCTGCATCCTCTATTTCAGATACAACTTCTTCTGCTTTTGTTTGACTACCACTATAGTTCACAACAACTTTAGCTCCTAGTTTAGCTAAGTGAAGTGCAATTGCACGTCCAATTCCTCTAGAGCCACCTGTAATAACAGCTACCTTATTCGTTAAATCTGCCAATTAAGACCACTCCTTTGCCGCTTCTATTAGTTGGTTGAATGTTGCTTCATCATAAACACAATATGTTTTCACTTTACGATCCACTTTTTTGACAAGTCCACTTAAAACTTTACCGGGACCACATTCAATAAAGACATCTACCCCTTCAGCAAGTAAAGTGCGGACTGAATCTTCCCATAGTACTGGAGAATACAATTGTTCAACTAATTGGTTTAGAATCACTGCCTTTGAAGTAACAGGTTGTGCATTAACATTAGCTATAACTGGTACATTAGCATCTTGCATATCAATTTTAGAGAGCATTTGTTGTAGCTTGCTAGCAGCAGGTCTCATTAGCTCGGAATGGAAAGGACCACTAACAACTAATGGAATAGCACGTCTAGCACCTACTTCTTTGGCTTTTTCAGAAGCCAATTCTACACCTTTAGCTGTTCCAGAAATAACAATTTGACCTGGACAGTTGAGATTGGCAAGCTGAACAATTTCCCCTTCAGCTGTAACACTATCAGTAACTTGTTTCAGTTCATCACGATTCAAGCCTAAAATGGCAGCCATTGCACCTTCGCCAGCGGGTACTGCTTCATTCATATAAATACCACGATTATGTACAGCTTGTACCCCATCCGCAAAGGTCATAACACCTGAAGTAACAATTGCAGCATATTCACCTAAGCTATGTCCAGCAGTAAAATCTGGTGTAATCCCAGCTTTTTTTAACTTTTCAGCGATCATAACACCAGTGGTTAATAATGCTGGTTGCGCATGGTAAGTTAGTGTTAAGTCTTCTTGAGGACCTTCTAACATTAACTTCGATAATTCAATCCCTAAAAGTTGATCTGCTTGATCATAAAATTCCTTACACGCAGATTCCTGAGAAATAAATTCTTGACCCATTCCTACAGTTTGTGAACCTTGCCCTGGAAAAATAAAAGCAATTTTCGTCATTTTACATTCCCCTTTGTATAACAACATTAAAAAAGTTATTGTTCATTTTGTTTAGATTTCATAATGGTTGCATCGATTGTTGGAATAACATTATAGTCGACCATTTTGCGTGCTTGACGAATTGCACTTGCAAAAGCTCTTGCATTAGAAGAACCATGTGCTTTAATCACCGGTGCTTTTAAGCCAAACAATGCTGCACCACCGTACTCTGTGTAATCCATTTTATTTTTAAGATTTTTCAAATCATTTTTCATCATCAATGCTGCGACTTTTGATTTTGTGGAAGACATAAAAGCTTCTTTCATCATTTTAAAAATAGCGCCTGCTGTTCCTTCAATGGTTTTTAATACCATATTACCTGTAAAACCATCCGTTACGACTACATCAGCAGCATGATTTAATAATTCTCGTGCCTCTACATTTCCGATAAAATTCACTGGCGCATCTTTTAATAAAGTGAAAGCATGTTTTGCTAGGTCATTGCCTTTTTTATCTTCAGTACCAATATTCAACAAACCTACTGTTGGATTTTGAATACCACGTACTTGTTTTGCATAAATGCTTCCCATTATAGCATATTGCACTAGATTTTCCGGCTTTGCATCTGCATTAGAGCCCAGGTCCAACATATCAAAACCACTACCATCTAACGTAGGTAATGTTGTTGAAAGCGCTGGACGGTCAATACCATCAATACGATGCACAATAAATAATCCAGATGCCATTAAAGCACCCGTATTCCCTGCTGAAATACAAGCTTCTGCTTCACCATCTGCAACAGCTTGAGCCATTTTCACCATTGATGCATCCTTTTTACGTCGTACTGCACGAACAGGCTCATCTGTTCCTTCAATTTCTTCTTGGCAATCTATAATTGTAATACGATTCATATCTTTTAAAAATGGTTGCATTTTTTCTTTTGAACCATATAGTAAAACTTCTAAATCTTTGTTTTCTTCAAGTGCTTCATATACACCATCGATTATGGCTTGAGGTGCGTTGTCCCCACCCATACCATCAACTGCTAATTTCATTTACTTTTCACCTTTACCTTTCGTTCGATACATCTCAAATTGTCCCGTAAAAACTGTATTTCCATCTACTGTAGAGGTAACGGTGACGAACGTACGATTTTTTTCATTATCTTTTCCTGTAACCACGGCTTTAGATACTACGCGTTGCCCTGCTTTTACTGGTTTCAAAAAATGAATGTCAGAATGGACTGTTAATGCAAGATCATCATCAATAACGGCTACTGCTAAAGAATTCGCTTGGGCGAACAAGTGATGTCCTCTTGCAATGCGGTTTCTTTGAAAGACATGTTCTTCCCCAACATCAAAAATAGATAACGCACGTTCATCCAATTCAATATCGATAATTTCTCCAATAACTTCATCTATAGGTAAGGTTTTAACTTCATTTTCAAAATTATTGGCGGCTACATCCTTAATCCGTTCACGCAATTCTGGAATGGATAACTCCATACGATCAAGTCTAATCGTCTGAACACTAACATTAAACTTTGTAGCAAGCTGTTCATCTGTGACGAATGGGTTTTCTTGAATCGTTTGCTGCAATAATAGTTGTCGTTCTTTCTTTGAGTACTTCATATTATTCTTCGTCGCCCCTTAATATTAGCACTTGGTACTAATATCAGTATATAAATATAAAAAAGAGAATGCAAGTGTTGTTTTTCAAAACAGCTTTGCATCCCCCCACTTTTAATCAATTCTTTCGCCATCAAGAGCACCCGATGAAGCAAGATATTCTCGTAAAGCTTTATATTCTTCACTTCGCCAAAATTCAGGTGATTCAATAAGTTTCACTGCATCTTGCCTTGCTACTTCTAACGCTCTATAATCGTGGACTAAATCAGCCATTTTAAATTCCGGTAAGCCACTTTGTTTTTTTCCAAAAAAATCACCAGGTCCACGGAGTTCTAAATCCTTTTCCGCTAAACGGAAACCATCATTCGTTTCCGTCATAGAAATCATACGCTCTTTACCCTCTTCACTTTTCGGATCTGCAATAAGTATGCAGTAAGATTGATGATTTCCCCGTCCTACTCGACCTCGTAATTGATGAAGTTGAGCTAAACCAAATCGCTCAGCATCATATATTACCATAAATGTTGCATTTGGAACATTTACCCCTACTTCTACAACAGTTGTAGAAACGAGAACATCTAGTCTTCCTTCACTAAAAGCACGCATTACCTCATCTTTCTCATTTGCGGGTAAACGTCCATGCATAAGACCTATTTTGAATTTATTTTTATAAATAGTTGAAAGTTGTTGATAAACATCTACTGCATTTTGCACATCAAGCTTATCTGATTCTTCAATGAGCGGACAAATAATATAAGCTTGACGACCATTGGCAAGTTCTTTCGCCATTCGGGTTAACACTTGATTGAATTGTTCACTTTTTACCCAATGAGTTTCAATTTTCTTTCTTCCTGCTGGCATTTCATCAATGATTGAAACGTCCATTTCTCCAAATGCTGTAATCGATAATGTACGCGGAATAGGCGTTGCGGTCATAAAAAGCACATCCGGATTTTCCCCTTTTTCACGCAAAACTCTGCGTTGCTCGACCCCAAAACGATGTTGTTCGTCAGTTATAACAAACCCTAATTTTTTAAATGATACATCCGGTTGTATCAATGCATGTGTTCCAACAAGAATATCAATGTCTCCATTTGATACTCTCTCTAACAACTCTCTTCTTGCCTTTCCCTTAACCGATCCGGACAATAATGCAACCTTGACACCAAAAGGATGCAACCATTCATCAAGTGATGCTGCATGTTGTTCTGCTAAAATTTCAGTTGGCGCCATTAATGCACCTTGAAATCCAGCTGTAACTGAGGAATACAATCCTATTGCTGCCACCACAGTTTTCCCAGATCCTACATCCCCTTGCAATAATCGATTCATGCGTTGGGGGATTAGTAAATCACGTGATATTTCATTGACAACACGTTTTTGGGCATTTGTTAACTCGTATGGTAAAGAACTGATGAATTCACGAACCTTTTCTAAATCATATTGAATGATAATACCATGTTCTTGCTCTCTCCGAGTTTTTCTTAATGCTTGAATTTTCAACTGGAATTGTAACAGCTCTTCGTAAACAAATCTTCGACGTGCTTGTTTTGCATGATTTGCATCTTTTGGAAAATGAACACCTTCTAAAGCATCTGAAAGGGGCAGTAATTTATACTCATTTCTTAACTGTTCAGGTAAAGTCTCTGGAAGCTGATTTTTTGATAAATCCAAGGCTTGACGGATAAATTGGCGGAATTTTTTTTGAGTCAACTTACCCTTTAAACTATATACTGGTTCAAAATCTGCCTGATCTGTTTTAGGGCCAAATGACACATTACTTCCATTTATGATTTGACGGCCCCTATCCCATTTACCTGTTACGGTTACAATGGTACCGAGTGTTAATTTACTTCGTAAATATCCTTGATTGAAAAAAACAACTTTTATCAAATGTCGTCCAACCAACATACGTACTTGTAAGCGTGATTTATTTTTACCTAAATAAAGAACAGTTGGTTCACTTTCGATACGTCCTTCTACTGTAACTCTTTCATTGTGTGGTGTTTCTGCTAAATCTTTTAGACGAAAATCTTCATGACGATACGGAAACGTTAATATCAAATCTTTTATCGTTGCAATGCCCATCAAACTTAATGTATCAGCAGATGTTTTCCCAACACCTTTTAAATCAGTTACTGAATCCAGTAGGTTAGTCACGATGTAACACGGCCCCACCAAAAATCTTCGCTTGAATTGCCTTAGCTGTTGGTGTTGCTGCTAATCCACCTTGTGCGGTTTCCTTTAAAGCTACAGGCATTGTTTGACCAATACGGAACATTGCACCGATTACTTCGTCTGTTGGAATACGACTCGTGATACCTGCCAATGCCATATCTGCTGCTACCATAGCATTTGCAGCTCCCATTGCATTTCTCTTAACACAAGGAACCTCCACTAATCCTGCTACCGGATCACATACAAGACCAAGCATATTTTTAAGTGAAATTGCAAATGCATGTGAACTTTGAGAAGGTGTACCGCCAGCCATTTCAACAATGGATGCAGCAGCCATCGCAGCTGCCGAACCTACTTCAGCTTGACAGCCACCAGCTGCACCTGAAATAGATGCATTATTAGCTACAACAAAACCGAAAGCACCTGCAGTAAACAAATATCGAATCATTTGTTCTCTTGTAGGATTCAATTTATTTTTCACGGCAAAAAGTGTACCTGGTACAACTCCTGCAGAACCTGCAGTGGGTGTTGCACAAATTGTTCCCATGGCTGCATTGACTTCGTTTGTAGCAACAGCTTTACTGACAGCGTCTAGTAAAAGATTTCCTGAAAATCCTTTACCTGATTGTATATATTTTTGTAATAATACGGCATCTCCACCTGTTAAACCTGTTACGGAACGTACTCCTTTTAAACCTCTTTCAACAGCCTCTTCCATGACAGTAAGATTTCGAGACATTTGTTCCATTATTTCATCTCGGCTTCTTTCTGACATTAAAATTTCTTGTTCGATCATAATTTCTGAAATGAGTTTATTTTCTGTTTCTGCACGTTCTACCAATTCTCTAACATTACGAAATAATACTTCCATTTTTTATACCTCCTAGTTTTTAATACGAGTCACTTTCGTAATATTAGGAAGATTTTCGATTTCTCCTAAAATAGCATGTTCGATATTTTGATCTACTTCTATGACCATTAATGCCATATTTCCTCGTTCTTTACGTGACACTTCCATATGACCAATATTAATATTATGTTTTGCAAGGCAATTAGCTACATTGGCGATACAACCAGCTCTGTCATCGTGTACTACTAAGATTGCTGGCATGCCTCCTGATAATCGAAGTGGGAATCCGTTAAGTTCAGTAATTTCAATCGCACCACCACCAATTGAAATACCAACCATTGACATTTCCATATCATCATCACCAATTACGATTCTTGCTGTATTTGGATGCTCTGTATGATCTGTTTCAGGTATGAATTCAAAAGTTAATCCTGCCTCTGCTGCTTCTTTAAATGCAGTCTTAATTCTTTCATCGTAAGTATCATAATCCAGTAATCCACCGATTATTGCTACATCAGTTCCATGTCCCTTATACGTCTCCGCAAAAGAACCATACAAGTGGATTTTAGCCCATTTAGGTTGACGTCCAAATAAATCTCTGGCAACGCGACCAATTCGAGCCGCACCAGCAGTATGTGATGAAGAAGGACCAATCATGACCGGACCGATAATATCAAAAACGGATGTAAATTTCATAATTTCTCCCCACGCATTTCTAGTAATATTCAAAACTTATCTTACACGAATATTCTCATATAACCAAACATTTTAGTCTTTTTCTATTTGACCTCAAACAAGCTATATATAGAAAAACGGCCAAGATTTTTTTCTTAGCCGTTTTACATAGGTTGTTATGATTAATAATTCTAATTGTGACTTATTCTACAGAAATGATATAAGGATATAATGGTTGTTTCCCATCATGTACCTCTACTTCTACATCTGGATATTTTTGTTCTATAAATTCAACATATTCATCAACAGTTTGCTTTTCAACGTCTTCGCCGTATAGTACTGTGACAATTTCTGAATCTTCATCAACCATATCGCTTACTAATATTTCAGAAGCGACTTTTAAAGAAGGTGTAGCTTGGATAATTTGCCCTTCTTTAATAGCCATGAAATCATTTTTGTGAATTTCTACTCCATCAATTGAAGTATCACGTACTGCAAATGTAATTTGTCCTGATTTAACATTTGCATATGCAGCTGTCATATGTTTTTTGTTTTCCTCAACTGATAGCTCTGGGTTGAATGCAAGAATTGCAGACATACCTTGTGGAATTGTTTTTGTTGGTACAACAGCAGCCTCAATATCTAATAATTCAGTTGCTTGTTCAGCTGCCATTACTATATTTTTATTATTTGGTAAGATTAATACTTTTTCTGCCCCTACTTCTTTAATAGCATTGACAATATCTTCTGTAGAAGGGTTCATTGTTTGACCGCCTTCTATCACATATGATGCGCCAACACTTTCTAGAAGTTGTGCAACACCTTCACCCATTGCTACTGTTACGATTGCATATGGTTGTTTTTTCACTTCTTTTTTGGCTACTTTATGATCTTCTCCAACGATTGCTGTATGTTGAAGACGCATGTTATCTACTTTAACTTTTACTAAACTACCATATTGTTGACCATAAGAGATAACTTTCCCTGGTGTTTCAGAGTGAACGTGGATTTTCACCACTTCATCATCAGAAATAACTAGTAGTGAATCACCGAAGTGGCTCATATCTTCTCGGAATTCTGATTCATTAAATGGTTTTTTATCGTCTTCAAAACGCACCATAAATTCTGTACAGTATCCATAGACGATTTCAGAAGTATCCATAAAATCTTGCGCTTTATGATGTTCTGCATTTACTAAATCATCGATTGAATCTATTTTCGTTGGAGCAGGAATTGCTTCACCTTTTAAGGATGCTGCAAAGCCTTCATATACAAAGACTAAACCTTGGCCACCACTATCAACCACTCCTACTTCTTTCAGTACTGGTAATAGGTCAGGTGTTTTAGCTAGCGCTTCTTTTGCTGCAGCTAAAGTTTGTTCCATAATAACAACAATATCTTCTTCTGTTTTTGCAACTTCCACTGCTTTTTCAGCAGCAACACGTGCAACTGTAAGAATTGTTCCTTCAACAGGTTTCATAACGGCTTTATAAGCTGTTTCTACCCCACTTTGAAATGCTTGCGCAAATTTTACTGCATCTAATTCAGTTTCTTTTTCGACAGCTTTACCAAATCCGCGGAATAATTGAGATAATATAACACCTGAATTACCTCGTGCTCCCATTAGCAATCCTTTTGATAATGCTTGCGCTGTCTTTCCAATGTTTGCTACCTTGTTAGCAGCAGTTTCTTTTGCACCTGATGTCATCGATAAATTCATATTCGTTCCTGTATCTCCATCAGGTACAGGGAATACATTTAACGAATCAACATATTCCGCATTTTGAGCTAAATGGCTTGAACCAGCTTGTACCATTTCCGCGAATTTAATCCCGTCTAACGACTTCATTTGAATAAGTTCCTCCTCTTACACGTTCGCTACGCGAACACCTTGCACGTAGATATTAACAGATTTAACTGCCATTCCTAATGTTTTATCTAGTGTATATTTTACTTTTGATTGTACTTGATAGGCTACTTCTGAAATTTTAGTTCCGTAACTAATAATGACATACATATCGATATGTAAATCTTCACCATCTTGACGAACGATTACTCCTTTTGCGAAATTCTCCTTACGAAGAATATCTGTTAAGCCATCACGAATTTGGTGTTTACTTGCCATACCGACGATGCCATAGCATTCAATCGCTGCTCCACCTGCTATTTGTGCAACAACATCATTAGAGATATCAATACTACCGAATTCATTTTTCAATTCTACTGACATTAGAATGCCTCCTGATTTCTTTTTGACTATCTCTTATTGTACTATACAAATTTTGATTATAAAAGAAAACCTATCAATTCGTCTACATTTAGACTGTAAAGGTTTTTTTCTTGAAAGTCTATCAAAATCAGTTGCATTAGGTAAAAGTGTGTGTTAAATTATTAAAGTATGTGAAATACCGAAGTGAAATCATGAATCTTTCAACTTCTTTATGAGGAGGGAAATAATATGCCAAAAAAATGTGTCATTACTGGACGTAAAGCTGTGTCTGGTAACAACCGTTCTCACGCAATGAATGCTAACAAACGTACTTGGGGCGCAAACCTTCAAAAAGTTCGTATTTTAGTAAACGGCAAACCAAAACGTGTATGGGTTTCTGCTCGTGCATTAAAATCAGGTAAAGTTGAACGCGTTTAATCCGTTCTTCCAAATAAAACGCCAAGTTGAAGTTATCAACTTGGCGTTTTTTCGTTTCCTTTTTTCTTTCTAGTAGCTGTTTTTTTAGGACCTGCAGGATCATTTGAAACCATCTGTAAACAAAATCGGGCAAAATTGCTAACTACTTTTGGTAATTGAAATGTGTATACTTTCAACTGGTCACTCCTTATCATCAATACTTCTTATCATTAAACATATGCCACTAGAAAATGAAATAGACGCATAATCGCCTACTATTTCATTACTTGTAAATCGAGTAGTCCCTATATCAATGACTTCATCTGTCGTTTCATAAAAAACATTTCGTAATGTTACATTTCTCACGACATCACCAAATGCAAAAAACGAAAGATATTTGAAATAGTGATCTGATACTATCTTATGTTCTCCAGGCCACAAAAATTGCAAACAATTAAAATTATTTATTATTTTTATTTCAATAGATGGATACATTTTTTGAACACGATATAAAATGTGTAAATTTGCTTCGTAATGGTCGAGTCTTCCACCTGTAACACCTGTTAAAAGAATCTCAGTCGGATTGAATTCTAATGCTTTCAATAGCGCTAGTTCTGTATCTGTTTCATCTTTTTCAGGTTTATGGCGTTGTATATTTGGTACGCGCTCATGAACCAATTGCCACTCTTCATTCGTTAATGAATCGAAGTCACCTACTGCTAAATCTGGAATAATCCCTCTATTCAACAAATAAACAGCTCCGTGATCAGCTCCGATAAATTTAACATCTTGGAAAGAAAAGAGGAAATCGTTCGATACGACTTCCTCCTCTGGACCTCCAGCACATATTATGACAACAGTCATCGTATAGACTGTTCTCCTGCCTCTAGAATGCTTTGTAATGCTTCTTTACGATTTTCTTTACCATAAATCGCAGAACCTGCTACAAAGATTGTAGCACCTGCTTGAGCGCATGGCACGATGGTTTCTGTGTTAATACCGCCATCTATTTCTATTTCCACATTTACATCCTTTTCTTTAATCAAAGCTGAAAGTTCTGCTATCTTTGGTACAACAGAATGAATGAATTTTTGTCCACCAAAACCAGGATTGACTGTCATTAATAATACTAAGTCAACATCTTCTAAAATATGTTTAATGGATTCAATTGGTGTATGTGGATTTAACACAACTCCAGGTTTCACTCCGAAAGAACGAATTAGCTGAATTGTTCGATGCAAATGACGGCATGCTTCAACATGAACAGTAATATAGTTTGCACCAGCTTTTGCAAAATCCTCTATATATTGATCTGGATTTTCAATCATTAAATGGACATCTAACGGAAGATTGGTTATTGGGCGCAATGCTTCTACAACAATTGGTCCCATAGTAATATTAGGTACAAAGTGGCCATCCATGACATCAATATGGATTAACTTAGCTCCTGCTTCTTCTACTTCTTTTACTTCATCTGCTAATTTTGAAAAATTAGCAGCTAAAATAGATGGTGCAATTTGAATCATAGTTTAGTACCTCGGCTTTCTATCAATAATTTCTTGTAAGAATTGTAGATAATGATCATAACGATATTGTTCTACTTTTTTCTCTTCTACGGCTTTTTTTACTGCACATTTTGGTTCTTTTAAGTGCAAGCAGCCTCGAAATTTACAACTTTCCGATAATACAAAAAGCTCAGGGAAACATTGAGTTAATTCTTCTTTTTCTATTCTATCAAAGTCAAATGAGCTAAAACCAGGAGTATCAGCTATTAACCCTCCAGCTATTTCAATTAGCTCTACATGACGAGTTGTATGCTTTCCTCGACCAAGCGCTTCGGATATAATCCCCGTTTTTAGTTCTAGTTCTGGCATTAGTGTATTAAGTAATGTAGATTTACCAACACCTGATTGTCCCGCTAAAACAGTTAATTTACTTTGTAATAAAGGTATCATTTTAGTTAGTAAATTCGGGTCATCTTTATATGTCTCGATTATTCTATAACCAATTGCTTCATAATTGGCTTTATATTTTTCAATCTCTTGTAGTTCTTTTTCAGATAGTAAATCCGTTTTCGTCAAACAAATGATTGGATGCACTTGAAAGGATTCTAAAACCACTAAAAAACGATCCAGTAAAATCGGGTTAAATGCAGGTTTTTTCGTTGAAAATACAAGGATTGCTTGGTCAATATTTGCAACAGGAGGACGTACAAGTTCATTTTTACGTTCTAAAATAGCAGTAATTGTACCATCATTATTTCCTTCAACTTCATATTCTACATAATCTCCTACTAGAGGTGTTATTCCCTTATTACGGAAGACTCCGCGCCCCCGACATTGAATCAGTTGTTCACCATCTTGGACATAATAAAAGCCACTTAAAGCTTTTCTGATTTGGCCTTTTGGCATGTCCTACCTCCTTATTTTAGAATTTAATATGCTACCTTTTCATTAATGATTACTTTACCATCACGCTCTACTTTGTATCTAGCCTCTTGCCCTTCTTCAATTTGAAGTTGAATCCTTTTCTGCTGAGTAGAATATAATTGAAATTCTTGTTCCACATCTTTAATTGAACGTGTATGGTCTTGAATATATATTCTTACCTGTTGAGGTTCACCTTCAACTTCTGGTTCGTAAGGAATCACTACAGATTTAACAAACAATTTAAGAGGTTTTGGTTCTTTTCCTTTTGATAGAACGACATCGATTTTACTACCTATAGCAACTTTTGTCCCTGCTTTTGGCGTTTGAGAAATAACTTGTCCTTTCGGAACGGTCTCTGAATATTCATCGCTTCCAATATGAATATTAAACCCTGAGGTTTTTGCATAAGAATCTAATGCTGTTTTGTCATATCCAAGTAAACTTGCAACTAATTCCTGTTCAACACCTTTACTTATTGTTAGGGTGACTGTCGTGTCTTTTGCTATAACACTTTCCCCTTCTTTAGGAGATTGTTGAATAATTGTCCCTTCAGTTTCATCGGAATAAGATTCTTTAACATTCACATTAAAGCCTTGCTTTTCAAGTAGTTGTTTTACTTGTGTAATATCCTTGCCAACATAATTAGTAATTTCCGTTTTTTTCGGTCCTTCGCTAATAGTTAAGTCAATCTCTGTTCCTTTCGTTCGTTCTTTCCCCGCTACAGGATTTGTCGAAATAATTTTATCTTCTTTAATGTCATCTGAATTTTGCTTTGTTTGGTCCCCGATAACAAATCCTGCATTTTCTAAAGTGCGGATTGCTTTGTCTACGTTTTGATTCGTTACATCTGGTACTTCATATCTTTTTTCAGAAAATAAATCTGGATATAAAAATAATACAATTAGAAAAACAAGTAAAAGACTAAGTAACAATCCTACAAAGATTAAAACTTTGTTTTTTCTTTTTCCTTTTTTCTCTTTTTTTTCATCATTGTACGAATCTTTTTCTTTTATAGGAATAGCTTTTGTCTTTTCTAAATCTTGTATGCTGTCAATTTCAGCTTCTTTTATAACAGGAATAAGCTTCGTCGCATCCTCATCGAAAGGTGGGATGAATTTTGTTTCATGACTTCTTTCATCAGATAAAACCGTTTCTAGATCTTCTTTCATCTCTTCAACTGATAAGTAACGATGAAGCGGATCTTTAGCAGTAGCTTTCAAGACCACATTTTCTAAACTTTGAGGTATTGATGGGACTATAGATCGTACAGAAGGTGTATCTGATTGTAAGTGTTTCAATGCAATTGCAACAGCAGATTCCCCAGAAAAAGGTAGTTCGCCTGTCAATAACTCATAAAGAACAATTCCTAAAGAATAAATATCAGATTTTTTTGTTGCGGTACCACCACGTGCTTGTTCTGGAGATAAGTAGTGTACTGTTCCTAAAACTGAATTGGTTCTTGTAAAGGAAGTATCCTCCAAAGCCATTGCAATACCAAAATCAGTAATTTTCACATTGCCAGATTCGTCCATTAAAATATTCTGTGGCTTAATATCTCTATGAATAATTTGATTTTGATGTGCGCTTGCAATTGCTGAAGTCAATTGTTTCATGATATTCACACATTTAACAGGGGCTAGTGGGGCGTATTTTTGTATGTATTGTTTTAATGTCTGCCCTTTCACGTATTCCATGACTAAATAATGCATATCCCCGTCTTCACCAACATCATAAATACTAACAATATTCGGATGTGTAAGACTAGTGGCTGATAAAGCCTCTCGTTGAAAACGTCGATGCATCTCTTGTTCATTTGAAAAATTATAATGCAATACTTTAATCGCAACATCGCGATCTAAAATCATATCATGTGCTAAGTAGACATTTGACATTCCACCGCCACCAATGACGTCAAGAATTTTATAACGTCCACTGATTCTTTTTCCAACGAGCATCCTTACACCTCCTCAATGTCTTTTGATAGCAGGATGAGTGTAATGTTGTCCTCTCCACCATTATCATTAGCTAATTGCACAAGTTGGCTACCTTTCTCTTGAAGGGTAGCTGAACTCATTATTATATTGTGCATTTCAATATTTGATATTTTGTTGCTTAGACCATCCGAGCAAATTAACATAAATGAATCGTCAAGAATCTCAACTTTATAGCTATCTGGTTCGATAGTAGATTCTGTTCCTAATGATTTAATAATATAGTTTTTCTTTGGATGACTTTCAGCCTCTTCCTCACTAATTTCACCGTTATCTACGAGAATATTGACATACGAGTGATCTCTAGTGACAAGGCGATTCTCTTCTTTAGTAACAAAGTAAACACGACTGTCACCTACATGACAAATAGTCGCATCATTTCCATTAAAAAGAACAGCAATAAGTGTAGTACCCATACCTTGGCAATCTTCATGTGTTAACGAGTATTGATAAAGTATTTTGTTAAGTTCTTTTACTGTTGAAACCAACCATTCTTCAATTGATTCATTTGTTTCAAAACGGGCTTTATCCGCCTTTAAAAATAACTCTTCAAAATGTGTAACAGCCATACGACTTGCAACATCACCTGCATTATGACCACCCATACCATCTGCTACAATAGCCAGTTGGTATGAGTCATCACGCGAGATAAAAGTTGCTGAATCTTCATTTACTGCTCTTTTCTTTCCAATATCACTTACAACAGTATATCTCACAACGTATCACCTCATTAGTGGGTCGTCTCTTCTTTTCTCTCCTTCGCACGTAATTGACCACAAGCTGCATCAATATCTGAGCCGTGCTCACGACGAATAGTAACATTGACACCATGTTTTTTTAGCGTTCTTTCAAAATCGAAAATCTTATTTCTTGGTGTTCGTACATAGTCACGTTCTGGTACATAGTTTACTGGAATTAAATTGACATGACATTTAATATCCTTAACAAGTTGTGCTAATTCCTCTGCATGTGCAACTGTGTCATTAACACCTCCAAATAAACCGTATTCAAAACTGATTCGGCGACCAGTTTTTTCAGTATAATATTTCACTGCTTCGATTAGTTCTGGTAGTTTGTAAGCTTTTGCAATCGGCATTAATTGTTGACGTAATTCTTGGTTCGGTGCGTGTAATGATAAAGCAAAGTTAATTTGTAATTGTTCATCTGCAAATTTATAAATCTTAGGAATAATACCACTTGTAGAAACGGTAATATGGCGAGCTCCAATATTTAACCCTTTCTCATGATTGATGACATGTAAGAATTGCATCATCGAATCATAATTATCAAATGGTTCACCAATTCCCATAATAACAACTGAACTTACACGTTGTTCCTTTTCATCTAATGCTTGTTGCACTTTCACAACTTGTTCTACAATTTCTCCAGGTAAAAGATGGCGTTTTAACCCGCCTAAAGTTGATGCACAGAATGTACATCCAATACGACATCCAACTTGGGTTGTTACACATACAGAATTCCCATAATCATGAGCCATTAGTACAGTTTCAATTGAATACCCATCTTGTAATTGAAACAAAAACTTGATGGTACCATCTTTAGATTCTTGTTTTACTAAAGTATTCAATGTACTAAATGCAAATTTTTGTTGCAATTTTTCACGTAATCCTTTTGAAAGATTAGACATTTCTTCAAAACTTTTTACTCGTTTTATATATAACCAATCAAATATTTGAGCAGCTCTAAATGGTTTCTCTCCATTTTCTTTTAACCATTCTTGTAATTGGTCAGGTAATAATGAATAAATTGATTCGCGAAGTTGTGGTTTTTCTTTTTTAACTCTTGCTGTTGTTTTTATTTCTTGATCCATTAGTTTGTGGATCCTCCTTTTTTTCTGAAAGCAGCAACAAAAAAGCCGTCACTACCAAAATCTTGTGGAAAGACTTGCATCATACCTACTGTTTTTAATGCAGTTAATACTTCTGGTACATCTTTGATTGGAGATAACTCCATATCTGGATGAGCTTGTAGGAAAGCTTCAACAGTACCGTTGTTCTCCATTTTATCAATTGTACATGTACTGTAAACCATTTTGCCTTCATTTTTTAATAAAGTATATGCAGTATTTAATAGTTGAAGCTGAATTTTTTGTAAAGATTCAAAATCCTCTTCTTTTTTGGTGTATTTAATATCCGGTTTACGACGAATAACACCAAGGCCACTACAAGGTGCATCCACCAAAATACGGTCAAATGATTCCTTCTCAAATATTGAACTAGCTTTTCTTCCATCTAAAACTTGAGGTTGAATGATTGATAAACCTAAACGATCCGCATTTTGCTCAATAAGCTTAATCTTATGTGGATGTAAATCTGTTGCGATTAGTTCACCTTCGTTATTCATTTTTTCAGCAATATGCGTTGTTTTTCCTCCTGGAGCTGCACACATATCTAAAACTCTCATACCAGGAAGCACTTCTAACGCATATGAAGGTAACATTGAACTTTCATCTTGTATCGTTATAAGTCCTTCTTTAAATGCTTTAGAACGAGCAGCTTGTCCTTCTATGATGTGAAGACATTCAGGTATCACAGTACTGCGTTTAACTGAAAATTTTTCATCCCATAGACTACGTAAAGCTTCGTCAACTGTCGCTTTTGCAGTATTGACACGCACAGTTTGGATAGGGGGCAAATTATTTTCAAATAACATATTGGATGTTTTTTCTAATCCAAAACCATCAATATATCGACGTACTAGCCATTCAGGATGACTCGTCTCAATCGCTAAACGTTTAGCATCGTCTTCAATATTTGTTGTATCACGAATACCATCACGTAAAATAGAACGCAATATTCCATTAACCGTAGCACTAATACCACGATGACGTGCACGATGTTTTGCAATTTCTACTGCTTCGTTCACAGCTGCATGGTCAGGTATTTTCGTTAAAAATACAATTTGATACAAAGATATTCGTAATAGCCAGCGAACCCAATCCTCCAGCTTACCACGTACATATGGCTCCAAATAATAATCGAGAGTCATTTTATATTGCAATGTACCATACGTAATTTCTGTTAACAAACCACGATCTTTTGCATCGATTTTATATTTTTCTATTGTTTGATGTAACAACAAATTACTATAGGCTTGCTGTTTATCAACAGCAAGTAATATCGTCAATGCTGCATCACGAACATTACCATCCCAGATAGGCATGTTTTTTTTACTTTTACTCATTCAAAGCGGTCCCCTATCTGTAATTTTGAACCTACACCATTTAGGTAATTGACAGCTTCCATACGCTTTTTACCAGCAGGTTGTAAATCCATAATATCGATTGCTTGTCCTTCACCAGTTGCAACAGTAAAGAACTTTTTAGAAATACCAATAACTGTACCAGGTTGTTGCTGATGTGAAACAGAAGATTTTTTTGCCCACCAAATCTTCACATTTTGACCATCAAGAGTTGTATAAGCCGTTGGCCATGGGTGTAAACCACGAATTTGGTTGTAGATAGCTGTATTATTTTTTGACCAATCAATACGTTCTTGTTCACGTGAAATATTATGTGCAAAAGACACTTTTGACTCATCTTGAGGAATTCGTTGATTTGTACCATCAATAATAGATGGAAGCGTAGCTTTAAGTAGGTCTCGGCCAACAATACTTAATTTTTCAAATAGGAGGCCTGTATAGTCTTCTTCTTCAATAGTTAGCGCTTGTTGTGCAATAATATCTCCTGCATCTAATTTTTCTGCCATATACATAATGGTTACGCCAGTTTCTTTTTGACCATCAATAACTGCTTGATGAATTGGAGCGCCACCACGATATGCTGGAAGTAATGATGCGTGTACATTTATGCATCCCAATTTAGGTGTATCTAACAATTCTTTCGGTAAAATTTGACCAAATGCTGCCGTAACGATTAAATCAGGATTTAATGCAATAATTTGTTGTAATTGTTCTGATCCTTTTAATCGTTCAGGTTGAATAACAGGTAATCCAAGTTCTACAGCAGCTGCTTTTACAGGTGGAGGAGTTAGAATATGCTTACGTCCAACGGGGCGATCTGGTTGTGTAACAACTGCTTTTATGTCATACCCTTCGTCATGTAGCATTTGTAGGACAGGAACAGAGAAATCAGGAGTTCCCATAAAAACGATTGATATCATTGTTCTTCATCCTCCTCTGCATACATTTCTTCTATTTCTTGCAATGTATAAGTTCTCGTGATTTTTTTATCAAATAGAATACCATGTAAATGATCAATCTCATGTTGAATAACACGTGCATCGTAGTCGTATGCTTCTAATTCATATAATGCTCCAGTACGGTCTTGTGCTTGTACTTTTACATATAGAGGGCGTTCAACATCTCCATATAAATCTGGAAAACTTAAGCAACCTTCCATATCAACTCCTGTGTCTTCAGAAACTTCTACGATTACAGGATTAATAAGCTCTAGTACATCACGTTCTTCTCCAAGTTCTACCACTGCAGCCTGGATACTTTTATTTACTTGTGGAGCCGCAATACCCACACCATCATTTTCTAGCATTGTTTCATACATATCATCAAGTAATTTAGCTAGATCAGCATTGAATTTTGTCACTTCAGCTGCTTTTGTTTCCAATATCTTCGCGGGATTTTTCACAATTTCTAACAGTGCCATTTGGAACCTCTTTTCTTTATCTTCAAAATTAAATGGTAGAAGGATCTAAATCAACGGTAAGTTGAATACCCTTTTTAATCCATTCTGTACGATATATCCGAATCAATTGTTGTAATGTCTCAATTAAATTCGGTTCTTTTTTATATTTTATCAAACATTGATAGCGATATCGATTTTGCACTCGACTTATAGATGCAGCAGTAGGGCCTATTAAACCTACTTGAGTGGATAATTTCAATTTTAACCAATCCATCACTTTACCCGCATACTCTGCAGCCATCATAACATCTTCATGTGTTACTTGGATTAGTACAACATAAAAGTATGGTGGGTAAGCAAACTTATGTCGCATTGCCATTTCTTGTTCATAGAACGGTTCATAATGCTGCTCTTTTGACAATTGAATCGCATAGTGCTCTGGACTATACGTTTGAATAATCACTTCACCAGGTAAATCATGTCTTCCAGCACGTCCACTAACTTGAGTTAACAATTGGAAAGTACGTTCTGCAGCACGAAAGTCTGGAAGGTTTAAGGACGTATCTGCACTTAAAACCCCTACTAATGTGATTTTAGGAAAATCTAGACCTTTCGCAATCATTTGCGTTCCTAGTAGAATATCCGCCTTACCAGCGCCAAAATCATCCAAAATTCGTTCATGTGCACCCTTTTGCCTTGTTGTATCAACGTCCATTCTTAACACTCTTGCTTCAGGGAACACTTTATGAATTTCAGCTTCAATTTTTTGAGTACCCGTCCCAAAAAAGCGAATATGCTCACTGTGACACTCTGGACATTCTGTTGGAACATGTTGTTCATAACCACAATAATGACATTTTAAAGTTTCAGTTGAACGGTGATATGTCATAGAGATATCACAGTTCTTACATTGAACAACAGTTCCGCAATCGCGACATAAAACAAAAGAAGAATAGCCACGTCGGTTTAAAAATAATACCATTTGCTCCTTTCGAGCAAGTCTTTCTTGAATCGCTTCCGTTAAAGAGGTAGAAAACATCGAACGATTCCCACTATGAAGTTCTTCTCGCATATCTACTACCTGTACACTAGGAAGAGATTGTTTTTTAGCTCTCTCTGATAAAGTGAGCAAAGTGTAAACATTTTTCTTAGCCCTTGCAAAAGACTCAAGTGAAGGTGTAGCACTGCCTAAAATTACAGGACAATGATGAAAATGGCTGCGCCAAATTGCAACATCTCTAGCGTGGTAGCGAGGTGTATCTTCTTGTTTATAAGTAGATTCATGTTCTTCATCTAAAATAATAAGCCCTAGATTAGTAAAAGGAGCAAAAATAGCGGATCGAGCCCCTACTGCTACTTTTACTTCCCCACGGCCGATTTTTCGCCATTCATCATACTTTTCACCCTTAGATAACCCACTATGCATAACTGCTACTAAATCCCCGAAACGGGCTCGAAATCGTTCAGTCATTTGGGGAGTCAATGAAATCTCAGGTACTAGAACGATTGCCTCTTGCCCCTGATTAATAGCCTCTTGAATGGCTTGCAGATATACCTCTGTTTTACCACTACCAGTGATACCGTGTAATAAGAAGGTAGTTGCGGCTTTTTCTTTCATAGATTGCAGGATTTGCGTTAATGCTTCAGTTTGCTCGCCGGTCAATTCAAGTGCTTTCGATTTGTGTGCATCTTTTGCAAATGGATTGCGGTATACTTCCTCTTTGAAATAGCTAGCTGCTCCTTTTTCAATGACTCCATTTAATACGGCCGATGTAATATTTAACATTTCACAAAGCTCATGAGGGATAAACTCCTCACCTGCATGCTCTACCATCCATTCTGCAACTTGCACTTGTTTCTTTGCGCGTGTAGGGATGGATGTAGCAATTTCTTGCAATTTAAACACATCGTCCAATACTTTCACTTTGCGAACAGCTTTTACTTTTCCTTGCTGTTTTACAACTGTTTTCTGTTCAACGAATCCCTGCTTCATACAATATTTAAGGAGTTTTAAAAGATTAGCTGCTTCAACTTTTTTATAAGGAATCATTTCTTTTTGACCAAACAATGACTGCAATTCGTCAGGTAAATTGGTCAGTTCAGTCGTTAGCTTAATCGTTTTCTCATACTTTGCCCGTAATGCAGAAGGTAGCATCACTTGTAAGGCATCTATTTCATAGCATAGAGTATGCACTGTCATCCATTTAGCGAGTTCAAGCATCTCTTCAGTTAGTACTGGTTCTATATCTAATAATTGTGTAATGGCTTTTAGTTTATTGTCAGGCACATCAGTTTGGTCTTTCAATGATATGATAAATCCAAGCACATTTCTCGGACCAAAAGGCACTTTAACACGACAACCAACTTCTACAAGTTCCTCAAGTTCAGCAGGAACTAAATAGTCAAACGGCCTGTCCACAGGATAAGCAGAAACATCAACAATAATTTGCGCAATCATTGTGATATACCTTCTCTTTTTAGGATAGTCAAAAATAACTCAGTAGCAAGTTGTTCCTTAGGCATTGATGCATAGCTTTTTTGGAAATCTTCTTTTCCAACTATTGTAACTGTATTGGAATCTGTTCCAAAGCCGCGATCTAATTTAGAAACATCATTTGCAATAATATAGTCCGCATTTTTTTTGATTAGTTTTCCTTTTGCATATTCTAATACATTATTCGTCTCCGCAGCGAAGCCGATAAGTAACTGATGTTGTTTCCGTTCACCTAAAGTTAGTAAAATATCAGTTGTTCTTTCAAGTTCAATACTTGTATCGCCAGCTTGCTTCTTCATTTTCTGAGGTAGATTCGTTTTAGGACGATAATCTGCAACTGCTGCCGCTTTTACAACAATATCTGAACCATCATATTCTCTTAAAATAGCTTGTAACATTTCTTCAGCGCTTTCTACAGAAATGAGTTTGACACCTACTGGAGGAGTAATATCAACAGGTCCTGAAACAAGTATCGTTTCTGCACCTAACTTCTGTGCTGCTGCAGCCATTGCATACCCCATTTTTCCAGAAGAAAAGTTTGTTAAATATCGTACTGGATCTATTCTTTCTCTAGTTGGGCCAGCAGAAACAACCACTTTTTTTCCTTTCAAAGGCAAGAATTTTGGTTTAAAAAATTGTTCTACTAAGGAAACAATTTTTTCTGGCTCTTCTAAACGACCCTTTCCAACATATCCACAAGCTAAAATCCCTTCAGCAGGCTCTATAAATTCATAGCCATCTTTCACTAAACGTTCAATATTTCGTATTACTGCCGGATGATCATACATATGTACATTCATCGCTGGAGCTATCCAAACTGTTGATGTTGTTGCAAGTAAAGTAGTTGTTACCATATCATCTGCAATACCATTAGCTAGTTTACCAATAATATTAGCTGTTGCTGGGGCAACGATGACAAGATCTGCCCAGTCTGCTAAATCAATATGTGCGATTACTCCTGAATCTTTCTCATCGAATGTATCTGTGTAAACATCATGTTTGGACATAACTTGAAAACTTAAAGGCGTTACAAAACGGGTTGCAGATTCTGTCATCATTACTTTCACATGTGCACCTGCTTGAGTAAGTTTACTAACTAGTGCAACTGCCTTATAAACTGCGATTCCACCTGATACACAAAGTAAAATGTTCTTATTTGCAATCATGTTTTTCTCCCTCTCGAAACAACACAAGCTCCCAAAGAAATAATTCTCTGGGAGCTACAGCGTTTTAGTTAATCAATTACACATCCGGCAAAATACACTAAGATTTTGTCAAATTGTTTTGACTAATATTCATCAAAATCCGTGTCAACTGCCAGAAGTCCAACCCTAATTAATAAATACGATTGAATAATGGTTAAACTTCATCTTCATAAACTTTATTTACATCTTGGTCTTCTATTGAAAGAACACCTGCAGCTACTTCTTCAAGGGCTTTCCCAACATTTTTGTCAGAAACATATGAAGATAAATGTTCTGAACTACCTTCTTGCATAGCACGAGCTCTTTTAGAAGCAAGGCTTACTAGTGAATATTTTGAATCGATTTTAGTTTTTAAAACGTCAACAGATGGAAATAGCATCTATTATTCTCCTCTCAACATAGCTAAATATTGTTTTTCTACACGTTCACGTCTACAATGTTCTGCAAGAACAATCGCATTTACTCGTTCACATGCTAATTGTACTTCATCGTTTTCCACGACATAATCGTACAAATTCATCATTTCTAATTCTTTGTTCGCAGCAGCTATACGTGTTGCAATTACTTCTTCAGTTTCAGTCCCACGGCCTATCAAACGTTGTTGCAATTCAGAAAGACTTGGTGGTGCTAGGAAAATGAATAAACCGTCTGGTACTTTTTCACGAATTTGTGCTGCACCTTGAACTTCAATTTCAAGGAATACATCACGTCCCGCATCCAAAGTAGCATTTACATAGTCAATAGGTGTTCCATAATAATTTCCTACGTATTCAGCATACTCAAGTAATTTACCTTGATCGATTAGCGTTTCAAATTCTTCTCTACTTTTAAAGAAGTAATCCACGCCATCAACTTCTCCCTCACGTGGTTTACGCGTGGTCATAGAAATAGAATATTCATAATTGGTATCTGGTTGTGAAAATAACTCTTTTCTCACTGTTCCTTTGCCGACTCCCGACGGACCAGATAAAACAATTAACAATCCACGTTCTCTTCTCATTATCTCTCCCTCATCGTTCCAAAAAGTTAATCATACAATAATTATTGCTATTATTCAATATTTTGAACTTGTTCTCTCATTTTTTCTATTATTGCTTTGGCTTGTACAACAGCATTTGCTGCATCAACTGACTGGTTTTTTGAACCAATCGTATTAATCTCGCGATGTATTTCTTGCATTAAAAAGTCAAGTTTACGACCAATGGAAGTATCCTCTTGCAATGTTTCATCTAATTGTTTTAAATGACTTGCTAAACGATCTAATTCTTCTGCTATATCCGCTTTTTCAGCAAAAATAGCGACCTCTGTTAAAAGACGGTCTTCTAAATAATCTGCTTGACTAATTTCCTTTATACGCTCTATAAGTTTATCACGATATTTCTCCACAGCTTGTTGAGAAACTTCTTTTATAATAACAATTTGCTCTTCTAAAGCTTTTTTGAAACCTAAAATAGTTTCTAATAATTCCTGACCTTCTCTTTGTCGCATTTGAATAAGAACTTGAGCCGCTTCTTCAACAGCTACTTTCACAGCATTTAAAATTTCTTCTTTTGAAACTTGTTTCATTTCTAAAATCAATGCTTGATCAAGTTGTAAAATTTCAGACATAGACCATTTTTCATCTAGTGGAACTTGTTTTCTTAACTCATCTCTTGCTTCTTTATAAGTGTTGACCAAATTCCAATTGATTTTCACAGTTTGTCCAAGTGGCTCTAATTCTTTCACGTAGACGGATACATCTAACTTTCCCCTCGAAACTTTTGTAGAGAGTACTTTTTTTGCAAATACTTCCGCTTCAGTCCATTCTTTTGGAAATCGTGTAGAAATTTCTAAAAAGCGATGATTTACCGAACGGATTTCTACGGTTAACTGCAATTGATCCGTTGTTGTGACACCCCTGCCAAATCCAGTCATACTTCGTACCAAGGTCAGTCACATCCTTCTTTGCATACTATCCATAAGTATATCATAAGATAAAGTTATTGTGCATAATCATAAATTGGTTTAGAAACATTCTGCATTTCGAATATGTAATAGACATATTTCTATGAAAAAATGTTAAGATAGAGCAAAACGCTTTGAAAGAGGAATTTACATATGGCATATGATGGCTTATTTACACTAGCAATGACAAAAGAATTGCAACAACTGGTCACAGGTCGTATAGCTAAAGTGCACCAACCAAATGCACAAGAAATTATTTTAACAATACGAGCTAATGGCGGTAATCATAAATTATTATTTTCAATCCATTCATCTTACGCACGTGTTCATTTGACAAGTCAAACTGTCGAAAACCCTGCCGAACCACCCATGTTTTGTATGTTGTTACGAAAACATATTGAAGGTGGTTTTATAGAATCGATTGAACAAATCGATGGAGACCGAATAATTGTTTTAACAATCACAAGCAAAAACGAAATTGGAGATCCAATTACAAGAGAACTCCATGCTGAAATAATGGGACGACATAGTAACCTTATTTTGGTTGAAAAAGAATCGAAAAAAATCGTAGATAGTTTAAAACATTTACCACCTGCTATGAATAGCTACCGAACTGTTCTTCCAGGTCAAAATTATGTTGCACCTCCAGCGCAAAATAAAGTGAATCCGGCAGCTGTATCTCCCAAAGAGTTACAAACATTCTTCTCTACTGAGAAAACAGCACAAGAAATTGTTCAACATTTCACCGGCTTTTCTCCACTGCATGCCAATGAATTTTTATATCGTGTGAAAAACGGTGAAAAAACTGCGGCGGAACTTTTCCCTTCCTTTATACAAGAGTTTTCAAATGGTGGTAATTTACCAACTTTTGTGGAAGTGAACGGAAAAACACAATTTTCTCCTATAGAACTTACTCATTTAGAAGGCAAACCAACTACATATCCTTCTTTAAGCACATTACTCGATCGTGTGTTTTTTGCTAGAGCTGAACGTGACCGCGTGAAACAACAAGCCGGGGATCTTGAAAGATGGTTGCAAAATGAAATTAGTAAGTTACGCTTAAAACTAAAAAAACTTCAAAAGGATTTAAATCATGCCTCAAAATTAGACCAATATCAATTATTTGGTGAGTTATTGATGGCCAATCTCTATAACTTTGAAAAAGGACAAAAAGAAGTTACTGTTGCCAATTATTACGATGAGAATGGTGCAGAAGTGAAAATCCCTTTAAGTGAACGAAAAACACCAATTGAAAATGCACAAAGTTATTACACAAAATATAACAAGGCAAAAAATGCATTAATTATGGTGCAACAACAAATTGATAAGACAAATGAAGATTTAGCTTATTTTGAAATGCTTTCACAACAAGTTCAACAAGCAGCTCCACATGATATTGAAGAAATTCGAGAAGAATTAGCAGAACAAGGTTTTATGAAGCTACGTGCTTCTAGACGACGTAAAAAACCGACAAAACCTTCTCCTGAAGAATTTATATCTTCAACTGGAATTCAAATTTCAGTAGGTAAAAACAATAAGCAAAATGATTATCTAACGTTCAAATTAGCAAGAAAATATGAGATTTGGATGCATACAAAAGATATTCCAGGCTCTCATGTCGTCATTCATAGTGCAGAGCCAGATGAACAAACTATAAGAGAAGCTGCTACTTTATCAGCTTATTTCAGTAAAGCGCGTGATTCCTCATCGGTACCGGTCGATTATACTGAAGTTCGTCAAGTGAAAAAGCCTAATGGTGCAAAACCAGGTTTCGTTATTTATTTTGAACAAAAAACAATTTATGTAACTCCTGATGAAGAATTAGTGATGACATTGAAACAAGATTAATATGTAAAATAACAAAGAGGTCGACAGCATAACAAAGGTCGACCTCTTTTAAAAATTTGATTATAAATTATCGGCAAAAAATACTAATCGATTACCACTTGGATCGTTAACAGCAAAATACGTTTCTAAATCTTGCATTTGGATAAACTGTTTTACATGATTTTTCATCTTATAATATGCAGCTTTTGATGGTAATTGAAATTGCACTTCTTGTAAGCCACTGTGTATAGCAATAGGATGTGCAATATTAGTACCAGACCAAGTATTTCCGGCAATATGATGATGATAACCACCTGCTGATACGAAAAATGCATCATCTAAAACAAGCTGAGATTCAAACCCTAATACTTGATTGTAAAATGACAACGTTTCTTTTAAGTTATCTACTCGCAAATGTACATGTCCAACCGTTGTACCTTGTGGTAATTTACCATCGCTTTCAAATTGAGCAATTTCTGCAAGCTCTTTAAAATTTAACGGATTACTCCCTTGAGGGTGCTGATTCCACTCTTCTTTTGGTCGATCAGCGTAAATTTCAATGCCATTACCTTCCACATCCGATAAATAGAATGCTTCACTATAACCGTGATCACTTGCACTATCTAATTTAGCAATTGGAATGATACGTTCGAAATGAGGAAAACGGGTTTCTTGTTCTTGAGGACTATCTACTGTTTGTTTATTTCTCAAAATTTCGAAGAACTTTGTTGCAAATGCCTCTCTACTTGGTACTAGAAAGGCGATGTGAAATAACCCTGTACTTTTTGCGGGTTGCAACTTTTCAGCTGTTTTCCGCAATTCTAAAAGCACCTTTGAATCCCCTTTTACGCCTAAGTATGCATAACTTTCAGTACTACTAAGTAACTCTAAACCTACGACTTGTTCATAGAAAGCTATCTGTCTTGCTAAATCAATCACTTTAAGTACAACTCTTTTAATATTTGTTTGTGGATTAATAGTATACTGAGGTAAAAATTCTTCTAATTGTTCAGCCATTTTCAAACCCTTTCTAAAACCATAGTTTTTTGATAGGTTTTCTTTATTTTAATGTAGTTTGAACAATATGACAAATAAAAAGATTTGTCCGTGGGTAAAATATTGGACGTTTATTGTTAATAAATTGGTTTAAGCGAGAAAGCTCCTATCTCTTGGACAATCTTCTAAGAAATAAGAGCATCTCGCTTTTTATAAACAGCATTATTTTAAATCACTTTATAATTTTCCAGCTTTTAAATCTTTATGCCATTGGAGTAATGCGGGGATATCATTTTCTTGTATTGCACCTGTTTCTTTAGCAGCATCTACAAGTGCTTCAAAATTTGATAAGCTTTTATATGGGACACCTGCTTCATCAAAGTTTTGTTGTGCACGAGGTAGCATATAAGAATAAACAGAAACTACACCTAATACTTCTGCTCCTTCACGACGAAGTGCTTCGACAGCAGTAATACTTGAACCACCTGTTGAAATAATATCTTCGACAACCACTACTTTTTGTCCCTTATGTAATCTACCTTCTGTTTGGTTGCCTCGACCATGATCTTTTGGTTTTGAACGTACATAGACCATAGGTAAATCTAGAATATCGCTAACCCATGCCGCATGAGGAATTCCTGCTGTCGCAGTTCCAGCAACAACTTCAGTTTCAGGAAAGTTTTCTTTGATCAACTCAGCAAGACCATTTGCGATTGTTTTTCGTACTTTTGGATAAGAGATTGTAAGTCGAGTATCACAATAGATTGGTGATTTTATACCTGAAGCCCACGTAAAAAGCTCTGTTGGATTTAACTCAACTGCTCCTACCTCTAACATACCTTGTGCTACATCTTTTTGAATTGTCATTTTATTGTCCTCCCCATGTTGATTGTACGATATGATAGGCTTCCACCACATCATTAGCTTGTGTGATCGCACGACCTACTACGATGTGTGTAGAACCATTTTCTTTTGCAAACGATGGTGTTGCAACACGTTTTTGATCATGTAATGCACCACCAGATAAACGAATGCCAGGTGTTACTTTAAGAAATTCTTTACCACAAACTTTTTCGATAGCTTTTGCCTCTAAAACAGAGCAGACAACACCATCTAGCCCGGATTCCTTTGCTAACTTTGCATAATTTAGAACAGATTCTTCCAATGTAGTTGTGATTTTTTGCTCGCGATGCATTTGCTCCTCACTTGTTGAAGTAAGTTGCGTCACTGCTATTAAGGCTGGGCGTTTTCCCCCTACCGGCGTTCCTTCTTGCAAACCTTCTAATGCCGCTTTCATCATTTCGCTACCTCCAGCAGCATGAACATTAACCACATCTACACCAAGCTTCGCCAAACCTCTCATTGCAGATTTAACAGTATTGGGTATGTCGTGAAGTTTTAAATCAAGAAAAACTTCATGACCTTGCGCTTTTATCTTTTTAATGATGGATGGGCCTTCTTGTAAATAAAGTTCTAGTCCTACTTTCACAAATAATGATTCTTGAAATTGAGATAGAAATTGAAAGACTTTCTCTTCAGACGGAAAATCTAAAGCAATTATCGGCTTATCTGTCATTTATCGATGGCTCCTTCCAACAAGATCTGATATTTTTTCACAGTTTAGTTCATCTAACTTTTGAGGTAACTCGTCGATGATATTCGGGCATACAAAAGGATCCACAAAGTTTGCAGTACCAACAGCAACAGCACTTGCCCCCGCAGATAAGAAATCAATGACATCTTCAGCATTTGTTATACCACCCATACCAATGATTGGAATATTCACTTGTTGACTTACATCATATACCATTCTAATAGCTACTGGTTTAACAGCTGGACCTGATAATCCACCAGTACCATTTGCAATAATAGGCTTTCCTGTTTTTGGATGTAGTCTCATACCGATTAATGTATTAATCATGGTAATACCATCTGCGCCACCAGCTTCAACTGCCTTTGCAATTTCTACTATATTTGTAACATTCGGAGATAACTTCACATATACAGGAACTTTGGATACAGCTTTAACGGCTGCTGTTAGTTCACTTGCTGTTTTAGGATCTGTACCAAATTGAATCCCACCACATTTGACATTCGGACAAGAAATATTTAACTCCAATGCTTTGACATTTGGTGCAGTTGAGATTTTTTCAGCTACAGCTACATAATCAGTTGTATCAGTTCCAGCGACATTTGCGATAATCGGGACATCATATTGTTCAAGCCAAGGCAATTCATATTCCATTACATGTGCCAACCCTGGATTCTGCAGCCCAATCGCATTTAACATTCCAGAAGATGTCTCAGCTACACGAGGTGTTGGATTTCCTTTACGAATCTCCAACGTTGTTGCTTTAATCATAATTGCTCCAAGTTTCGATAAATCATATAATTTTGCATACTCTTGACCAAAGCCAAAACACCCAGATGCAGGTATAATTGGATTTTTCAATGATAATCCTGGCAACTCAACTTGTAATCGATTCATAATGCAACCACCCCTCTCGGAAAGACAGGACCATCTGAACAAACTTTCAAATAGTCATTTTCAACTGCATCAGTTGTTTTACAAACGCATGCATAGCAAGCACCTAGACCGCAGCCCATTCTTTCTTCAAAAGATAGAAAGCCTTTTTTATCAGGATATGTTTGCTCCAAAGCCTTTAACATTGGTAGTGGACCACAACTATAAAAAACATCAAACTCTGGGTTCAGTTGAGCTAATAAATTCGTTACAAAACCTTTTGTGCCGTAGCTTCCATCTGCTGTTACAATGTAAGTCTCACCAAGTTCACTAAATTGTTTTTCATAAAAAACATTATTAATCGATTGGAACCCTAGTACATGGATTGTACGAACACCCTTAGCATTTAGTTGTTTAGATAACTCATACAATGGCGGTACACCGATCCCCCCACCAACTAACAAGGCTGTCTCTCCTGTATTTGCCTCTTCTACAGGAAAACCATTTCCTAATGGACCAAGTATATCTACTTCGTCTCCTGGTTGTTTTAATGATAATAATTTAGTACCTCTACCACCAGCACGATACAACATAGTAAATTCCATATGTTCTGGGTCAATTGAACAAATGCTAATTGGTCTTCTTAATAATGGTTCGAAACTATCAGAGACACGGATATGTACAAATTGTCCAGGTTGTTTCATTTCAAGGGAAAGCTGACCAATTAAGGTCAGCTCAAAAATATCATCTGCTATTTGTTTATGACGTACGACTTTCATTCTCTCTTGTTTAATCATGCATGCACCTCTAATTCTGCCTTTGGCATAGCACTAGCTGTAAATGTCATGGATTCAATAACTCTTAAAATAGCATCTGCTGTATCAAGAGAAGTAAGACAAGCAACACCATTTTCTACGGACTCACGACGAATTCTAAAACCATCACGAGCTGGTTGTTTGCCTTTTGTTAGTGTATTAATAACTAATTGAGCATTACCATTTTGTATTACATCTAGTAATGTCGGGCCATTTGAGCCTATTTTATCAACAATCGTTGACTTAATACCGGCTTGTTTTAAAGATTCTGCTGTTCCAGGTGTTGCTAAAATGGAATAACCGATTTCTACAAAACGTTTTGCGAGTGTAATAGCTTCAGCTTTGTCTTTATCTGCAACGGTCATAAGCACTGCACCATGATCTTCAATTTTCATACCTGCTGCTACAAAACCTTTATACAATGCCTTTTCTAATGTGCTATCCTTACCCATTACTTCACCTGTGGACTTCATCTCAGGTCCTAAAGTTGTATCTACACGACGCAATTTTGCAAAACTAAATACCGGTACTTTTACAAAAACTCCTTTTTTAACTGGCGCTAATCCTGTTGGATAGCCTTGTTGTGGAATTGTATGGCCCAATATAGCTTTGGTTGCTACATTCGCCATAGGAATATTGGTAATCTTACTTAAAAATGGTACTGTACGTGATGCACGTGGATTTACTTCAATTACATAGACAACATCTTGAGAAATGACATATTGAATATTCATAAGTCCAATAATTCCTAATCCTTTTGCCAATCGAGTTGTATAGTCTACTAATGTATCTATATGTTTTTGTGATAAGTTTTGTGGCGGATATACTGCGATTGAGTCACCTGAGTGTACACCTGCACGTTCGATATGTTCCATAATTCCTGGAATTAACACATTTTCGCCATCACAAATTGCATCTACTTCAATTTCTTTTCCTGTTAAATAACGGTCTATTAATACCGGATGTTCTGGTGATGCTTCTACGGCATTTTCCATATAGTGTTTTAATTCATCTGTATTATAGACGATTTCCATTGCACGGCCACCTAGTACATAGGAAGGTCGAACTAAAACCGGATAGCCGATCCCTTCTGCAATTGCAATCGCTTCAGGTGTGTTAGTTGCTGTTTTACCTAGAGGTTGTGGAATACCTAGTTCGTGTAGTGCTTCTTCAAAGCGGTCACGCGATTCAGCTCTATCGATTGAATCAAGTGAAGTCCCTAGAATTTTCACACCACGTGCTTCTAATTTGTCTGCTAGGTTAATCGCTGTTTGACCACCAAATTGAACAACTACCCCTTTTGGTTGTTCTAAATCGATAATATGCATAACATCCTCAATAGTTAGTGGTTCGAAATAAAGCTTATCTGAAATCGAGAAGTCAGTGGATACTGTTTCTGGATTTGAGTTAATAATGATAGCTTCATATCCAGCTTCTTGTATAGCCCATACTGAATGTACCGTTGCATAGTCAAACTCAACCCCTTGACCAATGCGGATTGGGCCTGAACCTAAAACAATTACAGATTCTCGTTCTGAACGGATGGATTCATTTTCATCTTCATATGTTCCATAGAAGTATGGTGTTTCAGACTCAAATTCTGCTGCACATGTATCAACCATTTTGTAAACAGGTATGATGCCATGTTCTTTACGGAAATCATATACTTTGTTTGCTTGTGTATTCCAAAGTTTCGCGATTGTTTCATCTGCAAAGCCTAATTTTTTCGCTTTACGACATACATCTGGATTATTCGGATTCTCTTTTAAAACAGTTTCATAATCAATGATATTTTTAAATTTATCTAAGAAGAATAAATCGATTTGGCTCCATTCATGAATAGTTTCGATTGTGACACCTCTACGTATTGCTTCAGCAAGGAAAAATAGACGTTCATCTCCTGCCTTTTTAACACGTTTTTTAATCCATTCATCGGTTAAGTCTTCTGCATGTTTCATCTCGATATGTTTATGGCCTGTTTCAAGTGAACGTACTGCTTTAAGAATGGCCTCTTCAAAGTTACGGCCAATTGCCATTACTTCACCTGTTGCTTTCATTTGAGTACCTAAGTTTCGCTTTGCAGTTTCAAATTTATCAAATGGCCAACGAGGGATTTTTGCTACGATATAGTCTAAAGCTGGCTCGAAGCACGCATATGTTTTTCCAGTTACAGGGTTAATCATTTCATCTAGCGTTAAGCCAACAGCAATTTTTGCTGCAAGTTTGGCAATTGGGTATCCTGTTGCTTTTGATGCAAGTGCGGATGAACGGGATACACGAGGATTTACCTCGATAATATAGTAATTAAAGCTATTCGGATCAAGGGCTAATTGAACGTTACATCCACCTTCAATACCCAAAGCTCGAATTATTTTCAATGAGACATTTCGTAGCATGTGATATTCACGATCTGATAATGTTTGAGATGGCGCTACAACTATTGAATCACCTGTATGGATACCAACCGGGTCCACATTTTCCATGTTACATACTACAATTGCATTGTCTTTAGAATCACGCATTACTTCATATTCAATTTCTTTAAAACCAGCAATTGATCTTTCCAATAAACATTGAGTAACTGGTGAGTAGTTTAATCCTGAAGTAACAATTTCATGAAGATCTTGTTCGTTATAACAAATACCACCACCAGTACCGCCAAGCGTAAACGCTGGTCGAACGATGACTGGATAGCCGATTCTCTCAACAAATGCTTCGGCTTCTTCAAGGTTATGAATGATATCAGACTCAGGAGTCGGAACACCTAACTCATACATTAAATTTCGGAATAAATCACGATCCTCAGCTTGGTTAATAGCATCTAATTTTGTTCCTAAAATTTCAATTCCTAGCTCATCTAAAATCCCTGAATTATGAAGCTCAATTGCCATATTTAAACCCGTTTGTCCTCCAAGTGTAGGTAGGATTGCATCAGGACGTTCCTTACGTAAAATTCTAGAAACAAATTCAAGTGAGATTGGTTCTATGTATACTTTATCTGCAATCTCAGTATCTGTCATAATTGTAGCTGGATTTGAGTTTATAAGAATAACTCGGTAACCTTCCTCTTTAAGAGATAGGCAGGCTTGTGTACCTGCATAGTCGAATTCTGCAGCTTGACCAATGACAATAGGGCCAGAACCGATTACTAAAATGGATTTAATATCTTGGCGTTTAGGCATGTTGTTTTTGCTCCTCTCTAGTATTGTTATTCATTAACTCTATGAACTCATCAAATAAGTGGTTAGGATCTTCTGGTCCAGGTGAAGCTTCAGGGTGATATTGTACAGTGAATACAGGATATTTTTTATGTCGTAATCCTTCACATGTTCCATCATTTAAAGCGATATGTGTCACTTCCAAATCCGTTCCTTCAAGTGAATCACTATCAATTGCGAAGCCATGGTTTTGAGAAGTTAACTCTGTACGACCAGTACGAAGATCCTTTACAGGATGGTTTGCCCCTCTATGACCAAATTTCAACTTAAATGTCTTAGCGCCACATGCAAGTCCGAACAGCTGTTGACCAAGGCAAATCCCGAAGATTGGCACTTTTCCGATTAGTTCTTTTACAGTTTCTATTGCTTCAGGAACATCTTGTGGATTTCCTGGGCCATTCGATAGCATAATACCATCAGGATGATATGCTAAAACTTCTTTTGCAGTTGTGTTGTACGGTACTACAATAACATCACAATCACGTTTGTTTAGCTCACGGAGAATTCCGTGTTTCATCCCAAAGTCCATCAATACAACACGTTTTCCACGTCCAGGGGAAGGATATGCGCTTTTAGTAGAAACTTGTGCAACTTGATCTGTTGGTAATGTTGTATGACGAAGTTGTTCCACTACTTCATCTATATTCACTTCTTCCCCAGCCGCTGAAAGATAACCTTTTACAGAACCTTCGTTACGTATTAAACGAGTTAGTTTTCGTGTGTCTACACCTTCAATTCCTGGAATATCCTTCATTTTGAAATAGTCATCTAATGTTCCTGCATTACGGAAATTCGATGGGGCTTTTGCCAATTCATGTACGACAAATCCCTTAATTGCTGGTGAAATGGTTTCAAAGTCATCTCGGTTAACGCCATAATTTCCGATTAAAGGATATGTCATTGTAACAATCTGCCCGCAAAATGAGGGGTCAGAAAGCGTTTCTTGATAACCTGTCATCCCTGTAGTAAATACGACTTCGCCTTGTGATCCTTTTTCGCTACCGAAAGCCTGCCCTTCAAATACTTCGCCTGTTTCTAAAATGAGTTTTCTTGTTGTCATTGTGCATCCTCCCATACAATATTTCCTTTTGAAATTGTTAAGACTGGAAAACCTTTTGCCTTCCACCCATTAAAAGGTGTGTTTCTTCCTTTTGAGGCAAATTCTTCTGCATTTACGACTTTCTCTTCTTTCAAATCTAATAGAACTAAATCTGCTGATGCTCCAACTTCAATTTTCCCATATGGTAAATTGAAAAGTTTAGCTGGTTTAATAGACATCCAATCAATTAATTGCTTAAGAGTCCATTTTCCAGTTTCAACAAATTGTGTATATAAAAGCGGGAAAGCTGTTTCAAATCCAACGATTCCAAATGGTGCACCTACCATTCCGCAGCATTTTTCTTCCTGTGTATGAGGTGCATGGTCTGTCGCAATACAATCTATAGTACCGTCAAGTAATCCTTCATGTAGCGCTTGCCAATCGTCATTTGCTCGGAGTGGTGGATTCATCTTCCAATTTGCATCATCAGATGGAATATCCATCTCTTCTAATAACAAATGATGCGGACAGACTTCAGCGGTCACATTGATACCAGCTGCTTTTGCGTCCCGTACCACTCGTACGGATTCTTTTGTTGAAACATGACACACATGATAATGAGCTCCTGCCGCTTCTGCTAAGAGCACATCACGTGCAATTTGAACAGATTCACAAATAGAAGGAATTCCAGGTAGATTCAATTCCTTGTTACGTTTTCCTTCATGCATAACACCGTTATAAATTAGCGAGTTATCTTCACAGTGAGCAACAACTGTCATACCAATTTTTGCAGCATCTTTCATTTGTTCATACATAGTTGCCGCTTCTTGAACACCTACACCATCATCTGAAAAGGCGACAGCACCATGTTCTTTTAAAGCTCTTAAATCTGTTCGAGCATCACCTGATTGTGCTACTGTAAGTGAGCCATATGGAAGTACTCGAACAATCGCACTTTTTTCTATTAAACCATTGATCATATCCAAGTTTTCTATAGAATCAGGTACTGGTTTTGTATTTGGCATTGCACAAATTGTAGTAAATCCACCCTTTGCAGCTGACATAGTGCCTGTTGCAATTGTTTCTTTGTGTTCAAAACCTGGTTCACGTAAATGGACGTGAACATCTACGAACCCCGGCGCAATCACATGACCTTTTCCATCAATTGTTTCATCAGCATTTCGCTCTAAATGCTCACCGATTGCAGCAATTTTACCATCCTCGATAAAAATTTCAGTGGCATTTAAATCTCCTTGCTCATCTAGCATCAGAACGTTCTTTAAAAGTTTTGTCATGGTTAGTTTCGTCCCTTCAAGATATTTTCGACAATTGCCATTCTTACAAAAACTCCATTTTCTATTTGCTTGAAAATCCGTGATCGCTCACATTCTACAAGTGATGAGTCAATCTCTACTCCACGGTTTACAGGTGCAGGATGCATAATAATTGCCCCATCTTTCATTCGTTTCTCTCTTTCCTTTGTCAAGCCATATCTTTTATGGTAACTTTCATCGGAATATCCCTCAAATGCAGCATCTCGTTCGTGTTGTACACGCAACAGCATAATTACATCACTAGTTTCAAGTAAGTCATCCCAATCATGATGGGCTTCAAATTCCGCTTGCCATTGGGGAGGACAAACAATATTGACGTTCGCACCTAGACGACGAAGGGCAATAATATTCGACTTTGCTACTCTACTATGAGACACATCACCTGCTATTGTAATATTTAAGCCTTCAAATTTACCAAACTCTTTGAAAATTGTGTATAAATCTAGCAGAGATTGAGAAGGATGTTGGCCTGCCCCATCTCCTGCATTAATAATCGATACGTTAATACCCTCTAATAATTCTTCATAATAGGCATCCTTTTTATGACGAATAACTACTGCATCCATTCCAATCGACTCTAACGTTTTCACTGTATCGTACAATGTTTCGCCTTTTAAAGTACTTGAAAATCCTGCTTCAAAAGGAATGACGGTTGCACCAATTCGGCGTTCGGCAGTTTCAAAACTTGTTTTTGTTCTTGTACTTGGCTCAAAGAATAGATTTGCTACTAAGTAGTCTCGTTCTAGTTGTGATTTTGATCCTGCTTCAAACTCTGCAGCGCGTTTTAGAATCGCTTCGATTTCTTCGTTAGATACACTTTCCATTGACAGTAAATTTTTCATCATGTGCCTCCTAATATTTATGTAAATAAAAGCCTCCTTGGAATATCAAGGAGGCTCAGGAAGGATATGACATGATAGACTATTACTTTTCACCTATCGTATCAATTCACCCTTCTGTGCCTCTCTGGGCAACTTTTAAAAGGTTGTCTTATTTAATTTTTTTTATGTTTTTCTTGTTCTTCATCAGCTAGTAATTCTAAATCAGGTTGTGCTTTACCGGGTAAAATAAGGTTTAACACAACTCCTACGATGGCAGCTAATGCCATTCCTTGAATTGAGAATGTTTCAGAAAAGATGATCTTCGCACCACCAATACCTAGAATCAGGATTACGGAAGCTATGACTAAATTTCGTTTATCATCAAAATCGATTTTGTTTTCTACTAACATTCGTAAACCACTTGACGCAATTATACCGAATAGTAGGATAGAAACTCCACCAAGTACTGGTGTAGGAATTGTTCCTACTAGTGTCATTAACTTACCCGAAAAGGCTAAGATTATTGCACTTACTGCTGCACCGCCAATTACCCAAACACTGAATACGCGAGTCAAAACAAGTACACCGATATTTTCACCATAAGTCGTTTTTGGAGGTCCACCGATTAATGAGCTAATTAATGTTCCAAGACCGTCACCTAATAATGATCGGTTTAACCCAGGTTCTTTAATGAAGTTACGGCCAACTACTTTACCTAAAACCAACTGATGTCCAATATGCTCTGAAATCGTTACGATGACGATTGGAACCATTGCTAAAAGTAATGTTGATGTAATGTTGAAGTCGTAATCAATTCCAGGAATCAAGAAATCTGGTGCTTGAATCCATTTAGCCTCTATCACTTTGTTGAAGTTGATTAAGTGCGTTCCAAATACAGCATCTGAAATTAGAGATGCAATGTAACCCACAACCATCCCTATCAAAATTGGCATTGTACTAATAACACCCTTAAAGTAGTTGTTACAAATAATAGCTGCGATTAAAGTAATTAAAGCTACTGTAAAGTATGGCAGACTATAAACTGCATCTGGTGTGTTGGCATTTTCATACATTGCCATATTAACTGCAGTGACTGCTAAGCCTAAACCGATTACCATAATAACCGGTGCCACTACAATCGGTGGTAAGATTTTCATAATCCATTTATATCCTGTTTTCCAAATGAATAATGAAACGAGTCCGTATACTAAACCAACGGCCATTGCACCAATCATCGCACTTCCAGGTCCTCCTGCAGCAGATGCTACTTGGATAGGTGCAATAAATGCAAATGATGATCCTAAATAAGCTGGAACTTTAAACTTAGTTACCAATAAAAAAACTAAAGTAGCAATACCACTTGTTAGTAGTGCGATTGCAGGTGATAAATTTGTTAATGTTGGTACAAGAATTGTTGAACCGAACATCGCAAACATATGTTGTAAACTCAACGTAATTAGTTGCCCGGTTTTTGGCTTATCGTTGATATCTAAAACAGCTTTTGACATATCTATAATTCCTCCGTATTTAAAGCTTCATATCTATTCGTAAATGGCTACTAAATCTTGATCATCAACTTCTACCATACTTACGACAATTCGTTCATGGCTTGCTGTTGGAATATTCTTTCCTACAAAGTCTGCTCGTATTGGGAGTTCTCTGTGACCACGGTCTACTAAGACTGCAAGTTGGACTTGTGAAGGTCTACCGATATCCATTACAGCATCCATTGCTGCTCGTACCGTTCTACCAGTATAAAGAACATCATCAACTAAAATTACTTTTTGATTTGTTACATCATAAGTAATATCCACTTGTTGTACAAGAGCTTCTTCATTGATCGTTTTAACTGATAAATCATCTCGATACAAAGAAATGTCCAATTCACCTGAACGAATTTCTTTCTTTTCGATTGTATTTATTTTTTGGGCTAAACGTCTCGCAAGAAAGGCACCTCTTGTTTTAATCCCAACAAGAATACATTCATCAATTCCTTCGTTACGTTCAATAATTTCATGAGCAATTCGCGTTAATGCTCTGTTCATCGCTGCTTGGTCTAGAAGCTCGGCTTTTTTAGTCATATATTTTGCCTCCTTTCTTGGCTAAAAACAAAAAACTCTTGAGCTAAGAGCCCAAGAGGATATAGGTATACTTATAGATATGTCAAATAGACTGTAACTCGTACAGTAATCTCACATTCTTCGCATCCCTTCTCAGCCTCTCTGGACTGTCTTTAAAAGGTGAATATTAGATTTTCACTGAACTAAGTATATTCTTTTATGACTTAAGTAGTCAATAGTTATTTTTCAATTTTTCTAGCAACTGTTGGTAATCTGCAGGAAGCGGTGCTTCAAATTCCAAATATTCTTTTGTTCTTGGATGCACAAATCCTAAAATGCCGGCGTGTAATACTTGACCTCCAAAGTCGATAGTCTTTTTAAGACCATATTTTGGATCTCCAACTAAGGGATAGCCGATATAATTCATATGCACACGAATTTGATGTGTACGCCCTGTTTCTAATCGGCATTCGATTAGTGTATAGTCAACACCAAAGCGGCCAATTACTTGGAAATGTGTGACAGCATGTTTACCATTATCAACAATGCCCATTTTTTGACGATCTTTAGGATCACGACCAATTGGCGCATCAATAGTTCCTTTATCATGTGGAATATGACCATGAACCAATGCTGTGTAACGGCGAGTTACGGTTTTATCTACTAATTGTTGTACAAGAGATTCATGTGCTTGGTCATTTTTCGCAACCATTAAAAGGCCTGAAGTATCTTTGTCAATCCGATGGACAATTCCAGGACGCATCACACCATTAATGCCCGATAAATCTTTACAATGATACATTAGCCCATTTACTAAAGTTCCTTTTGTATGACCAGGCGCTGGATGTACTACCATACCTTTCGGTTTGTTAACAACTAAAACATCTGAATCTTCATAAACAATCTCAAGATTCAAATCCTCAGCAATAATTTCAAGTGGTTCTGGTTCAGGCGGATTTACCTCTATAACGTCCCCTACTTGAACTTTATATTTTCGATTTACTTCCTGTCCATTTACGTTGACAAAACCTCCTTGTACAAAACCTTGAATTTGAGTTCGTGACCATTCTTGTTGCATAGAGGCAAGTGCTTTATCAATTCGTTCACCGTTTACCTCTTCTGTTGCAGTATATATTACTGACATTACTTCACCTTTTTCTTTTCTAATTTATCTTCAAACACCATATAAATAATTAGCAAAATAACACCAAAAGTTAGAGATGCATCTGCAATATTAAATATCGGAAAATCATAATTGATCACCGGAATAATTACATGTACAAAGTCTACTACTTCCCCACGGAATAATCGATCGATAAAGTTTCCAATTGCTCCGCCTAATAATAGCATTAGACTTACTTGAAACATCGGTTTTCCTTTTGCTTCTTTATGGTAGTAATATATAATACCCGCAATTACTATCACTGTGACAAGTGCAAATAACCAAAATTGACCTTGCAACATCCCCCATGCTGCACCACGATTTCGATGTGATAATAATCCAAAATAAGGATCCAAAATCGAAATACTTTCCCCATAATGCATATTCTCAACAATACTCCATTTTGACAGTTGATCAAGTATGATCACGAAAATAGCTATTCCATAATATTTATACACAGCAAGTCCTCCGTTTACTCCCGAATCTAACCTATTTTATCATATAATGTCCAGAATCGAAAAAAATGGCCGTCCACAAGTTGTGAACGGCCATTTTAGTATTTATTATTCTACATCTGCGTAATATTTTTCTACAGTTTCTGCACAATGTTCACATAAAGTAGGGTGGTTATGATTATGACCTACTGTTTTAGAAATTGTCCAGCAACGTTCACATTTTTCGCCTTCTGCTTTTTCTACTACTACTGCAACTTTATCAGTTTTAACAGCATTTTCTGGAGCATCAGCTAAAGAACCTGCTACTACAAATTCAGAGACAATATTTAATTGAGCGAAGTTAATATTCGCATCATTTAGTAAAGTAACAACTTCTTCAGTGCCATAAACTGTTACTTTAGCTTCCAATGATTTACCGATTGTTTTTGCATTACGCGCTTCTTCTAATGCTTTTAAAACAACATTACGGATATTCATAATTTTTGTCCATTTATCTGTTAATGTTGCAAAGTTTTCTTTTTGAACGGCATCTGGCATATCAGTCAATTGGACACTTTCTACGTCTTTGTATTGTAAATATGACCATAATTCATCAGTAGTATGTGGGATAATTGGAGTCATTAATTTCAACAAAGCATGTAATGTATCGTACATAACAGATTGCATAGCACGACGAGCATGATTATCTGCACCTTCGATATAAACAACATCTTTTGCAATATCTAAATAGAATGAACTTAATTCTGTTGCAATAAAGTTATTCACTGCTTTATAAACAGTTGCAAATTCATAATGATCATATGCTTCACGAGAAGTTTTGATCAGATTTTGTAATTCCATATACATATATTGATCTACTTCACGTAAATCTTCATATGCTACATAATCTTTTTCTGGGTTGAAGTCATGTAGGTTACCATGTAAGAATTTAAGGGTATTACGAATCTTACGATAAACTTCAGACACTTGTTTTAACATATCCATTGAGATACGAACATCAGCAGTATAGTCAACAGATGCAACCCAAAGACGTAAGATATCTGCACCATATTGTTTCATCACTTTACTTGGTGCAATGATATTACCAATTGATTTACTCATTTTACGTCCTTCACCATCAAGTACGAAACCATGAGATAGTAGACCTTTATATGGAGCGTGACCATTCATCGCAACAGAAGTGATTAGAGAAGAGTTAAACCAACCACGATATTGGTCAGAACCTTCTAAGTATAAATCTGCTGGGTATCGTAGTTCAGGGCGTTCTTCTAATACGCCTTGGTGAGTTGAGCCTGAGTCGAACCAAACGTCCATAATGTCATTTTCTTTTGTAAATTCGCCATTTGGAGAACCTGGGTGAGTAAATCCTTCAGGAAGTAACTCTTTTGCAGTTCTTTGGAACCAAATGTTTGAACCATGTTCACGGAATAATTCTTGAACGTGAGCAATTGTTTCTTCTGTAATAATTTCTTCACCGTTTTCAGCATAAAATACTGGGATTGGAACACCCCAAGCACGTTGACGAGAAATACACCAGTCACCACGATCACGAATCATATTATAAAGGCGAGTTTCACCCCATGCTGGTGTGAAGTTTGTGTCACGAATTGCTTGAAGTAATTCAGGACGGAATTTATCAATTGATGCAAACCATTGTGGTGTTGCACGGAAAATAACAGGTTTTTTTGTACGCCAGTCATGTGGGTATGAGTGTGTGAAGAAAGAAAGACTTAATAATGCGCCTACTTCTTCTAGTTTTTCACAGATTGGTTTATTTGCTTTGTCATAGAACATACCAGCAAATTCTCCTGCTGCTTCAGTTAAGCATCCTCTATGATCGACTACAGAAAGAATTTCTAAACCATATCGTTTACCTACTTGATAGTCATCTTCCCCATGTCCAGGAGCTGTATGAACACAACCAGTACCTGCTTCAAGAGTTACATGGTCACCAAGCATTACAAGTGATTCACGATCAAATAATGGATGTTGAGCAGTCACATTTTCAAGATCTGCGCCGTTAATTTCACGATCGATTTCAGGGTTTTCCCAACCAAGCTTTTCAGCTACTTTTTCAAGCAGGCCTTTAGCGATAATATATTTTGAACCGTTTGCTTTTATTACAACGTATGTGAATTCAGGGTTTACAGAAATACCAAGGTTAGCTGGCATTGTCCATGGAGTTGTAGTCCAGATGATAAATTTCTCATCATTATTGACAACCCCTTTACCGTCTTTTACATCAAACGCTACATAAATTGAAGGTGATTTGATATCTTTATATTCAATTTCTGCTTCAGCTAATGCAGATTCACTAGATGGAGACCAGTAAACCGGTTTTAAACCTTTGTAGATATAACCTTTTTTAGCCATGGCACCAAATACACCAATTTGGCGTGCTTCAAATTCAGGTTTTAACGTAATATAAGGGTTTTTCCAATCACCGCGAACACCAATACGCATGAATTGTTCACGTTGACGACTTACCTGTTCATAAGCATAGTCTTTACATAATTCACGGAATTCAGCGATAGACATTTTCTTACGGTCATGGCCTTTATTTGTTAATGCTTGCTCGATTGGTAAACCATGAGTATCCCAACCAGGTACATAAGGTACATAGTAACCAGTCATTGAACGATGACGGTTGATCATATCTTTTAAAACTTTGTTTAATGCATGACCCATATGAAGATCACCATTTGCATATGGAGGGCCATCATGAAGGATAAAAGCAGGACGATCTTTTGTACGTTCAAGTACTTTTGTATTAATGTCCATTTCTTCCCATTTTTCTTGCATTTTAGGTTCGTTATTTGGCAGATTTCCACGCATAGGGAAATCCGTTTTTGGCATCAATAAGGTATTCTTGTATTCCATATTGAAAATTCCTCCTTTTAAATATAGGTACTTTTACTAAATAAAATAAAAAAACTCCCCATCCCAAAAAGGGACGAGGAGGAGTCTTCTCGCGGTACCACCCTAGTTGCGTCATTGTTCATGACGCCGCTTTAGACACCGTAACGTGGTGTTGACGAGATTGCTTACTTTTCTTTCGTTCAGCAATCTAGTTCAGGAGTGATTTTCTTTTAAAAGTGTTTCGTTTGAGCTTTCACTATCCTCAAATCGCTTAACCGCACTTAAAAAATACTGTCTCCATCATAACCTTTTCATACATATATGATGACATTATAGAAAACGATACGCATACAGTCAAGTACTACGATTAATCTTGTGGTAAATCTAATCGTTCTAACTCTGTTGTATCTACTTCATATTCCATCAAATGATCCCAGTCATCTGATTCGATTAAATCTAATTGCGCTTCCACAATCATCTTAAAGCGATTTCGGAACACTTTTGATTGTTTTTTCAACTCTTCTATTTCTAATGCAATTCTTCGAGCTTTAGAAAGTGCCTCATTAACAATACGATCTGCATTTTTTTCTGCTTCTTTTACGATAAGTTTAGCTTCTTTTTGCGAGTTACGGCGCACTTCTTCTGCAGCTTCTTGAGCAATAACAATTGATTTTTGTAATGTTTCTTCGATGGAGTTGTAATGACCAATCTGTTCATTACTTGATAAAAGTTTTTCTTCTAATTCCTTTTTCTCTTTTAGAATAAGTTCATAGTCTTTAATAATTTGTTCTAGAAACTCGTTTACTTCATCTTCGTTGTAACCTCTAAAACCACGGGTAAATTCTTTGTTATGTATGTCAAGTGGTGATAATGGCATGTTTTGCACCTCTCCTTAACAGCATTTATTAATTATTATACATTTGTATAAAAGTAAGTTCACTAGAAAAACATAATTTTTAACAAAAATTATTATTTCCGTTCAATTCGACCAATTTTAATGCGCAATTTATCTTTTTTTGTTCTTCCCTCAATGGTTCTTATGACTATTCTACCATATCCTCTAATGGATAATAGATCCAATTCATGTAATTCAAACGAAACTTGTTCTCTCACTACAAAATTCACTTTTACTTTACCAGCATTAATAAGTAAAGCTGCCTTTTGACGAGAAATCGGATAAACTGATGACAATACGGTATCTAGACGCATAGAACTTGTTGTAAGGACTTGCTCTATCCATTTTGACTCTGGTGACAAAAGAGGTGAATTTTGTTGCAATTCTTTTACTTGTACTTTTGCTTTTCCTACACTATCGAGATTAACACGTACATAATCCAATATCTCATTAGCTATTGCAAACTGAATAGTTGAATCACTTAATCGTATATCTCCAAACTTAGAACGGTCTATTCCTAGCGAAATAATTGCACCTAATACATCAGGATGTTTCAATTGGATAAACTTTGAAGGAAATGTCATTTCACAAATTGTTATATAAAAATCTTCATCACTTGGTTGATAATAATTTGGATAAATAATCAAACGTTTTCTTTCTGCTTCGCTAAAACGGCCACTTTCAGCTACCATAATATCTCCATTTTTTCCGATTATAGATTGGACAATTAGACGTTCGCGTGGATCCAGAAAATCTGTCAACTTTGGTGCATAAAAATCTTCTACTTCTTGTTTCCATCCTATCACTTGTTCGATAAATACTTTTTCTTCCGGTCTAAAATGTTGGAATATTTCTTCCATATACTATTTCCTTTCTTTTTGTCAAAAACGCTATCCAATCGTAAATCAATAGTAACGTCATTCTAATTTTTTATCATCTTTTAAGATGAATATCATCTTTTTAAACAAAAAACCCCACCATGAAAAGAGTGGGGATTAGATTTTATAAGATATAACCTAGTACATTGAATACGCCTGCTCGGATTAAATTTAAAACGATTAGTGCAGCAATTGGTGAAATATCAATCATTCCAATTGGTGGGATAAATCTTCTAAAGAAATCTAAGTATGGATCACAAATCTTCGCTAATAATCTTCCAAATTTGGAATCATACGCTGTTGGAACCCAAGACATTAATATATAGATAATTAGCGCTATCGAATAAAATTGAAATAAGTAATTTACGATTGTAAATATCAATAACATGGACATTTAAACTCCTCTATTGTAAATCTTCATAGTAGTAATCTGAAATATTACCATCTACTTCTACATTATCTGGTGTACATAAAAATATATCTGTACCAATTCGCTTGATGTCCCCACCTAAAGCAAAAATAGTTCCACTTAAAAAGTCTATAATTCGTAAGCCTTGTTCTCGATCAATTCTTTGTAAATTCACAACAACTGCTCGCTTATTTTTCAAATTGTCAGCAATATCTTGAGCCTCCGCGTACACACGAGGTTCCGATAAAATTACTTTTGACGTTTTTTGTGTAATACTCACTATATTAGGGATACTTGAGTGTTCTACTTGTTTAGCACGTTCTCTAACTGCGGGTTTCTTGACCACTGCAGGTCTACTTACAGCTGGTTTTACTTGCTTTCTTTGTACGGCCGGCGCTGCCTGTTGTTGAATAGATTCTTGTTGTTTAACGTTTTCTTCTACGTAGTCATCTTCCTCTTCTAAATAGAAAAAGTTTTTAAGTTTATCCTTCATTTTCATAAGAATCCCTTCTTTCATTCCCAACTAGAGCAGTGCCAATACGGACGAATGTTGCACCTTCTTCAACAGCTATTTCATAGTCGTTAGACATTCCCATTGACAGTTCAGTACATGGAGCATATTCATATCCCTTACTAGCAATCTCTAACTGTAATTTTTTTAGTTTTTTAAATACATTTCGAATTATTTCTTTATCTTCCGTATTAGGCGCCATTGTCATTAATCCGACAATACGAATATGAGTAAAATCTGCTAATTGATCGATAAATTCTGGTACTTCTTCTGGAGTTAGCCCATGTTTAGACTCTTCACCTGATACATTAACTTGTACAAAACAACTAATAATAGAATCGGCACGTTTCTCAATTTCTTGAGCTAAACTTATACGATCAAGTGAATGTAAATAATCAATTTGGTCTATAACTTTTCGTACTTTTCTTGTTTGCATTGAACCTATATAATGCCATGTTGCTCTATTTGCAATCATCTCATGTTTTTCTAATAACCCTTCAGGTCTATTTTCACCTAAATTAGTCAAGCCGGCTTCTAACGCTTCAATTGCTCGCTCTGTTGAAACTTGTTTCGTAACAGCAATTATTGTGACATCTGATGGTTCTCTGCCAGCTTTAAGACAAGCATTTTCAATATTTTGTTGAATATCTTGTAAATTTTCAATAATTAATGTCATAATAGCCTCATCTTTTCATAGGTACTTGTTTTTTTATTGTATCAAGCATACTACAATTTATCAATGAATAACCATATTTTTCAATCTAATCCCTTAACTAAAATGACATCTTTACCAACAACAATTATATCTTCAATTGGTATTTTTAAGGCATCCTTTTGAGCACCTGAAAATGACATAAATTTTTTTGGCTCTGCAACCACAAAGGCTTCAACATATCCTGTATCTTTTTGAACGACCGCATCTTCAACATATCCTAGAAAGCGCCCACTACTAGCAGCAATTATCTCTTTACGCTGAATATCTGAAAAGCGCAATTCGCATCCCTCCTAACGTATTATTATGTATATATATGAAAAAGAAGCATCAATCTTGATTATGATTGATGCTTCTCGTTAGTCGATTGAATATTATTTTTCACTAGCCTGTTCTTGAATTGTTTTTAAAGCACTTTTTTCCAATCTTGAAATTTGTGCTTGAGAAATACCTAGATCTTTTGCAATTTCTGTTTGAGTATGGCCATAATAATATCGTTTGGAAAGAATATTTTGTTGTCTTCTATCTAATTTTTGTATTTGTTCTTTAATAGCGACATACGTTAACCAGCGATCTTCAGAAACTGTTTGGTCCTTTAATTGGTCCATCATATAAACAGGATCTCCACCATCAGCATATATAGGCTCATGAAGTGACATTGGCTCTTGTATTGCATCTAGTGCAAATAATATATCCTCTTGAGGTAAACCTGTCATTCTTGCTAAATCAGTTAAAGTTGGTTCTCGTAATTCCTCGGTTAAAAATTGCTCTTTCGCTTGCATAGCTTTATATGCAATATCACGTAGAGATCTTGAAACACGTAGTGGATGGTGATCTCTCAAATGTCTTCTGATTTCACCAATAATCATAGGAACAGCATAGGTCGAAAATCGAACATTATGTGATAAGTCAAAATGGTCTATTGATTTTAGTAAACCAATACAGCCTACTTGAAACAAATCATCAGCCTGTTCTCCTCTATAAGCAAAACGTCCGACTATACTTAATACTAACCGTAAATTCCCCATCACCAGTTGTTCTCTTACTTCCTCTTGTCCATTTTGCAATGCCACAAATAATTGTCGCATTTCTTCATGCTTCAAAACAGGTAACGTGGATGTATCAACACCACATATTTCAACTTTTGTTCGCATATTTTGTCCTCCGGATGCTTTATCACTGTTAGTAAGTTCAGTCTGTCCGAATCGAATAATAATATGCGTGTTTTTTCTTTCCAAATTCAACCGTTATGACGTTAATTGATTTAAATGATTCCGCAATTCTTGAATTATTTTCTTTTCTAAACGGGAAATATAAGATTGTGAAATGCCTAGATGATCAGCCACTTCTTTCTGTGTCATTTCTTCTTTACCAGCTAATCCAAAACGGCATTCCATAATATAACGTTCTCTTTCATCTAATTTTTGAATGGCATGGAACATATGTTGACGTTCCATCTTCTTTTCTACGTCGTCGGTAATAAGATGTTCATCTGTTCCTAAAATATCAGATAGTAATAACTCATTGCCATCTCCATCTGAATTTAATGGCTCATCAAGCGACACTTCGCCTTTCATACGACTTGTTTTTCGCAAGTGCATCAAAATTTCATTTTCGATACATCTTGATGCGTAAGTAGCTAATTTGATTTTTTTATCGGCATTAAATGTTTCTATTGCCTTTATTAAACCAATCGAGCCAATACTAATAAGGTCTTCTATTGGCGTTTTTGCATTATCAAAACGTCGCGCAATATAAACAACAAGCCTTAAATTATGCTCGATTAAAATATCTCTAGCATGCATATCACCATTTTTGAAAGCTGCAATCATCTCTTGTTCTTCTTCTTTTTTTAAAGGTGTCGGTAAAGATTCATGACTCCCAATATAAAAGGTACCTGTTCTTCTAAAGCTTGCAATAGTCTCTATTAACCAACGCCAAAATCGACGAATCATATTATTAAATCCTCCATTCATTAAATGTGATATAAAGCAGTAAAATGTAATATGGCATCTGCTTCTTGTGGAAACGGGGTATTTTGGATGGTAATAATAAAAAAGCCTGGTGATATAGGACGGGCTTCCTCTTCTTTTAAAAGCCATTTATCATATCGAAAAGCTAAACTATACGTTTTTTTCTCTTGAACAGTTGTAATTGGAATAACAGCCACCTTTTTCCGAAAATATTCCGGAAACATTTCCAAATCATATGGCTCATTTACATTCCATTGAAACAATGCCATTTTAAAGTTTTCAGGTAAGGAATGTTCTATTGCTTTATAACATACAAAATGAACAGGTTTTCCTGATAGTGGCTCAACTGTCGTGTTTCCTGTATCTATAAAACATTTTAAAGTTACGGTAATTTCTCCCAATTGCAATTCACATAATTGCATTAAACTTTGTTGCAAAGTATCTCCTCTTGCTACTAGCAAACGGTTTTTCAATAAAAAGAGGCCTGCTGTTGCAACGATTCCACTTACTAACAACAAAGTGAATACTGAAGTATTAATCCACAATGGCTCGAACGCAGTAAATAGCCCACCTGCAAACAAAGCCGCCACAAAGCACATGAGGGCACCTTTCCACCAATTGCGAATTTGCCAACCAAATGCAACCGTGATCATCAATATAAATACAATAATTAATATAAGAAAATGGTGTCCAAAAATAACAATACAAATTCCTGCAAGGAAAGCACTGATAAGCAACCTTCCTTTTGATTGTTGTAGAAAGCATATTGAGTTTGCAAAAGAAAGAATGACATAGTTAAAAATTGCATTCATTAATATCAGTACTTCGCCATACAATTCACCACCTCCCGCATAGACAAGATATCATAATATGCCTACAAAAAATGTCAAAGGGTGACTGTAAAATAGAGAAACTTTCCGACATAATCATTCAATTTTCTAAGTAATCTTTTAGCAAAAAAAAGATTAATCAAACTCTTCTTTTAAATAAGAAGCCATGAGAATTTAAATTAATAAATTCCATGGCTTTTTATTCTATATATCCGATTAGAGTATCATCTTTTTCACATGTTCGATATAAACACTAAAGGGAAATTGCATAGTGCAATTTCCCTTTTTAAGTGCGTTGAGACTACTTTCTCACAATCTATAGCATTTATCTGGATTAACGACGTTTATTGCGATTACGTAGGAATGTTGGTATATCCAATGTATCGTCTTGTGCTTGGTTATTTGTTTGATATTGTGCAGTTTGGCGTGGCATCTCTTGAGTTGGTTGAACCACTTCTTCCGAACGCACTTCACGTCCTGTCACTTGTTGGACTGGTGACTGTTGTTGACGAAGAGAACCAATTCCAGTGCGATTTAAGTTATTATGAGTGTCAAATTGATTTTCATCTTCTGTAAACTCAGTTGCAATAACAGTGACAACAATTTCATCTTTTAAATTGTCATTAATAACAGCACCGAAGATAATATTTACGTCTTCATCTGAAGCAGATGAAACGATATCAGCAGCTTCTTGTACTTCGTATAAGCTTAAATTAGAACCACCTGTCATATTCATAAGGACACCTTTTGCTCCATGAATAGATGTTTCAAGTAATGGACTTGAAATAGCCTTTTTAGCAGCCTCTATAGCACGTGTTTCACCTGAAGCAATACCAATACCCATTAAAGCAGAACCTTTGTCAGACATAATTGTTTTAACATCCGCAAAGTCTAAGTTAATAAGACCTGGTACTGCGATTAAATCAGAAATACCTTGTACACCTTGTCGTAGTACATTATCAGCTTCACGGAATGCTTCAAGCATTGGTGTGTTTTTGTCAACAATCTCTAATAATTTATCGTTAGGAATAACGATTAATGTATCAACAGCCTCTTTCATAGCAGCTGTACCTGAAAGTGCTTGTTTTTGACGTTTCTTTCCTTCAAATGTAAATGGACGAGTAACCACACCAACAGTTAATGCACCAAGATCTTTGGCGATTTGAGCGATTACAGGTGCTGCACCAGTACCTGTACCGCCACCCATACCAGCAGTTACAAAGACCATATCTGCACCACTTAATGCTTCCTCGATTTGTTCTTTACTTTCTTCAGCAGCTTTTTTCCCCACTTCTGGGTTAGCACCTGCACCTAATCCACGAGTAGATTTTGCACCGATTTGTAATTTTATTTCAGCGTTTGATAGTTTTAGCGCTTGTGCATCAGTATTAACGGCGATAAATTCCACACCTTGTACCCCATGTTCAATCATTCGGTTTACAGCATTATTACCGCCACCACCAACACCGATGACTTTTATAACAGCAAGTTGATCATCACTTGTTTCAAATTCTAACATCTCTATTCCTCCTAATTCAGCTCATAATGTGTAGAGTAAATCGCCATGATTTTTATATTATTCTAAGAATCTATTAAAAAATCCCTTAACTTTTGTGAGTACATTGTCTTTTTGCTCATGTGTTTCAAATACTGAAGTACCTTTTGTTTGTTCTGACTGTTGTTCTTCATGCATTACCGGGCCAAGCGGAACATTATCACTAAATTCATGATTGAATTGTGATTCTTTATGTGCATAGCGTATTAAATTTACAGCTGATGTATATTCAGGTTCCCTTACACCAATATAATCCGGTGCATAAATTTTAACACTTGTTTGTAGTACATGACGCGCTAATTGAGGTAATCCTTCTAATTTTGCTACACCACCAGTCAAAACCACACCCCCTGGCAGATCTTGAATCCCCATTCGATATAATTCATCAATGATTAAATCGAATAATTCTTCAAGTCTTACACCAATAATTTCGGATATGTATCTTTGACTAAATTGCTCTTTTGTATCTGCACCTATTACAGGAACTTCAAACAATTCATCATCAGAAGCATCATCATAATATGCATGTCCAAATTCTAATTTTATCTTTTCAGCTTGCTCAGTTGGCGTTTTTAAAACAATTGATAAATCTTTTGTAATATGTTCACCACCAACAGGTATCATTGCAGTGTGTATAAAATGACCATCTTTAAATACTGCTAGAGTAGTAGAGCCACCACCTATATCAATATAGGCAGTACCGCGATTACGATCATCTTCATTTAGCGCAAATTGTCCTGCGGCTAATGGTTGTAAATAAATCTGTTGGATTTCTAAACCTGCTTTTTCAACACATCTTAAGAAATTATGCAATACAGTCTTTGATGTTGTAACCATCGTACCATCCATCTCTAGACGAATACCAATCATACCTCTCGGGTCATTAATCCCATCTAATCCATCTACTATATACTGTATTGGAACTATATTCACCAACTCACGATCAGGTGGTATAGACATTAACTCAGCAGATTCGATTACACGGTCTAAATCTACATCTGTAATTTCTCGATTTTCACTGTTTACAGCAACTACACCTTTTACGGGGTGTAACTGTACTTGATTAGCAGGGATTCCTAGAATCACCTTATTAATCGTCAAACCAACCATTCTTTCTGCTTGATCAACAGCTTTCTTGATAGATTGTACAGTAGCATCAATATCTACAATACTTCCTCTACGAATCCCTGATGACTTGACATTGCCTACTCCAATAACATGCACAGTCTCATCATTGACTTCCCCTATTAGAACCTTTATAGATGAAGATCCTATATCTAATGAAACATATAATTCTGAATGACTCAAACTGTGGCACCTCCTTCAACAACTCTTAATAAATATTCTATTGTAAAAATACGAACTTGTCTAAGTAAATTCATGACAACTACCTAAAATTCCTTCATTTACACTGTTTTTTTAACTTTTGATGCATTTTTTATTATTTTCATGGTACAAAATGCTAATAAAATTATAAATTTTGACTTGATTTAGGGCCAAACTAAGAATTACGATTTAAAATTGCTATCTTTATTTCTTTTAAGCTAAGATTACTACATTTAAAGTCTATTTAAAACCTATTAATAGAAGAATTAGAATAATTTTAGAGTTTTTATGCATGTTATGTAATATAATTCAATTTCTATTCATTTTTAGTTTTACCGTATTCAGTTTTATAAGAACGATAGAACGTACCCACTTCTAAGTCAATAACGCCTTTTTCGCCTTTTTTAACTTGAGAAACGATTGATGGGTAATATTTTAATTTTGAAGCGAGAGAAGGTATTGAAGCCCTTACTTCAAAACCGTCATTCATGAACATTTGAATAGCATAGGGATTGGATTTATCAGGAATCGCATTTACTTGAGAAATTAAGCCAATTAATTCATTATTCAATTTACTTAATTGTTGAATCATTTTGATCCTTGTCTTTTCGTCTTCAAATCCTACTAAAATAGGCATTTTAAAACTTGATGGGATTTTAGACATATTTAAAATTGTACCATTATCTAATACTAAATTATATTGGTCATTTTCTTTCAACAAAGCAACTTGCTTATACTCTTTTACGGAAATGGTCACATTATTGATCCATTTTCTTTTAACTGTTACTTGTTTTACTACTTTCTGTTCTTTTAGTAGATTCTCAACCCTACCATTATTAAACTCCCATAGTGAATCATTTGTTCGGAGACCGCTATGCTTTATGTAATAATCAGTACTCTTTAAATTATTCCCTTCAACTGTAATTTTGTTTATATGACTTAGAGGTGATTGAAAATACAGAAGTGTCAGTAAGGTAATGACGAAAATAACAATAAGTAGTGTGAATCGACGATTTGTTCTTTTTTTACGGCGTTCTTTTAATGTCGGAATTCGTTCTTCTATATCAATAATTTTATCCAAACTGAACACTCCTTTCTAAAAATTATCTTTCTTTAGAGAAATTCCAAACTATTCCAATTGCAATCCATGTAACAACTAGCGATGTACCTCCATAACTAATAAATGGTAATGTAACACCTGTTACTGGTAATAATCCAGAAACAACTCCAATATTTAAAAAAGCTTGAAACCCTATCATACCGATTAATGTTGCAATACAATATAACGAAACTTTGAGACTAGATTTAAAAGCTAATTTAAACCCAGCATAAAGCAACACACCAAAAGCTAATATGATGGCCACAGCTCCGATAAAGCCCATTTCCTCTGCAATAATAGAAAATATAAAATCATTCTGTGGTTCTGGCAAATACAAATACTTTTGACGGCTATTTCCGAAACCAAAACCATACAATCCAGCTGGGCCGATTGCAAGTAAGGACTGAATTGCTTGAAATCCACTTCCGAGAGGATCAGACCACGGATCTACAAAAGCCTCTATTCGTTTAAGACGATATGGCGCAGAAAGGATTAACCCTACTAATCCTAAAATACCTGCAATGATAAGAAAAACATAAAAACGAATTGGGTAACCTGCTATAAAAAAAAGTAAAAAAACTGAAACGATTAGGATAAACGCTGAACCAAAATCTGGTTGCAACATTATAAGACCTACCGGTATAAACAAATATAAAAAATGCCGCCAATGAATCTTAGGACCAGTAGATTTTTGGTTTGCCAAAACAAAACTAAGCTTTACAATTGTAGCAATTTTGGTAAGTTCAGATGGCTGTAAACTAAGTGGGCCAACTGCAATCCAACTTTGTGATCCATTTCGGACAACACCAATTCCTGGCACTAAGACTGCGACAAGCAAAAGTATAGATAGCCAATATAGAAGTGTCCAAGTCTTTTCCGATTGCAGGCCGTTATACCGACCGCAAAAAGAGAAAACTAATAATGCCACTCCAAGAAAGACTAGCTGTTTAACTAAAAAAGGTGCTGTTTGTCCATAGTGAACTTTTCCCCAGTAAGAACCAGCAGAATACACAAAAACTATGCCAATGACAGTCAAAAATAAGGTTGCAATCATTAACGAGAGTCTTTCACGTTGTATCAGGCAAGGCATCCTTCCTATACTTTTTAGTGGCAACTATTTCAATAACATAGCTGCTTCGATAAATAAATCTCCTCTTGTTTCGAAATTAGGATATTGGTCCCAACTTGCACATGCTGGTGATAGTAAAATAACATCCCCAGGTTCAGATAATTCAGCAGCTTTCGGTACAGCTTCTTGAATATTTTTTGCATGAACAATTGTTTTAACGCCACATGAAGACGCAAATTCTGCGAAACGATCTGCAGTTTGTCCAGATACTACAATCGCATGCACATTCGCCATAAATGGTCTTAACTCTTCAAACGAATGTCCACGATCTAAACCACCTGCTAGTAATACGATAGGTTGTTTAAATGCGGCAAGTGCACTCTTAGTAGCTAATGTATTAGTTGCTTTAGAATCGTTGTAAATTTTGCGTCCTTGCCATTCACGGATAAATTGCGTACGGTGTTTAACTCCAGTAAATGAATTTAAAACATGTTCCATTTTATCCTTAGGACAATTCACAATAATAGCAGCTGCTACAGCGGCAAGTACGTTTTCTAAATTGTGTTTTCCAGGTAATGCTATAATATCCCGTTTCATAAATGGTTTACCTAACCAATAAATCATGTCATCGTCTGCACTAATTCCATCTTCAATAACACGAGTTGATGAAAATGGAATTAGATGTGCTTTAGACTTTTTAGCGTAAGAAGAGACAATTTCTTGGTCTGCATTATAAATTAAATAATCAGATGCATCTTGGTTTTTCGTAATGTTGAATTTTGCATTACCATACGCTTCCATAGAACCGTGATAGTCAATATGTGCTTCAAACAAATTTGTCCATATAGCAATCTTCGGTTTAAATGTTTCAGTACCCATAAGTTGGAATGATGATAGCTCAGTCACAATTATATTATCGGTAGTAGCTTTTTCTGTTACAGTACACGCTACTGTACCGATATTACCAGCGATTAAAGGATTCAAACCACCTTGGTTTAAAATATGATATAACAAAGTTGTTGTCGTTGTCTTCCCATTTGAACCTGTAATACCAATCATTGGTGCTTCGCTAATTAAATAAGCTAACTCCACTTCTGTCCATACAGGGATTCCTCTTTTTACTGCGTCTTGAACAATAATGTTTGTATAAGGAATACCAGGGTTTTTGATGACTAGTTCAAACCCTTCATCTAACAAATCTTCTGGATGGCGACCACAAATAACGGTAATTCCTTGTTGTAGAAGCTGCTGAGCATCTTTGTTTTCTTCAAAAGGTTTTGCATCATTTACTGTGACAAAAGCGCCCATTTTATGAAGTAACTCTGCAGCAGCTACACCACTTTTAGCTAAACCTAGTACTAATACTTTTTTGTGTTCCATTATGGTTAAGTTTTTCATTATAATACCTCCGGAACCACTGCAATCAATGCTGCCACTAATGCTGTTAACCAGAACGTTAGGACAATTCGCCATTCAGACCAACCTGAAAGCTCGAAATGGTGATGTAGTGGACTCATTTTAAAAATTCTTTTACCTGTTAATTTGAAACTTGTTACTTGCATCATAACAGATAAAGTTTCAAGTACAAAAATTATTCCAATTAATAATAATAAAAGTTCTTGACCAACTAAGATTGATAACATGGCTAAAGCTCCACCTAATGCTAGTGAACCAGTATCCCCCATAAATACTTTTGCAGGGTTTGCATTAAAGATTAAGAAACCTAGTAGGGCACCTACAACTGAAAATGCGAATATGGCTGCATCTAATTGATCATTTAAAAGTGCTAAAACACCATAAGCTGCAAAAGCAATAGAAGCAGTACCTGAGACTAAACCATCTAATCCATCTGTTAAATTGACTGCATTAGAGAAGCCTACTAACCAGAATACTAAGAATAGTACATAGGTTAAGCCTAAATGTATTGCAAAATCAGTAAATGGTATTTGAACTGTATTATGAAACGTCCCCATTTTCAATAAAAAATAGGCCGCAATTGAAATAACAATTTGTGCAATTAGTTTTTGTAAAGAAGTTAATCCTAAATTACGTTTGAAGATGATTTTAAGTCCATCATCTAAAAAGCCAACAACTCCAAAACCAATAAGTACGAGCACTAAAATAATGGTTTGAGATGTAAAAGCACCTTTTACTAGACTCATAATAACGGTAGTGGCAATAATTGATAATAAGAAAATGACACCACCCATTGTAGGGGTACCTGCCTTTTTCATATGTGATTTTGGACCTTCTTCACGAATACTTTGACCAAATTTAAAGCGTCTTAATAATGGAATGATAATCGGCCCTAATATGACCGAAATAATAAATGAAATTGCTAAAATAATTAGCATTGTTGCGATTGACATGAAAAAATTCTCCTTCTATCCTTCTTTAGTACATGTACTATCATAGTAGTTTCAGATTCATTTTTAAAGACTAAGATTACTCTTTTTCTAAATAAACGTGAATAGTCCCATCTTTAACGATTTGTGCGTCAGCTTTTGGAAGTTGAGATGCTATTTTATCGCCTTCTCCATGCCACTCTAATCGGAATGGATATAACATTCCAGATATCTCTTTTTTCGTTTCACCAACCAAGTTGGGAACTCGGACTTTTTCGATATCTCCCCAACGATACTGTTTCTCAATTTGTTCTTTACGATCAGTAATTCCCACAATTGGATGAATATCTTCAATTATTTGACCAACAATCGGTGCGGCTATAACACCACCAAATTGCGGGCCATTTTTTGGATTATCAATTGCTACATATACCACTACTTTAGGGTCATCTGCTGGTGCAAATCCAATAAAAGATACAATGTATTCTCCGCTCTTGTAGCGCCCATCTTCAGCCTTTTGAGCTGTACCTGTTTTACCACCAATTCTTAAATGATCACGATAAGCCCCTCTACCTGATCCATTTGCAACTACCGATTCTAATGCTTCACGAACTTTTGCAGATGTCTCAGATTTTATGACTTGCCGTTTTTCAGTAGGTTCATATGTTTTTAAAACTTGACCATTGTCACCATTAAGAATTTTTTTAACGATATATGGTGTCATTAGTTTTCCACCATTAACAGCTGCAGATACAGCCTGAACTTGTTGAATTGGCGTGACAGAGATACCTTGACCAAATGACGTGGTTGCATGTTCTACAGGTCCATAATTTTTAGGTGCAAATAGAATACCTGTTGATTCGCCAGCCATATTAGAACCTGTCACCTGACCAAATCCAAAATCACGAATATACTGTTGAAGTTTAGTAGGTCCTACCCGTCTTCCCAATTCAATAAAACCAGGATTACATGAGTTTTCGACTACTTCCATAAATGTCTCTTGTCCATGACCTTCCCTTTTCCAACATCTAAGTCTAGCACCTTCAACTAAGGTATAGCCTTGATCATAAAAAGAATCTTTTTTCAAATCCACTACATCTTCTTCTAATGCAGCACTTAGTGTAATAATTTTAAAGGTAGACCCCGGCTCATACGTCATCCATACTGGTAAATTGCGATTATAAATCTTAGAATCTACTTTTTGATACTCTGCAGGATTATATGTAGGATAAGAAGCTAATCCAAGAATCTCTCCAGTATTAGGATCCATAGCAATTCCTATCGCTTGATCTGCATCATACTTTTCCATGGCTTGAGACAATTCTCTTTCAATAACCTTCTGAACATCGACATCAATGGTTAGTTCTAACGTAGCACCATCTTGCCCTTCCTTCCAGCCATCTTCAACATGAGGTAAATTTGCACCTTTTGCATCAGTAAATAAACGAATAGCAGATTCTTTTCCTAATAACAAATCGTTATACTGATATTCTAACCCTGCTAAGCCTTGCATGTCACTACCAGTAAATCCTAATAATCTTGAGAGTAAGACTCCATATGGATAATCTCGAATATAATCCAACCCAGTATAAAGGCCAGGAATTTGTAATTGCTGGATTTTTTCTGCTAATTCATAAGAAATATTTTTTCCTTGGGGTGTAATCTTTACAATGGTCACCCTTTTGTTTAGCTTTTCTGCTAATTCTTTTTCGTCCATTTGTAAGATAGGTGCGAGTTGTGCTGCAACTTTATCTGGTTCTTTATTTTGTGCTGGCATAAAGTAAAGCGTTGGCGCGAGTTTATTGCCTACTAAAAGCTTGCCACTTCGATCCACAATATTCCCTCGCAAGCTTTTCATAGGCACTTCACGGTCCCAATTTTCTTCCGCCTTTTTTGTTAAAAATTCATGTTGAATAAATTGAACAATAACTAATTTTCCAATAAGCAATAACCCTAAGCAAATGAATATCATCATGACAATTTTCAATCTAACACTTACTTTTTTAGTAACCCACATAGTTGGACAAATCACACCTTTTTACATTCAAAGTATGATTTTCAAAGGGTAGCTATGCTTCTTTTCGAACTATTTATACTGTTCTTGTGGTTTGACCATTTTTAATATAACTTTTTGATTTCCTTCATAAATTGTACCAGCTTTAATATTTTGCTTTTGTACAAAACCGTCCCCTTGGATACTAATCTTCATCCCTGAGAGGGTTTGGTACGTTATAATATCCCGCAATGACCATCCAGTGAAATCTGGTATTTTTATATTGCCAGATGTTTTGATGAAAGCATGACTATTGTATAAAACTTTTTGGCCTTTATTTGGGTATTGATTTGTGACTTTACCTTCTGAGCCAATTAATACTGTTTGGATATTCTTAGACTCTAAATCTGTTATAACTTCAGAAGATTCTCTTCCGACTAAGTCATCCATTACAATAGATTTAGTAGTACTCGTTTTGGAAGGCTTGATATTCAAATACTTTAAGCTGCTTTCCATAACAGTATTAAACACTTTAGAAGTAGGTTCTGATCCAACTTCTGTTACACCTAAATTTGGTTTTTCAATTGCGACATACATGATTAACTTCGGATCTTTAACAGGAGCCATTCCTAAGAAAGAATATAGGAAATTATTTTTCCCCCAATAATAACCACCTGTTGGTTTTGGAATTTGAGCTGTACCAGTTTTTCCTGCTACCTCGTACTCCTTACTTGCAAAATTTTGTGCGGTCCCTTTTTCAGAAGTAACTGTTGTTGCTAATGTTTCTCTCACTTGTTTAGCAGTATCTGCAGAAATTGGTTTTCCTTTAACAATTGGGTTATGTTCTTTCACAATATCGCCTGTGTTAGGGTCTACAATTTTTTTAATAACATAAGGCTGCATCATTTTTCCGTCATTTGCGACAGCTGTAAGTGCTTGAATTAACTGAATTGGCGTAACAGTAGATCCTTGGCCATAGGTTGTTGTAACGCGGTTAATAGGATATTCATCTAAAATCTTCCCAGTTGCTTCGTTTGGTAAATCAATACCTGTTTTTTGACCAAAGCCAAATTTCTTTAAGTAACTAATAAAAGTTTTATCTCCTATTTTTTTCAATAGATTTGCCATTCCTACATTTGAAGAACGTTGAATTCCTTCTAAATACGTAATTGTTCCCCAACCTACTTGGTTAGCATCTCGAATTATACGATCATACACTTTGTATTGACCAGATTGATAGACTTCATTTGGATTCCATTTTCCCTCTTGAATTGCAGTCGAAAGTGTAAATGTTTTCATCGTTGAACCTGGTTCTAACGTAGTTTCAGTCATTTCATTAATCCAACTACTATTTAAACCTTCACCTGTTTGTGGGTTAAATGTTGGTCGTTGTGACACCGCCAATATTTCGCCCGTTTTAGGATTGGCAACAACTGCAACCATCGATTCCGGTTTATATTGTTCATATACTTTACTCATAGAATCTTCAAGGAAATTTTGTATTGTTTTATCAATTGTTAAGTATACATTCTTACCATTCTGCGCCGGTTGTACCATTTTTTCGCTATTTGGCAATAGATAGCCAAACAAGTCACTTTTATATTGAACATGACCATTCACTCCGGAAAGCTCTTTGTTATAAATAGCTTCCAGTCCCATTTTCCCTACAGTTTGCGCTTGCGCGTTTTCTTGATTTTCTTTTCTGGCGATACCGATTAAATTAGAAGCAAACACGCCATTTGGATAAAACCTTTTGTTATCTTCTTCGAAAATAATACCAGGTAATTTCTCTTTTGAAATTTCCTCCATTACAGTATGACTAATATTACGCCCTGCTGAACCAAATTCGACTTGGGAAAGTTCTCTTTTTCCTTTTTCTGTTTCAATATACTTTTTCGTCAATATTTTATATATACTTTTTTCATCCATATTGATATATTTGGACAAAATCATTGCTGTCATTTTTGGATTTTGCACATGTAGCACCTTATTAGTTCCTTCTGATGCTTTTGGGTTAATAACTGCTACAAGACGATAACTTATCCCATCTTTTGCAATAACTTGCCCCTGTCTATCGTAAATATTTCCTCGATTAGCTGTAATGATTTTCGATTTTTCATATCTAGCTGCTGCTTTTGCTGCTAATTGTTGTCCCTCAGCCTGTCCTGTTACTTGAATATAGAAAATTCTAAAAAACATTAAAAAAAATAGGAGCCCATAGATGATTAGCATCGTGGAGGCTCCCCATTGAAATTTACTCTTTTTCATTGTCCTGACACTACTTTCACGTTTTTTTCGTTAAGTTTTAAGCCCATAGCTTTTGCTTTTTTCCAAATACGATCATATGTCGAAAGTTCGCTTACTTCCATTGACAACTCTGAGTTTTGCTTTTTAATGTCATCTATATTATTTTCAGTCTTTTGTATTTCAACTGTTGTGCTATTAATAGAAGATTGCACATTTAAATTCATGACTGCAATTACAGTAATTACTGCAACCATACCAATCATAAGTAGCTTTTCTATCTTCGTTACTCTACTTTTGATAGGCCTTGTTACATTCTTTTGGACAGTTTTTTCTGGAGCCATGGGTTGCAATATATAATTATGCTGTTCTTCTCGCTCTTGTAGTGCCACATTTATCAACTCCTCTTAGTCTTTTATTCTTTCTGCAATGCGAAGTTTTGCAGATCTCGCACGATTATTCGCTTCAAGTTCTTCATCTGATGGTAATATCGGTTTTCTTGTTACAAGTTTTATAGATGGTGTTAGTTCTTTTGGTATTACTGGTAATCCAGGCGGAAGATCCGGTAAAGAAGATGCTTCTTTAAAAATTGACTTACACAAACGATCTTCAAGAGAGTGGAAAGTAATAACACTCACTCTACCACCTACACCAATGACCTCTAGTGCTTGTTGCAAAGATTCTTCTGCTGCACCTAACTCATCATTAACAGCAATTCGAATTGCTTGGAATACTCTTTTCGCAGGATGTCCACCTTTACGTCTGGCTGCCGCAGGTATTCCTTCTTTAATAAGTTCTACTAGTTCACCTGTTGTACGAATTGGTTCTTTATTTCTTGCTTCTTCTATTTTCCGAGCAATCTGTTTAGAAAATTTTTCTTCACCATAACGGTAAAAAATTCTCACTAAATCATTGTAATCCCACTCATTAACAACATGAAAAGCTGTTAGTTCAGCTGTTGTATCCATCCTCATATCCAATGGTGCATCTTGATGGTAGCTAAACCCTCTATCAGCATTATCTAGCTGTGGAGATGAAACTCCTAAATCATATAAAACGCCATCTACTTTGGATAATCCTAAATTTGCAAGTTCTTCTTTTAAATAACGGAAATTTGAATGGACAAATGTTACACGATTGATGTAAGGGGCTAATCTAATTTTCGCATTTTCAATAGCAGATAAATCTTGATCAAAACAGATGAGGCGACCTTCATCAGACAACTGTCTAACAAGGTACTCACTATGTCCTGCGCCTCCTAAAGTACAGTCTACATATATACCGTCAGGACGAATGTTCAATCCATCAACGGTTTCTTTCAGTAATACGGTCGTATGATTGAACAACTGAAATCCTCCTCTTTGTTGCTATATATCAAAGTCAATCATATTCTCAGCAATCTCATTAAAAGAATCCTCAGATGTTGTAAAGTAATCTTGCCAAGATTGCTGTGCCCAAATTTCAATACGATTGGACACTCCGAGAATGACGCATTCTTTTTCTATATGGGCGTATGATAACAAATTCATGGGAATATTAATGCGGCCTTGCTTATCAAACTCTACCTCGGTTGCACCTGAAAAGAAAAATCGTGTAAATGAACGTGCATCCTTTTTGGTCACAGGTAAGTTCTTCAATTTCTCCTCAAGTTTTCGCCATTCCTCCATAGGATATCCAAACAAACATTGGTCTAATCCACGTGTAATGACAAAACCTTCTTGGAAATAATCTCGGAATTTTGCCGGTATAATCAAGCGGCCTTTGGCATCGATGTTATGTTGATATTCCCCCATGAACATGGTACTCACCCCACTATATGAAAATAGATTACCACATTCCCCCACATTCCTCCACTAATTCATAAATAATTCAAAGATAAACTTTAAAAATACGTAAATTGTCCTTGAAATCCTTTTTTACTCTACATTTTTAATGGAATTTTCTTATTTTTCTCCTATCTATTGCTTTGCAAAATTTATAAAAACAAAACTATTATCTTTTTCTATTACTTTTCTCATGCAAAAAGGATACCTCAATGAGATATCCTTTAGATATAAGATATTTTTTTATCATCAAAACATCAAAAATTTATTTCAATGCAAATCATTCTATGTTTAATTAGTCAAAAAACTCCTATAAGTAAATCACATTATGTTGACCATTTAGCTTAAATTGTAATGACAGCATATCCTTAACTAATTCTTCTCCATACTCATTCATAAATTGGAATGGATTAAATGTTCTTTCTTGTAATCCACCACCCGGTAATAAGCGATCTTCAATCGTGCGGTATTTCCTTAATTGTACATCATTTTGTAGCAATACTTCATTTTCAATTTTTCTCATTAAGAAATCTAATTGTGATTCGTGAATTGATAGATTTTTATCAACTAATTTTTCTAGATTTATATTCGTATTACGTAAATGCTCTTGTATTACGTCATATTGTGTTCTCAACAATTGTTTTGTTTTTACTATCATTTGTTTTGATTTCTCATCATAGACCTTATCCTCAAATGACATTCTACGAGTTCCTGTTTTACCAGTAATAGCATCTGGCACTGTAATCTGGACTTCTTCAAGTAAGCTTTGAACTTGTCGATCTACAATCGTCATGTTCATACGTGGGACAAAAACCGGCACTTTCATGCCTAATGTTTCGAAGGCATCCTTTAAAGTTGACCAATAAGCTAGTTCGCCTGGGCCTCCTACAAATGCTAGTACAGGAAATACCATATCTTGCATTAATGGACGGGTAACAACGTTATTACTTAAACAAGTAGGATTCTCCTTAGCTAATTCTAACATCTCACTCGTCGTAAATTGGACATTCGCCATATGATTGATAAATTTACCACCATGGCGTTCTAATAAGAAACGTTCACCATCTTTGACATAGAAAAGATTTGCAGCTTCTTTTGTCGCACCAATAGGTGTTCCGTATCCTAGTTCTGTTAAATCTGCTTCACGAATAGTTACTACATCTGCTATTTCTTCTGCATTTTGAATGATCTTTTCAAAATAAGGTGACTCATATTCACGTAAACTTGAATATGCTGCATCGATAAATAATAATCCTTCTTCTTTAAATAACCAGTTCATCAATCGAACAAAGAAATCCGTATATGTTGAACTTTTTAATAATATAGCGTCTATTTTAGCTAACAGGTCTCCTGTGTATTCTGTTTCACCATATTGCATAAACGTTTCATGGATAAATTTCCGCGTTGTTTCAACATCAAGCATCGTTGTAGATGCCATTGTTTTCCTCTTTGAACGTTCGCCGTAAATATGTTTTTCTAATCGTCCATTAACAGCAGTAAATGTATGATTGATCTCATCGATATCGTGATCCTCACCTGCAATCCAAAAAACAGGTACAACAGGAATCCCTAATTTCCCACGCTGTTGTTGTGCTAACAAAATAACAGAAATTGCTTTATGAACAGAGTATAATGGGCCTGTCAATAAACCGGATTGTTGTCCGCCTATTACGACGACAGCATTCTCTTCTAATTCTTGAAGATGTTTTTCTGCTTTTTCGGATATTTCTAATGGCTCCATAAACTTTCTGATTACCATCACTAATTGTTCACGACGTATAGGATGTTTTTGTAAATCTTCTAATCTTTTTGAGAATGACTTTTCTTCATTTGGATAATGAAAAAATGATAATATAGATGATTTTCCATGTCGATAATCGTCTAATAAATGATTCGTTACAGGAATCTCAATTTGTTCCAATTTCATAATATTTGTAAACTCCTCTATGATAGTTGACTATATTGAAGTATAACATCTACCATTAGTTTATTTAAAAAATACGCTCATCGTGTTGCTAATTCAATTATTTTTAAGACCAAACCTACAAACCATATTGCTATGTATGTAAACGTAAGAACTAAAAACAGAAAACGCCATATTTTGCGGAATAGAGGCATTAGTTCTATTTCTTTTCTTGTCCTCCATTCTATCGTAGTGAAAACGATAGCAATAATACTAGCGATAATCAAAACAATAAAACCTATATCATACGACCAAATAAATTTTACTGAAGCTTGTATTGAAAAAAGTAAAATAAACGTCGTAAGATCAGCAGCTTTACTAAATATATTTTTCCGCTTATTCGAAAACTTTTTTAGAATTATATAACTAATCCCCAAAAATACAAAAGGACATAATATTAAAACGTCCATAATAATTGATAGCAAAACCATCAATTATTTCCACCACCTTCTTGCATTGCTAGCAATATAGAATAACAAGTTGACAACATAGGCAAGTTATATCCTCTTTGTTGTGCTAACTCAATGATGCCACCTATAATGGTTTCAATCTCCATTATTCTTCCATTCAAATAATCTGCAAGCATCGAAGAGGTATTCGTTGCAGTACTTTCACATACATCTTTCACATCTCCGTAAGATAGCTGAGATTTTTGTTCTGGAAAGGCTTCAATTACTTCTTGATATAATTGATGCAATAATTTTGCACTATATGGATTGGTAATAAGCTCTCCATTTTTTACTTTTAGTATAGTGGTAAGCGTGTTCACAAAGCAATTTAATAATGCTTTTCGAAGTAACATTTTTCTGTAATCATCCAAAAGTACAACAGGAAAGAAATTTGCATCCAAACTATCAAACTTTTTAAATTCGTTTTTTCTCCCCCTCAATTGAGCGATTTTTAAATCCCCAATTCCTCTATGAATGACTGTATTTTGATTAACTTTTTCTGCTCCAAACTCAACCGTTCCTAAATAGATAGTATGTTGTTTTAGTGATTTGGCAATTTCTATATGACGTATCCCATTTTGGATAAATAATAACTCCGCATTTACTGGTAACTTGTCGAATAATGATTGTAGTTCATGTAAATGATGGTACTTTACTGCAATAATCCAAATCGCCTTAACATCCAAATCATCAGGATTTGTACTTACTTTAAAGGTAACATTACTTTGTAGACCTTCATTATTTATAAAACTCACACCATTATTTCGAATCTTTTCCTCTTGTAGTTTTGAATGGACAAGCAGTTCTACTTTATGCCCTTGCTTGACTAGACAATTGGCCATTACTAAGCCAACAGCCCCTCCTCCAACAATTACAAAATGCATTTTCACACCTTCTTTTGTCCTCATATTAACTCTCTTCAAGTTAACATAGGAACGATTCAGCTCAAAATAGCTGTCTTTTCTAAAATACTCCGATAAAAGATCCGCCTAATATAGGCGGATCTTAGCATTAATAGTATTATACAGGATATACTGGATGTTTTCGATATGGTGAGATAACTTGTTTTGAGATTAAATTTTCAAACCTGTTACTAATGGATTGCCGAAGATTTTCAGGTGAAATAATATCATCAATTATTAACTCAGAAGCTAGCTTAAAAATATCAATTTCTTGTTGATATTCTTGTTGCTTTTGTTGTATAAATTGCCGTCTTTCAGTTACATCTTCAATTTGTTCTATTTTATTTGCATATACTGCATTTACCGCAGCTTCTGGACCCATTACTGCTATCTGAGCAGTAGGAAGCGCAATACAAACATCAGGCTCAAATGCCGGTCCACACATCGCATATAAGCCTGCTCCATACGCTTTTCGTACAATGACAGATATCTTCGGAACTGTCGCACTACTCATTGCAGCTATCATTTTGGCACCGTGACGAATTATCCCATTCTTCTCTACTTTCGTACCAATCATAAAACCTGGTACATCTGCTAAAAATAAAAGAGGGATATTAAAAGCATCACAAAGATTGATAAACTTAGCCGCTTTATCAGCTGAATCTATAAAGAGTACGCCGCCTTTTATTTTTGGTTGATTGGCTATAATACCCACTGCTTTTCCATCTATTCTTGCTAAACCTGTAATAATTTCTTGCGCAAATAATTTTTTTATTTCAAAAAAACTACCTTGATCGATTAGTTGTCCTATTGCTTCATACATATCAAACGGTGCATTTTGATTTTGAGGTATAATATCCCCCAACCTTCTTCCTTCTATCGGCTGTACAGGAATACCATTTGTTGGTTTATCGCTGCAATTCTGTGGAAAATACGTTAAATATCTTCTTGCTTCCCGAATTGCCTCTTCCTCAGTTTTGACTAGTATATCCCCACAACCACTTATAGAGCAATGCATCATTGCTCCACCCATTTCTTCCAAAGTAACTTTTTCACCAATTACTTTTTCTGCCATCCTTGGTGATCCTAAATACATAGACGCATTACCTTCTACCATAATAACTACATCACAAAATGCAGGAATGTATGCTCCTCCAGCAGCTGATGGTCCAAATAGCAAACAGATTTGCGGAATTACTCCCGATAAGCGAACTTGATTGTGAAAAATCCTTCCAGCACCCCTGCGTCCAGGAAACATAGCTAATTGGTCTGTAATTCTTGCACCTGCTGAATCTACTAGATATAGCAAAGGAACTAGACTTTTTTCAGCTGTTTCTTGAATACGAATAATTTTTTCGACTGTATGAGTTCCCCACGATCCCGCCTTAACAGTTGAATCATTCGCCAAAACGCATACAGTTTGTCCACCTATTTTGCCAACAGCTGTCACTACGCCATCAGCAGGTAACCCTTCTTCCTCACAATTCGCAAAACGACCATCTTCTTCGTATTTTCCATTATCAAATAATAACTCTAGCCTATCACGAACGAATAGCTTATTTGTTTCAGCTAGTTTTTCATGATACTTTTGGGCGCCACCTGCAAAAATTGATTCTAATGTCTTTTCTAATCGTGAATTTTTTAATGTCTCTTTTGTCATTTCGCATCTCCCTCATAATCCTGATTAAGAAATTACTACTAATGAATCGTTTTCATTAACAAAATCACCTTCTTGGACAAGGATTTCACTAACAACCCCATTTACAGTCGATTCAATAGGTATTTCCATTTTCATAGACTCTAAAATAACAACTGTTTGTCCTTCTTTTATTTCTTCCCCTAATTTCACGTCAATGTGAAATACGATCCCTGCCATAGTTGATTTTATATTCATCATTATTTGCCCCCATTTCTGATTTGATAGAAATAATGTTGCTTACTATTATTCTATTTAAAAATCGTGAGAACATTCGAGTTATCATAAAAAAACTATATTATAAAAAACAACAACAACTTAAAAACGCAAGATAACAACAATCAAATCTATAATAAAAAGACGTTGAGATCTTTTAGGCAACAAGTGATTGCTTGAAAATCAAAAAAGAAACATCTATTCAGATGTTTCCTTTTTTAAAAATTGAGTACCTGTTTCAACCCATTGAATTAGTTCCGAATAATTATGTTGAAGTTGATCATATTCATCCTTCAACTCATAGTAAGCTTCAGATAATTGATCAAAACTTGTTAGCGCTTGCTTTAAATGCGTTCTCATCATTTGCTTTGGTTGAGATTTTGCATTTTCCAATTCTTTTTCATGTATTTTGCGTAATGTTTTATTCCATCTAAATCCACAAGCTTGCTTTGTTCTACCTAATGCCTCTGCAGCCTCTTGAAAACCAGCTAATTGCGAGCGCCCTTCACTAACGGCCTGTAGCACAATTTGTGCTAGACGGTCATCATCTTGTTGAAGCCATTGGTCTTTTCGTTTTTTTATTTCCACTCATATCACCTCGCATTTTTTACTAATATATGCGAGGTTTTTAAGTTTAGAAGTTATTTTGCCTTTGATAGAAACTGTTTTACTGCATTATGATGCTCTTCACTTTCCCATAACTTTGCGCACGTTTTAACTTCATCCATCACACGATCAAATAGATGTCGTTCCCTCCATTTACGTAGCTCCATTTCCTTATACGCCTTGTGAACATTTGGATGAACTTTTCGCATATCTGCTATAAATTCATCTAAAGCCTGTTCTTTATCAGTTTCAAATACACGCATTGCAAAGCCAATCTCATAAAGTAAGTTTGCTGGATATACCTTTGCATCTACTAACATTTTTAGCGCTCTATCATGACGTAATCCTCTTTCAAATAGATACGTTCCTCCTCCCCATCCAGATGTAATCCCTAGTGTTCCTTGTATAAAACCACATTTAGCTTCCTTTTTGACCAATCGAAAATCACAAGCAGTTGCGATTTCACAACCTCCACCAACTGCTGTCCCATTTACTAGTGCGATTGTAGGTACTGGTAATGTTGCAATTTCATATAAGATTTTCGCCATTTTACTTAACATACCAAAAGCTTGTTCCTCTGTATGAAGATTATGAAATTCCGCTAAATCCCCTCCAGAACAAAAAGCTTTATCACCTTCACCAGTAATTACTAGAAATCGGACCGATTCGTGATTATGTACATACGTAATAACCTCTTTAAAGCCTTCCATCACTTCATCATTAATCGCATTACGTTTTTCTGGACGATTAATCGTAAATGTTAAAATACCATCTTGCTCTGAAAAATAATATGCCATTTCTAAATCCCCTTTGTTTAATTTTTAGAATTATCAATTATTTTATCATAAATGGATGCTTTAATATAAAGTAAAGATTTCTAGCACTTTAAAAAATTAAATAAGCTAATATATAAAAAAAGACTACTTGAGAGCCATGGTCTCTCTAGTAGTCTTTTTTAGAACAAATACTGAATTATTTGCTCACAACTTCTTTACCTTTGTATTGTCCACATGCTTTACATACATGGTGAGCCAATTTAAGTTCACCACAGTTAGGGCAAGCAACCATACCTGGTACAGCTAGTTTAAAGTGTGTGCGACGTTGACGTTTCGCAGTTTTAGAAGTTCTTCTAAATGGTACAGCCATTGATGGCACCTCCTTACAGATCGGTTATTCGTCTGTTTGATCAAAATACTTAGCTAAAGCAGCCAGTCTTGGATCCGTTTTTTTTGCGTCTTTTTCTTTTTGACTTAAAAGCTCATCTTCTGTTAAATAAGACCAATCGGCGTTATTTTTTGGAGCTGGCTTTTCAGCACCTTCTTTGAACACTTGTATTGGAATTTCTAATAATATTAGCTCTTCTAAAACAGGGTCAACATCGATAACTTCGCCTTCAACAAGATGAACATTATCATATTCATCAGGATCTACTGTATCGGACCAGCTGAAAACTTCATCTGATTCAATATCATAAGTGAATTCGACATCTTCCCAAGTTCGTGAACAAGGAAGTATAAGTGTGCCAGTCAAATGAAAATGACAGTTCAGTTGACTCGCACCAAATGTGCAGAATCCTTTTACATGAACGGGTGTACTACGGCGAATGTCCGTATTACGACGCATAAGTCCGTCCAATTGAACAATTTCGTCAATTGGCATCCCGTTTTGGCGATATTTAGATAATTGTGGGATTGCCCATTTCATACATTTATCACCTCAAGACAACAAAGTTGATTATATAATGCTAATTTATAGATGTCAAGATATTTTCTTGTCACTAGACAAAAGTCCTCGTATAATCATATTACTAAGTATAAACGGGGTGAAGATTTGATTGCAACAGGTATTATTGTCGAATACAATCCATTTCATAACGGACATCTCTATCATATCAAACAATCACGAGAACTTACAGATGCAGATGTAATTATTGCAGTTATGAGTGGTCATTTCTTACAGCGTGGTGAACCTGCATTCGTGGATAAGTGGACAAGAACAAAAATGGCACTAGAAAATGGTGCAGATTTAGTAATTGAACTGCCTTATATCTACGCCACTGCACAAGCAAGCGATTTTGCTAAAGGTGGTGTTCTATTATTAGAAGCACTGCAATGTGACTTTTTATCTTTTGGAAGCGAGCAAGGAGATATCACACCGTTTTTGAATACGTACGAGCTTCTAGAGGCCCATAATGATAAATTGCAGGAAAACATTAAGCGTTTCGTTAAAACTGGTTTAAGCTACCCTCAAGCACTAAATACAGCCTATCAGCAGCTACTCTCTGACACCGAGCTTACATATGCCGATTTAACAAAACCTAATAATATCCTTGGTTACCATTACGTAGAAAATATAAAAAAATACAATACGAACATTAAACCAATTACGATTCAAAGAATTCAAGCAGGTTACCATGAGAAAATAGACAATGGTAAAACAATTGCCAGTGCAACAGGTATACGCCAAGAAATTCAAGAAAAGCATTCCCTACAAAGCGTCACTTCTTTTTTACCAAAATCTTCGCTCCAAACATTAACTGAATGGCACGAGGATTTTAAACATTTTGCTAGTTGGGAACTTTTTTGGCCATATTTGAGATTCTCTATCCTACGACTATCACCAGAACAGATTGCATTATATGCTGAAGTCACTGAAGGAATTGAATTTTCAATCATTCAAGTAGCAAAAGAGTGTAATGATTTCAATAGCTTTATGCATAAAGTTAAATCGAAGCGATATACATGGACAAGAATTCAAAGAATGCTGACACATATTTTTACAAATTTCACATGGCAACAGCTACACTCATCGAATAAACCTAGCTATATTCGCTTACTTGGTATGAGCAAAAACGGGCAACATTATTTATCCGAACGAAAAAAATTATTTACTCTACCTGTTATTAGTCGTGTAGCGAGTTCAAGTGATTCGATGCTACTACAAGATATTCATGCAACAGATTTATATATGCTAGCTCTTGGAAAAAATAAAATGGGTATGGATTATAAAATCCCACCCATTCGATATTGATCATTTCTTTTCTGGAAGTTTTTCTAAATATTCCAATGCATCATCTACATTTTTTACAGGTACGATTTTCATCTTCGTACCTATTTTTTTGGCTTTTTTTACTGCTTCTTGGTAATTTGATTGTATCCCAGGATTTTTTTTCTTTATTTCTTTTGACAACGTATCATCTGGTGCAAAGAAAATTTCCACCCCGGCATCATCTGCAGCAATTACTTTTTTATCTATTCCACCAATCCGGCCAACATCACCTGTTTCAAACATTTCACCTGTACCAGCGACATTGTATCCTTTTGTTAGATCGCCTTTCGTCAATTGATCAATAATTTCTAAAGTGAACATTAATCCTGCGGAAGGGCCGCCTATATCTTCTGCATTAATCTTAACTTCAGGATTTGTAGTAATAGATGTACTGTCAGCAAAAGTGATACCTAATCCAACCTTCCCGTCAGCACCTGGTATTTTTTTTAATGTTATTTTTTTCTCTAATGTTTGGTGATCACGTTTTATTTTTACTTTCACGTGATCCCCTTTTTTCTTACTAGCTAAATAATCTACAAGTTCTTTATGCTTATGAATTTTAATATCATCAATACCAATAACTTCGTCACCGGTTTCTAAAATATTATCAGCTGCACCTTTTTCTACAACATAGTATACATAAACACCATTATAGTTAATCTTATATTCCAAACCTGCCTTTTTAAAGGCAACAAGTTTAGCATTAAATTGTGAATCAGTCATTAGTTTAAGTTGCCGATTATTATAATCCTTATCACTTTCATGTGGACTACGAACTTGACTGTCTTTTAAAATTTCCTTTTCATCACTGAGATTCGCTAACACATAGGTAAATGGTGTAGCAACTGACATCGCTACCGTCATCATACTAAGTTTTCCCTTACCAGGTTCATCAGCATTTTCTACTTTTACATAATTATCTAAATCATATGCATCGCCGGGTTGCATAATATAATAATGCAATGGGTAAACAAAGCCAATTATGACGATTGCTACAACAACAATTAGCGTAAAAAACTTTTTTAACTTCATTGTTTCACCTCCAAATAACAACTGCCAACAACATATAAAATACTGTTCTATTACAACTGTTCACTAAGTTTATCACTAGTTTGCTTTTTCTTAAAGTAAAACTCCCACCTAGCTTTTACATACAAATAATACTCCCTTTGGAGATTACTTCGGTTCTAAAGCGAAAAAATAATTAGAATGGATGATGTACATCGTATTACATTACAGCAATATATTCCTGTGCTGGCTCTTTATACTACTATTACTATTACAACCTGGACTAGCCCATCAAGGTGCCGATACAGGGATGGAACTTTTTATCGATCATTTATTTCCATATTTACTTCCTTATCTCATATTAACCCAGTGGCTTTTACGATTAACGAATATATCTAGTATTCCTCAGCATTCAAAATGGAAATTTTACTTACAAATTTATTTTCTTAGTGCACTTGGAGGGTTTCCAACTGGAGCTGCTACCATTAGTTTCTTGTTAAAACAACAACAAATCACCAAAAAAGAAGCACCTTTACTACTAGCTATATGCCATGCACCAAGTCCACTATTTGTTGTTGGTTTTGTGGGTGTGGAAATATTAAAAAGTCCTATTAGTGGATGGTATATGCTTGCTATTATCCATGCTGTTAATATAGTCATGCTCATCGTATTCATACTCAAATTTAGAAAAATAAATGTAAGATCTATCTCTACTAAAAAAACTTCTACTGAATCAGCATCACCACTTATTGAAAGTATTAAAAATAGCTTACCAACAGTACTTTTAGTAGCTGCTACAGTTATTTTCTTTACTACAATTAGTTATGTATTAACTGAGACATTATTACGATTTGTACATCAATTACCCGATTGGATCATGTTAACTTTATATACTGTTCTTGAAATGACGTCAGGACTTGACAATGCTCAAGATTTATTTGCACATTCACAATGGCTAGAATTGATTGTCATCACTATCTTAACGATGCAAGGATTAAGTATTCATCTACAAGTAGCGGTCCTAGCAAAAGAGGCTAATATTTCGATGGTTCCATATGTATATACAAGGATTTTTCAAACATTTTTGATTCCTTTCTTATATTGGCTTATTTTTCTATCATTCTAATACATAAAAAGGTTACCAAGTAAAATTTACAAGGTAACCTTTTTATATATTGAGATTATTTTTGTTTGAATTTTTCTTTTAAGGCTTTTTCCACTATTTCAGGTACTAAACCATGTATATCTCCGCCATATTGTGAAACTTCTTTTACAATACTAGAACTTAAAAAAGAATACTTGTTTTTAGTCATGATAAAGAAAGTTTCAATATGTTCATCTAAAAATCGATTCATAGAGGTTATTTGCATTTCATATTCAAAATCCGATACTGCTCTTAAACCACGTACAACAGCATTTGCATTTTTGGATTTTGCATAATTAATCAATAATCCTGAAGAAGATTCAACTTTAACATTTGGCAAAGTATCCGTAACCTTTTCAATCAGATCAATTCGTTCATTGACATCAAACAGTGGCTTTTTACTTGAATTATTCATCACAGCAACATATACAGTATCAAAAATATCAGCAGCTCGTTTAATAATATCCAAATGTCCATTCGTTATTGGATCAAAACTACCTGGTACTACAGCGATTTTATTCAACACAATCTCCTTCTTCCTCGTCTAAACGATAGAATGAAATAATGGTACCACCATATTTTTCTTCACGAAACTTGTGGAAATTTATAAAAGCATCTGGCAAGTCAGTTTCAGTATCATGTTCACAAACAATGGTACCTTCTTTTGAAATTACTCCGTTTGAAACAATGTCTTCAACCATTTCATAATATTGATGTTTTTTATAAGGTGGATCTAAGAATATTAAATCTGCTTGTACTTCTCTTTTAATCAATAATTTTAAAGCACGTGTTGCATCGTTACGGTAAACTTCCGTACATTCTTCATAACGACATTTTGAAATATTTTCTTTTAAGTTATGGAATGCCCGACCATCTTTTTCGATGAAAATAGCCTTTTCCATACCTCTACTTAAAGCTTCGATCCCTAGACCACCACTTCCAGCAAATAAATCCAGTGCTACTCCACCCTCGAAAAAAGGGCCAAGTATATTAAATAAGGATTCCTTCACTTTATCTGTAGTAGGTCGTGTCGTCATACCACTTACAGCTTTTAATGGCATACCTTTTCGTTCACCAGCAATTACTCTCATTGTTTATCAAACCTTTATGTTTCTAATATTTGCGTATTCTATTATTCGTGGTCACTTGTTTTTATATCTATACGTTTATCTGACTTTTCAACGTTTACTAGGAATAATCGTACTAGCCATGCTTCTTCTATATAATATTCATTTCCATACTTTTCAATTGGTTGAGAGATAATATCATATCGATGATTGTTGTAAACATAAAATGGCTCATCCATAGGGAATCTAAAGGAACGACTATTACTTGTAATATAGAAGCCATGTGTGCCAACTTTTGAAGCATATCCTAATTTTTTTAGGATTGGCTTAATAGAATATAAAATACGTCCATCTTTAAATATAACTTGCACGTTATTTTGTTGCAATTCATTTATATAAACCGGACGTTTATCTTCAAATAACAATGGTGCTATATTATTACCATTCGTTGCATTCATATTAAAGAATGAAGTTTTTAAATGTAGAGTTTTAGATAAAAGGTTATCCAATCTTGTTGTCGTTACTTCTTTACCTTCCATCTCTTCTAATCCTTTTTTCCATTCTGTCGTTTGGTTTTGATTCATATAATCCTTTAACACATTTGTCATTTTTTGTGCTTTAGTAGAGCCCAAAGTACGGTTTGTTAAGAAAGATGCAACAATTGCTGGAGCCCATGATGGACTTGTATTAAATTTATATTTTTGATTAATCTGAGATATAATCACTTTTTGTTCTAATGTTTTTTCATTGATTTCAGAAGTAAATAAAATTCTTCCTGCAGAGTGTCTCTTTTTCTCAGTTTCAATAATGTCTACATGTTCAAATTTTTCTAATTCTAAACCATTCAATGATTTAGTTAAATCACTTGGAATATCATTTTTCCCATAAAGTGTCATTTGATCGTTCGTAAATACTTTTTTCATTTTACTTTTTCGCCAATATAAAGAAGTTACAGGACCATTTCCACTAAACATTGCATATTGAACTAAAGACAATTTTTTGCTAGCCACTTCTGGTAACCCCGTGATCCATTGTCCATTTGAATGTGTTTGATCTGTAATATGTATTGTTGTATGAACTGGTGTCCCATTTTCTATCTTTAAGAAAATATCTCGCAGAATTTGTCCAGATTTAATCCCTGTTTTTGAGATAGGAATAATATAAGATAATGTCTGTTCTTCCTTTTTCCCTTTTTGCAAACCAGTAATGGTTTTATTTAACCGATTACAGTTATTTTTGTCATTTTTAGAGCAAGACTTTTTAATACTTTTGGTAGGCCATATAAATCTCATACTGTCTTCTGGTAAAGAATTAAGATGATGATTAACAATTAGTTTTCCTTTTCGATATACAACATCTATGTCTTGATCGTAATGAAATGCCTTATCTTGTTCTGATAATTGATCCGAATAGACGTGGTATTGAAAAGTCAACATAATACCATTTATAAATAACAGGATCGAAAATAAACTGGCTGCAAATTTCATGTGCTAATCCCCCAAATCGTGATACTATGTGTAAAGAAAGGACGTGTATGATAAATGATTCAACAATTTATAGAACTAGGAGAGGGTTATGGTGATGTATATGAATTATGCGAGCTTATGAAAACAAATAAGCATCGTATTCATCATACATTTGTTTTTACATCTACTATTGGTGATAAAAAAGTAGCATCAATAGCCGTTGCATTAAACCCAGTTGGAGAAAGTAAATTTTCGCCAATCTATATTTGTCGAGAAGGGATTCCTTATTCAACAGAAAAGCCTTCTAAACGATTAGAACTATTTGAGGAGACAGTAAAAGAACTTGATCAATTACTCATCACATTAGATGTCAAACATTCCTCAGTTTATGTTGAAAAAGAGCTATATTATCAATACTTAATTGGAATATTACGCCTTTATCACTATATCCCATCACTGCACTAATTACTCATTTATATAGTGATTTCACATTTCCACTAGATATAATTAACTATCTTTTTTTATATCGACGGGGAGTGTTAATCCTTTAGAGACCTGTTTTATAATCATATTCTTTTGCTTTATCTGGTTTAGCATTTTCAAACACGGTCTTAACAAATGGACGATAAGACGGTAAGACTTCTCGAACGTAAGGGAGACGAGTCAATTTAGCTATTGTACTTTCAACATCTTCTTGATTGCAATATAAAACGACGTATTTAAGTCTTCTTGAAATATAATGTACATGGCCATAACGGCGTAATGATTTTGCCTGTTTTAAATGATGTACATATACGATTAAGCCTTGTCGATCTTTCATATGGATTCCCTCTTTTCTTATTTTAAAGAATAACACAGCAGTGAAATTAGGCGCAACCAAGTTTAGCTGACAGGATACATTGTTATCCGTTATAATAAGAGCATAAGTCTGCATTCAGAGGAGGACTAATATGGGAAAGAAAACGAAAGTGGCAATCGCAATTGCTGCTGCGAGTGCTGCAGCTTGGGCAGGATCAAAAGCCCTTTCCAAACCACAAAAACGAGAAAGTAAAATTGCGCTAAGCTATGAACATCCTGTAATTTTAGCTCATCGTGGTGGTTCACAATTAGCACCAGAACATACTATGGCTGCATTTCGAAAAGCTGCTGAATTAGGTGTAGACGGATTTGAAATTGATATTCGTCTAACAAAAGATGAAGAAATTGTTGTTTTTCATGATGATTATGTTGATCGTACTTGTGATGGAACTGGACGCGTGGCTGACTTAACTTTAGAAGAATTACAGAAGTTTAACTTTGGATATAATTTTGTCGATTTAGATGGGTATCTCTCATATCGTGATGAATTTGAATCTATTGTCACATTACGTGATTTACTAACTGAGTTCCCAGATATGTTTGTTAATATTGATATGAAAGATGCGCCCGATACATATGAAGGTGGTCTAATGCCTTCTAAACTATGGCGTTTAATCGAAGAACTAGATGCTACGAATCGTGTTGTTGTAACAAGCTTTTACGATGAACAAATTGATCGTTTTAATCTATATGCTCAAAATAAGGTAGCACTAGGTGCGGGACAAGCTGAAATAAGAAAAGCTTATACCTCATTTACGAGTCAATTTGGTCATTTGTATCACCCAAAAGTAGATGTTTTCCAAATACCAGAAAAGTATGGTGTATTTGCTTTAAACAATCAAAGTTTTATCCAATTTTTAAGTGACTTAAATATTCCAGTCCATTTTTGGACCATAAATGATTTATTGTCTATGAAAAAGTTAATCAATCTTGGTGCAAGAGGGATTGTTACAGACCGACCAGATTTAGCTGTTAAAGTGGTTAATGTATAATCAATTTAATAGATTAAAGTCTATTAAAAAGAGGTTTCTACTAACTAATGTAGAAACCTCTTTTAGCTTATTCTTTTAACTTATGCTGAGCATGAACAGCTACCACCTGAACCACATCCACCACTACTACAAGAGGATTCAGATTGGAAAAATGGATTACTTACTGGCACTTTAATCGAGTCAGAAACAGTTTTGCCGATTAAAAGTCCGATTTCATCCAACAAATCTTGGTAATCATTTTCTGCTAGTCTAAGAGCAGAAATTTTATCATTAACATCTAATTCACGTTTTTTTGCGCGAACTGATTTCATAATTGTTTGATAGTCTGGGTGATACTTTCCAAAACGTTGGACATCTTCATACTGATCCTTCATCCGTTGAAAATCATTAATTTTACGAACAAGTTCTTCATCAGAATATACCGCTAAATGCGCCTTTTGAAGATTCGCAAATTGTTCGGAGGAACGGATCATTGTATTAAGGTCTTGCACTTCTTCCAGAATCATAACCCATTCAGAAGTCATCATCATCGGTATTTCCCCCAATCTACTCATATCATAACAGATTTATGGCTTTTTTGTATGATTAGAGGATTGAAAGAATTAGTTATTTTCACTATTCATATTTGATATAATTTCTTCAACTACTTTTTCATCCGAAAAAGGAAGTATTTCGCCTGCAATTATTTGCCCCTCTTCATGTCCTTTACCAGCTATAACTACTACATCTCCTTGATTACAATCGTAAATAGCTTGCTGAATAGCATTTTTACGATTATGCTCTATCCTAAAGGGCTTAGTATGAATCCCTTTTGCAATAGCATTTATAATTGCACTGGCTGATTCACTTCTTGGGTTATCATCAGTAAGCCAAATCATATCAGCATACTGATCCGCTACTACCCCCATATCAAATCTTTTTCCTTGGTCTCGGTCTCCCCCACACCCAAAAACTACCACTAATCGATTTAACGTTTGTGGTCTTAATGCTTTTAATAATGCTTCTAATGCACTTGGCGTATGAGCATAATCTATAAAAATTCGAATACCTAATGGATTAGGTATTTCCTGCATTCTTCCTGTTGGCAGAGTCAATTTACTAGTATGTTGTGCTATTTCTTGTAAAGAAAATCCTAATTCCGTAATCGCTGCAATAGCTGCTAGTATATTATATTGCAAATATTCACCTTGAAAAGGAGTAATAATATCAGTTGGTATATCATTATTTTGGATTAACAACTTTGTACCCTTTTCACAATTCTGTCCGTGAATAATACTGCAATCAGCTAAATTATTTTTTCCAAAGCTTTTTACATTAGGATATTCCAAAAGTAATTGTTTACAGAAAGGATCATCAATATTTACAATAATTTGTTCAGAGAATAAGCATAACCTCTTTTTCGCCGCCAAATAATATTTTTCTCCACCATGTTCTTCGTAATGATCCCTACTAACATTTAAATATACGCCAATATTAATATTACAATCATCAAGACGATGTTCAGATAATGCAAGTGATGAAGCTTCCATCACGACATGTGTTACCCCTTGACTAACACAATAAGCAAAAATCCTATACAATTCTGTAGCTAAAGGTGTTGTTAAAGGTTCTAGCATAATATTTTGCTTCTTCCCATTTATAAACAGGCCAACTGTTCCTATTACAGCTACTTTCACATTCAATGATTGAAGTAATTGCCCGATTAAATGTGTTACTGTTGTTTTACCGTTAGTACCTGTCACAGCTACAATTGTCAACTTTTCATCAAAAGCTCCATATATCTTTTTACTCGCATATGATAAAAAAGTTGAACAATTTGGCACCCAGACAACTGGAATTTGTAGGTTGACTTTTGCTTCGTATCTATTATGTACGATAGCTGCAGCACCATTTTGTATAGCTAAATCTTTAAAATCCCATCCATCATATTTTTTCCCTTTGCGTGCAACAAATAGATCTCCCGGTTTAACATCACTAGCTCTATCTGTTATTCCTTTAATTTCAGAACGTATTGAACCACATTCTAATTCACACGGCCATTCTTTTAATAATTCTGCCAATATCAACGATGTTCCTCCTGCACCTTTTAGTTGAGAATGAATACATTACTATAACCCCTCCACCACTTATATCGTATGAAGAATATACAGAATATGTCACGAGGAGATAGGAGTCACAAAATGATTATTCAAAAATTTGGCGGAATTGCTATGCAATCTAAAGCTTCTCGTAAGCATTGCCTTCTCCATATTAAAAGAGCTCTAAGAGAACATGGAAAAACAGTTGTTGTTGTCTCTGCAATGGGTAGAGATGGCGATGCTTACGCAACTGATACTTTATTGGATATAACAGATGCATTAAGTACTTCTCCAAAGGCAAAGGATTTAGTTGCTGCATGCGGAGAGCTAATTTCTGCTGCAGTACTTTCATCAGAACTAAAGCAAGATGGAATAGATAATCTATTGCTTTATGGAGCTCCACTAGGAATAATAACTACCAATAATTTCGGAGATGCTGAAATTATTGATATTCACAAGGAAACACTCTTATCCGCCCTAGAACATCATGATTGTTTGGTTATTCCTGGATTTCAAGGTATTACAGAAGAAGGATACATTGCCACTCTTGGTAGAGGTGGTAGTGATTTAACCGCCGCTGTTTTAGGGGCCACTTTGCCTAATGCAACAATAGAGTATTATAAGGACGTTCCAGGTGTAATGACTGGAGATCCTAATTATGAAGATGATGTTGAACTTATTAGAGCAATACCTTATTCCAAGTTTTTATCATTATTGAATAATGTCCATCCTTTAATACAAAAAAAAGCAGCTGAAATGGCTCAACAACACCAACTCAAGCTGCATATACGGAATATTTTTAATCTAGAATCCGGTACATTTGTATTTCCAGATGATGATTAATGACTATCTGATTCACTACGTTTGATAAAAACTTGTGTAAAATGTTTACCAAAGGCACCTGTACCGATTTGATTGAAATGCTTATTCAATAGGGTGTCTCGATGTTTCTCGGAATTTAAGAGTCCATTTATAGCTTCTGGCGCATCTAAATAATCCTCTGTTACATTTTCTCCAGCAGAATCAAATTGAATCTCCGCAATTTTTAGTCGATCTTTAAACGCATCACTTGCCTGTTCTTCTTTTGAAAGATTATTGACTGCAAGTTTCTCACTATGCGCCATAGCCAGCTCATTTAAATCTTCCGCAGAAGTCAACTCTGGTAGACCTTTTTGAACTCGATAAACATTGGTTAACTCAAATAATTGTTTACGGTTTTCTTGATCAATTTCTACTTGCTTATACGAAGAAGGAACGGATGGGGTGATCAAATCTCCCACATAAGTCATATCATATGGGTGTTGTTTAACAAGAGTTTCACCATCAATATACCGAACAGCTTCTAACGTTTTATCAATCGCATCAAAATACAATTGTGCATATAAACCATCATACATGATTAAAATACGTGACTGTAAATCCGCTTCGTTCAATATAAAGGTATAAATATTTTGTTTGATTTTTACACTAACTTCCGTATCTGTAATGGTATTTCGATATAATTCATCAATCCCCTGACCTATTTTAAAAGGAGATGCATCCGCTTCAGAACCTGTAATATATACTTGTTTTACCTTATTATTTTCAACCCCAATAAGTAAATAATTACTTGGCGATTTTTGATATACCCACCAATCAAAGTCATAAGCAGATGGACTTTTTCGATCAGGAGTTCCCAATGTTTTTTTCAGTTTTTTGGTTGAAAGACCGACTAAAGTAGATAATCCTTTATTTGGTCTTTCTACTACCGAATTATTTAAATCAGGAGCAACTTTCTGAGGAATTACTTTCCCATTAGAATTAGGTGCTTTCAGTGGTGCATTTTCTTTAACTGGTTGATTTATATAGAAGAAAGCAATCAATATTCCCGCTAATATAATTAAAACCCTCAATAAGACTTTCACATCAATCTCTCTCCTATTTTTTAATAATGTTATTATACCAATTACATAAACGGATTCACAATGTTGTCATTGCAACCGGTCCCATTTTGCTCTATTATAAAATGGAACGTATTTGTACGAAAGTGTCGAAGGAGGAAAATTAGAATGTATTTTGAAAATACTGGACTTGAAAACAAAGTTGCGCACATTACTTTACTTGATGAACTAATGGGCAATAATGGCTTAATTCGTGCTACTGGATGGGATTACGAACGTATTACATGGGATAGAAGATTCGACGTAGCTGAAGGTACTTACTACTTAAGAGTATTTGGTTATACAAAAGATGGCGATAATGGATCAAATGATGCTAATATTACACTTTTAAAACCTGTTCTTGGTAAACATTATTACCCACATGGCGTTGAATATGGAGAAGATGAAATCTATCCTGCTCAACTCGTGAAAAATTGCCAAAACATTTTAGACTCCATCTCAAAAGAACTAGATCAATTCAATAAATAGGATTCATGCACTTATCTTTTTAGCTATACAAAGTTTACAGAAACTTTGTATAGCTTTTTTATTTCTTCTCTAATTATGCATCCACTATTTGGGCGAATGCTGAAAAAATATTTCAATTAGCATGATTTTCAGAAATCTCCTCATACTATCATTGTCAAATATATATGGGTGATTAGGATGAGTTTACATCGTATTTTTTCAAAATCTTGGCGTTGGCTTATTTTTATAATCTGTTTAGTATTTTCTCTTTTTTATGCAAAACCAATACTTATAGCCTTTCTTACTGCACTTTGTTTTAATCCACTAATTATTAGGTATGAAAAAAAGTGGAACAAAACACGTCGCTTTATTGTACCAGTCTTTTTCTCAATCTTTAGTATAGTTGTACTTTTCTTCTGCTATTTACTATACTTAATCGTACTGCATAAGTTTAGTGATTTTTCACATTGGATACCACATCTTTTAGAAACAATTAATGAAAGATGGATTTATTTCCAAGCAAAGTTAGCTAATATTACACATGATTTACCACGTCCTATAATTATTTCTATCCAACAATGGATTGAAGATATGTTGAACAGCCTGCAAAAAATTGCAACGACATATTTTCAAGCTAATTATTTACTCAATTTATTTCAAAAGTTTCCCTCAGCTATTTTTAAAATGTTCATTTATTTCTTGGCTTTATATTATGCTATGTTGGAAATTCCCAAAATCACGAAATCTTTAAGTCGATGGTTACATATAGAAAAGAACCCTTCTGTAACGGTGTTCCTCCAACATTTTAAAAAAGGAACCCTGGAATTTCTTAAAGCACAATTAATCGTGAGTGTTATTATTTTTTCTGTTACATTATGTACTTTATTATGGATTACACCCCGATATGCATTACCAATGGCTATAGTTATTTGGTTTGTAGATTTGCTACCTATTTTAGGAGCGATGATGGTCCTAATTCCTTGGGCAATCATCAGTTGGATGAGCGGACAAAACTTTGAAGGAACAATTCTATTTATATTAGCTATCGTTGTTATTGTTCTGCGGCAAATATTAGAAACTAAAGTTACGAGTAATCATCTAGGACTTCCACCTCTTACTACACTCATTTGCATGTACGTGGGATTTGAAATGTTCGGCATTATTGGATTTTTCATAGGCCCATTTGTTGCGATTCTAATCGTTGTTATTGGGCAATTTAGGAAAAGTTGGACTGCATTTAAAAGAAAAAACTAATTCCATTTAATGGAATTAGTTTTTTCTCATTAATGATTATTCAAAATTGCTTTAATAACAGAAGTTGTTGGTCCACCACTATAAAAAACGTAAAGTAATAAGTAAACAGCTACGCCGGTAATCGCTACAAAGAACCAAATTATACTAGTAATTGGCGCTATTTTACGATGACGCTCTAGTTTATTTGTAAAGCCTGCTATTAAAGTAACAATCCCGAACACTGCACCTGAAGTGGCTAACATTATATGAAATACCAAGAAAATTGTATAGTATATTTTCAAATGATCAGGGCCACCAAAAGCTGTATTTCCGATAAATACTGTTCTTGAAAGATAGATGATAAAGAAAAGTAAAGCTGACACAGCAGCAGCAATCATTGTCTTTTTATGTGCTTCTTTTTTTCTTTGTTTAATAAGTATCCAACCAATCGCGATAAGTATCGCGCTTAGAACTATAAAGGAAGTACTTATTGTAGGTAAAATAGGTACACTCATAATTTTACTCCTAACACTGTAATTTTGTTCAATCAATGAAATTGATTTTGAGATAATCTTTGTCTTTCTTTTAATGCTTCTTCAGTCATTTTATCAGCATTCTTTTGATCATTTTTATACCACACCATGAATACTCGTCCTAAAATAACCGCAAAAATTATTTCTTGAATAATTTTCATTATTACACCACCAAGTTGTTGATCTTCAAGTGGTGTCATGTTCGTAAATAATTCTGGACCTGATAGAGTCAATCCTTGCAATGTGTTACTTGGAACGCAAAGGGCCATCGCTTTCATCCACGTTTCTCCATCTGTATATGTTGCATAAAAGGCAGTAGGCGAAAAGATAATTAGTGCACAAGAAGGTGTAATAAGTATCGCATTCGCAATAATATAAAAGAACTTATTTATATCTTTCATAGCTGGTTCGCCTTCTACTGTATTTAGCAATGGCCAATACATGAACAAAGCAGACATAAATAGAACGAATGTATAAATACCATGTGCGGTTTCATCTAACTTAATGTAATCTAAGACAACCGGTAAATGATAAACCGAAAACATAAACACAAAAAAGAAAACTGCAAAAATTGGCTTCGTCATAAAATGAAATACTGGCTTCACATATGGTAAGTTAATAACTACCTTCCATAACCAATTTGGAATGCCAATAATAAAGAAAATCGGAATAAACAATAATAAAAAAGCCATTTGAACCATATGCATTGTGAACATAATATGTGACATTAAATCAATAGGGGATCCTATAATGACGTATAGCATAATCATTGCAAAAACAAATGATATAGCTTCTCCCTTTTTAAGTGGTTCACTATATTTAAAGTCATTTCTCCATTTAGTCGTGATTAAAAAATATAATACCGTAAAGAACACCAGCACACCTATTAATGCTGGGCTCCACATAGCACGAAACCCGAAAATACTTAATGGCATTGTAATTCTCTCCTTATTTACAATCAATACCTACATTATATAGAGGTTCTCACAAAACTACAATGAACGAATCATGACATTTGGTTTTAACCGTTATTAGAGCAAAATTTTACTTACAAGTTGACTTTAAATTTGTTCGATATACGAGAAAAAGTCCTTTTAAATAATATAAAAAAACCGAGCCTATTAAGAAATAGACTCGGTTTTGAAAGTATTTACTTTTGCATTAAATCCAAATGATTGTTACAAATGCAAGTAACATTGTGAATGCAACTAACACTGCTGAATACATAAAGAATTGAATTATTCCAGTGCCTTTTTCACTTAAATGCATGAAGTAATACAATTGAAGGCCTACTTGAACACCAGCGAATAATAAAATCACTGGTACAACTAGATAAACTGAAAATCCAGCTTGAACTGCTGCGAATGCGATAAAAGTCAAGAAAATCATAACTGCAAAAACAGTTACTTGATTACGCATCGCTTGACCAGCTTTACGACGAGAATATTTATATTCTGCATCGTTTCTAGCTTCTACGTGTACGTCATGTGACATTATTTTATCACTCCCATCAAGTAAACTACAGTGAAGATGAATACCCAAACAACGTCGATAAAGTGCCAGTATAATGACGCAATAAAGAATTTAGGCGCATTATAAAGATTTAAACCACGTTTAGCATTTCTCAACATCAATAAAATTATCCATCCAAGACCAATAACTACGTGCAATCCATGTGTACCTACTAAAGTATAGAAAGAAGATCCAAATGCACTTTGAGTAAAAGTAAATCCTAAATGCACATAATGTGTAAATTCATAGATTTCAAATCCTAAGAATCCAAGACCTAAAATTACTGTAATTGCTAACCAAGCTTGCATTGCTTTAAAATTATAATTTTTCATGTGGTACATAGCGTACACACTTGTTAATGAAGAAGTTAACAGTAACATTGTCATAATGAATGCAAGTGGTAACTCAAATAAGCTTTGAGTAGAGAACTCCATGCCACTTGGCCCTTTGTTTTTAAGAGCTAAGAATGTTGCAAACAAAGTAGCAAATAGAACTGTTTCACCGCCAAGGAAGATCCAGAAACCAAGAACTTTATTTTTACCTTCTACAGTTGATTGCTCTGGATGTTCCGGCCATGATTGAGGGGTGAATTTAGTTTTTAAATCCATTATTTGTTACCCCCTTTTTCGTTCATTAATTCTTCTTTAGAAATATGATAACCTAGATCATCTTTAAGTGAACGTACAGCCATTGAACCAAAAGTAATTACTAGACCAATGATTAATACTGCAAGTGACCATGGTTTATCAGTATCTTGATTGTAAAGTGCACCAAAGCCTGAGATAAATAGACCGATTACCATTACGAATGGAATGAAAGAATTGTTAGGCATATGAATGTCTGTAACAGGTTCTGCATATGACATTCCTTCTTTGTTTCCTTCCATTTTTTCGATCCAATAAGTATCTAAGCCACGTACAAGTGGAGTTTGTCTAAAGTTATAGAATGGTACTGGTTGTTCAATTGCCCATTCAAGAGTACGTCCATCACCCCATGGGTCACGACCACATGGTTTGTTTTTAATTGTTGTGATAATAACATTGATCACTAACAAGATAACACCGATTGCCATTAAGAAGGCACCAACTGTTGAAATAAGGTTATACGTATCCAAACCTTGGTTTGGTAAGTAAGTGAATACACGACGAGGCATACCCATTAAACCTAAGAAATGTTGTACGAAGAACGTACAATGGAAACCAATAAAGAAGAATACAAATGTAATTTTCCCTAGTGTTTCATTTAACATTCTATTAAACATAATTGGCCAATAGAAGTGAGTAGCAGCAAGTAATGCTAACACGATACCACCAACAATAACATAGTGGAAGTGAGCTACGATAAAGTATGAGTCATGTAATTGGTAGTCAAGAGGAGCTGCTGCTTGCATAACCCCAGTAACACCACCAGCTACAAATGATGGAATAAAACCAAGTGCATAAAGCATTGGTGTAGTTACTTTAATTGAACCGCCCCAAATTGTACATAACCAGTTGAATACTTTCATACCAGTTGGAACAGCAATCGCCATTGTTGCAACAGCGAAGATAGCATTTGCAGTTGCACCTAGACCTACAGTGAACATATGGTGAGCCCATACCATGAAGCCAAGGAAACCGATTAAGATTGTCGCAAATACCATTGAAGAATAACCGAATAAACGTTTACGAGCAAATGTTGGGATAATTTCTGAGAAAATACCGAACGCAGGAAGTACTAAAATATATACTTCTGGGTGTCCGAAGATCCAGAATAAATGTTCCCAAATAATTGTATTACCACCCATAGTATGGTCAAAGAAGTTTGAACCAAACATACGGTCAAAGATCATAAAGAATAATCCCACTGTTAGTGGAGGGAATGCGAATAAGATTAATGCACTTGAAACGAATGTTGTCCAAGTCATTAAAGGCATACGCATAAATGTCATACCAGGAGCACGCATATTAATAATTGTAACAATGAAGTTAATACCTGAAATTAATGTACCTGCACCTGAGATTTGTAAACCGATAGCATAAAAATCAATACCATGTCCTGGTGATGCTAGAGATAGAGATGCATATGAAGTCCAGCCAGCATCAGGAGCTCCACCTAGTAACCATGAAAGGTTTAAGAAAACTCCTCCCCAGAAGAATAACCAAAAACCAAGTGAATTTAAGAATGGGAATGCAACGTCACGTGCACCAATTTGTAATGGTACAACAGCATTCATAAACGCAAATAACAATGGCATAGCAGCAAGGAAAATCATTGTAGTACCATGCATTGTAATAATTTCATTAAAGAGTCCCGCACTTACAAAATCGTTGTTTGGTTTTGCAAGTTGGATACGAATGAGCATTGCTTCGATACCACCGATTACGAAGAACAATGTACCGGCAATAAGGTATAGAATGGCGATTTTTTTATGGTCTACTGTTGTTAAGTAGTCCCAAATTGTTGCGCCAAAGCCCTTTTTCTTTGCAGTTGAGCTCAAAACCTTAACCTCCTTCAAAATGATTCAAATAAATTTTACATTATTTTTCTACAGACAAGCCCATTAAGTAAGCTGCTAAAGCATCAAGCTCTTGATCTGTGAATTTTTTACCGTTATTAATTTTTTCAGGTTGAGGCATAGTATTACCTGGTTTAACGGCTTGTGGATCATTAATCCATTTTTTAATATTTTCTTTGTTATGATCTAACACACCTGCAACACGATTACGATCACCAAATGTAGCAAGGTTTGGTGCTAATCCAGTACCTTTACCTACACCAGATGTAGCGTGACAAGATACACAGCTAGTTTTAAAGATTTCTTCACCTTGTTTTTCAAGGTCACCTGTTGCAACTTGTTTATCAGAAGCTTTCATTTCTTTGACCCAATTATCAAAGTCAGCTCTGCTTAAAGTTTTAACTTTAAAGTCCATTAATGCGTGTGAAGGACCACAAAGTTCAGCACATTTACCGTAGAATACACCGTCTTCAAGATCTTTTGATTCTTTATCAAATGTTAAATAGAACTTATTTACATTATCAACGTTTGTATCCATTTTACCACCAATAGCAGGAATCCAGAATGAGTGCTTTACATCTCCTGCAGTTAGGTTGAAGTAAACTTTTTCACCTGTTGGTACTACTAATTCTTGTGATGTAACAATTCCTTCATTTTTATATTCGAATTGCCACCAATATAATTTAGCAGTTACGTTAATCGTAACAGGTTTGTTTTGTCCATCAGCCACTTTTGCATCCATCGCTTTTGTATCAGCAAGTTTATAAGTAAGAGCGACTGTTGGTACAGCTAAAATTAAAAGTAAAATAATCGGAATAGCTGTCCATAGAATTTCTAGCTTAGTACTACCCTCTACTTGCTTAGGAATTACGTCTTCCCCAACTCTTTTACGACGGAATTTCACAAGTGCAAGTACATAGATAATTACTACAACTAAAATAACTAGCGTCATAATTGCTGTAGCTAATAGCATTAAATTATGTTGTTCTTTTGCAACTTCACCAGCTGGAGATAAAGTAGATAAATAATTTTTACCACAACCAGAAAGGAAAACAATAAGTGCTGTTAGCATTGCAAATAGACGCCATTTTTTAAGCCCTTTCATCATAGCTTAATTAAACCCCTCTTTCTTTGTTGTATTTCATGTGTAACCAGGACTGTGGTTGTTTTATATGAATTCTTTAAAAAGAAAGAATCCCAAAATTAGCTTAAGACAGAAAAAATAATCATAGAAACAAATAAAATGGTCATATAGTTCAAAGAATATACGAACATTTTGTTAGCCCATTTTAAATCGTCTTTAGCTTTAAAACCTTTCAATGCAAGTACGAGCCAACCTAGGTTCAATACAGTTGCAAGGATGATATATCCTATTCCTAACTTCATTAATAGAAAAGGAAGTGGACACAATAGCGTTACCCAAAAAAACATAGACTTTTTTGTTCTGTTGAACCCTTTTACTACTGGTAACATTGGGATACCAGCTTTACGATACTCTTCTGTTCGCTTCATAGCAAGCGCATAAAAATGCGGAGGCTGCCAAGCAAACATAATACAGAATAGCGCGAAGGTTTCTACCCTTAGTGAAGGTTCAACAGCAGCCCAGCCTATTATTGGTGGAATAGCGCCGGATATACTTCCCACAATTGTGTTACTAACATGTTTTCTCTTTGACCACATTGAATATAAGACTACATAGCTTATAATTCCCGCAAGTCCCCATACACCGGCAGCATATGATGCCATAAATAACAAAATTTCGCCCACAAATAAAAGGAAAAGGGCAACTGTCATCACAAATCGAGGCGAAAATCTACCGGTAACTGTTGGTCTTGACTTTGTACGCTTCATTACAGGATCGATATCTTGGTCTATATAATTGTTCATCGCTCCAGAACCAGCAATTATAAATGCAGAACCTATTAGAGCATAAACCATTATATCTAAATCTTGCAAAAAGTGCCTGTTAGTAAATTGAAATGCTAACCAAAGTCCTGTAAAAGTGGTTACTAAATTTGAATTAACAATTCCAATCTTAATAAGTGCTAGGAAATCCTTCAAAAAGGAGCTTGCTTTTGGCTCACTATTTCTACTTGTAGATAGTACCCGACTATTAGACATTATACCCCTCCTTTCAAAATGATAAGCATAATCTGTTAACCTTACTATAACTAAAAAAGGTGATTATTTCTAGACGAAATATGAAATTTTATATCTATGACTATAGGGAACCGTTAGCTCTAACACAATATATATATAGTAAATCATTTTATCTATTGATATTGTGAAGGTTATAATACGAAATTATGAACAATTTGTGAAATAGCAATTCCGTATGATTGTCAATACTTTTTACAAGTTGTATTTTCCCTCCATTTTCGATATCATCAAAACTGCAGGTATCACAAAAAGTGATTACTATATTCAAAGTAGGTGTCAATTAAATATGCAACAAAGTAAATACATGAAATGGTTTGCTGTTGCTGCGACAATTGGAATGATGCTCATATTATTGGGAGGGGCACTCGTTACAAAAACCGACAGCGGTATGGGCTGTGGTAGAAACTGGCCAGATTGCAACGGTTCCTTAATACCAAAACACATTACTAAAGAAGTTTTAATAGAATTTTCCCATCGTGCTGTGACAGGCTCTGTATCTATTTTTATCTTGGTCTTATCCGTTTGGTCCTGGAGAAAGCTTGGGTCTGTTCGTGAAGTAAAATTTCTTTCCTTTATGGCAGTATTCTTTTTAATCGCTCAAGCTTTAATAGGAGCTGCGCAAGTTTTATGGGGACAAGGCGACTTCATTTTGGCATTACATTTTGGTATTTCTCTTATTTCATTTGCAGCAGTATTTTTATTAACTCTTATTATTTTCGAAGTCGATCAGAAATTTAATGTAAACAATGTACATATTGGTAGTACATTAAAATGGCATACAATCGGTGTCACGATTTACTCTTATCTAGTAGTATATACTGGGGCACTAGTAAGGCATACAAACTCAAGCTTAATCTGTCGTGACTGGCCATTTTGTCGAAATGATGACATAGGATTACCTGAAAATTTTTATGAATGGGTACAAATGGGGCATAGATTTGCTGCCGGACTAATATTTGTATGGATATTAGTCATTACAATCCATGTTCTTAAACATTATAAAGACCAAAAAGTCCTTTATTGGGGATGGATTCTAGCATTTATCATTGTTTGTCTTCAAGTTATAGCAGGTATGGGTGTTGTTCTATCACGCCTTAATATTATTGTTGCATTATTACACACGCTATTCATATCATTATTATTCGGTCTTTTGTGTTACATGATTATGCTTATTTCTAGAAGCAATCAAAACTTAAATAATAAATAAAAAATCCCCCAAATTTCGGGGGATTTTTTCATTGTAAATACTTATTCCATTTCGATTAGTAAGTCTCCTGTTGAAATAGAATCTCCTGCTTGGACGAATATTTGTTTAATAACACCATCTTTAGGTGCTTGCACAGTTGTTTCCATTTTCATCGCTTCAGTAATTAGTAAATGTTCACCACGTTTAACAGGACTTCCAGGTGAAACAACTACTTTTAATACAGTACCAGGCATTGTTGCACCGATTTGGTCAGCGTTTGATGGATCCGCTTTTGGCTTACGTTCCCCCGCCACTTCAACTGTCATATCTTGAATGACAATTTCACGAGGTTGTCCATTTAGTTCAAAATAAAGGACACGAGTACCATCATGTTGTGGTTCGCCAATGGATACTAATTTTATAATCAGTGTTTTTCCTTTTTCAATTTCAACTTCAATTTCTTCTCCAAGTTTCAGCCCATAAAGGAATGTTAATGTATCTAGAACCGAAACATTATCGAACTTTTTCACTGTTTCCATGTATTCTTCAAATACTTTTGGATACAAAGAATAAGCCAATACTTCATGACTTGTAATCGGTCTATTATATTTGTTAAATAATTTATCACGAATTTCTTTAAAATCGACTGGCTCTAATAATTCACCTGGTCTAACAGTTATTGGTTCACGATCTTTCAATACTACCTTTTGTAATTCTTTTGGGAATCCGCCATATGGCTGGCCTAAATAACCTTGGAAAAATTCTATAACAGAATCTGGGAAATCTATTGTTTTCCCTCGAGCTAAAACAGATTTTTCATCTAAATCATTTTGCACCATAAATAACGCCATATCACCAACTACTTTTGATGAAGGTGTTACTTTAACAATATCTCCAAATAATAGATTTACGCGGGAATACATTTTTTTAACCTCTTCCCAACGATCTCCTAGGCCAACACCTTTTGCTTGTTGTTGTAAATTACTATATTGACCACCCGGCATCTCATGAACATAGATTTCAGAATGAGGGCTAATCATACCACTTTCAAAGTCTTTATAATATTTACGAACATCTTCCCAATAATAAGATAGTTTTTCAATACCCTCTATATTCGCACGAGCTTGACGTTTACTACCTTTCATGGCATAATACAAACTATTTGAGCTTGGTTGAGATGTTAACCCTGCCATAGAACCTAAAGCAGTATCTACGATATCTACACCTGCTTCTGCTGCTTTTGCATATAAGTAAATACCATTTCCACTTGTATCATGTGAATGTAAATGAATTGGTAAATCAGTAGATTCTTTTAATTCTGAAATTAAACGGTAGGCAGCTTCAGGTTTTAATAATCCAGCCATATCTTTGATAGCAAGAATATGGGCTCCAGCAGCCTCTAATTCTTTCGCCATTTGTTTGTAGTAGTTTACAGTGTATTTTGCTCTACCATCATCTAGAATATCCCCTGTGTAGCAAATAGCAGCTTCTGCAATCTTCCCAGCATTTCTTGTAGCGTCTATGGCTACTTCCATACCTTTGATCCAGTTTAAACTGTCGAAAATTCTAAAGATATCAATACCAGCTTCTGCTGATTTTTGGATAAACTCTTTGATTAGATTATCTGGATAGTTTTTATATCCAACTGCATTTGCCCCACGTAATAACATTTGGAACAATACATTTGGTATTTGTTCGCGTAATTTGATCAAACGTTCCCAAGGATCTTCTTTTAAGAATCGATATGCAACATCAAAAGTTGCCCCTCCCCACATTTCAAGGGAGAAATAATTATTCATAATCCTTGCTGTTTCGTCTGCAATTTCATGCATATCGTATGAGCGAACACGTGTAGCAAGAAGGGATTGATGCGCATCTCGCATAGTCGTATCTGTTAACAATAAATCATCTTGTTGTCGAATCCATTTAACTAATCCCTCTGGGCCTTGTTCATCTAAAATTTGTTTTGTACCAGAAGGAATGATAATTGAATGATCAACTTCTGGTTTATGAGGTTTTGGATAAATAGGTTTTTGTTTTTTTTCGATTCCAGGGAAACCATTTATCGTTACATTACCGATATAGCTAAGTAACTTTGTACCACGGTCACGCGCAGGTCTAAATAAAAACAACTCTGGTGTTGAATCTATGAAACTAGTATTAAATTTACCATCTATAAACTTAGGGTGTCTTACAACATTCTCCAAAAATGGGATATTCGTTTTGATACCACGAATACGGAACTCTTGTAAATTTCGATCCATTTTAGCCGCTGCTTCTTTAAATGTATTTCCCCAAGTAGAAACTTTTACTAATAATGAATCATAATGTGGAGATATAACAGCTCCTTGGAAACCATTACCCGCATCCAAACGAACACCAAAACCACCGCTTGAACGATATACCATTAGTTTTCCTGTATCAGGCATAAAATTATTTTGCGGATCTTCAGTTGTAACACGTGATTGAATAGCATACCCAAACAATGGGATTTTGGATTGTTCAGGAATACTAATTACATCTCCATGTAATGTATGACCAGCTGCAATATTAATTTGAGCATGGACAATGTCTATTCCTGTCACCATTTCTGTAATCGTATGTTCTACTTGAACACGCGGATTTACTTCGATGAAATAGAAATTATTATCTGATACTAGAAACTCGACCGTACCTGCATTAATATATCCAACGTTTTTCATCAGTTGCACAGCTGCATCACAAATTCTTTCTCGTAAATCTTGAGAAATTGAATTTGACGGGGCAATTTCAACTACTTTTTGATGTCGTCTTTGAATAGAGCAATCTCTTTCATATAGATGAACTAAATTCCCCTCTTTATCCCCTAGTATCTGAACTTCGATATGCTTCGGATTCAGAATACATTTTTCAACATAAACTTCATCAGATCCAAATGCTGCCTTTGCCTCTGATTTTGCACGTTCATATGCTTCTTTTGCATCCTCTGCATTATGTACTACGCGCATACCACGACCACCACCGCCGAGGGCCGCTTTAATCATCAATGGATATTGATGTTCCTCTCCAAAAGATAATACTTCCTCAAGAGATTCGACTGGACCATCTGTACCAGGGATTACTGGTATTCCAGCTGCGACAGCTTGTTCTCTTGCCTTTACTTTATCCCCAAACATATCTAAGTGCTTTGAAGTTGGGCCGATAAAAATAATCCCCTCTTCTTCACAACGTTTTGCAAACTCTAAATTTTCAGATAAAAAACCGTAGCCAGGGTGTATTGCATCAACACCTGACTCTTTAGCTATTTTCAAAATCCCTTCTATGTCGAGATAAGCATCAATTGGTTTCTTGCCATCCCCAACAAGATAAGCTTCATCTGCTTTATAACGGTGAAAAGAACCGCTATCTTCTCTTGAATAAATCGCCACTGTGTGAATGTTCATTTCTGTACAAGCACGGAAAACGCGAATAGCTATTTCTCCACGATTAGCTACTAGAATTTTTTTAATTGGCATAAAGTTTCCCCCTTAGGATTGCTGATTATCTTTTTTTACAATCATGGAGACATTTGCTAATATCCCCATAGCTAAAGATAACAAAATTATTGAAGTTCCGCCATAGCTAATAAACGGAAGTGGTACACCTGTTAAAGGAATAAGTCCACTTAGTCCCCCAACATTTATGAATGTTTGAATTCCAATCCAACTACCAATACCTGCCGCAATCATTCGAGCTAATGGATCTTTTGCTTTAATAGCTAATCGCATCGCTTTATAGACTATAAAGCCTAGACCAAATAAAACAATCGCAATGCCAAACGTTCCTAATTCTTCAGAAATGATTGCAAGGATAAAGTCTGTTTGCGGTTCAGGTAAATATCCCATTTTTTGTATAGATTGTCCAAGTCCTAAACCTTTTACCCCACCAGATCCAATAGCATAATAGCCGTTTACCATTTGATAGCCATATTCATTTGCATCTTTAAATGGGTCTAAGTACGCTTTCAATCGGCCTACCCGGCGTTCTGTAAAGAATGAGTCTCTGAAAATAAATAGTGCAATTAGGCCTGCTGTTGCTAATCCTATTAAACAACCAACAATTTTACCAAATGTAGAGAATTTCATACCACTAGCAGCCATAACTGATAGTACAATAATTGTAATCAAACCGATTGCACCTAAATCAGGCTCTAAAGATATGAAGAAAACAGCTATACCAAAAACAAATAAAGGGGGTACAATCGATTCATTAATAATATCTATTTTCCCTAATTCTTTCTTTTTTGTGAAAAATGCTGCAAAGTATAAGATCATTCCCAATTTAGTAAGTTCTGATGGCTGTATATTGACGACACCAAGGTCAATCCAACTTTTTGCACCGGAATTACCAGGGCTAAAACCAACTACAAATACTGCAAATAATAAGAAAAGCATACCTGCAATGATTAACTTCATCATTCCATTCTCTCGATATCTCTTATAAGGGATGATTAATCCAATTAAAAATGCAAATATAGCAATAAATAAATTCATCATTTGTTTTTTATAAAAATGATCTGGTGAATAATGTAATGTATTTACTGCCCAAAACATACTTGCACTATAAATCATGACCAGCCCAAACAGACATAATAATATATATGTAAAAAATAGTGGGTAGTCAAAATACTTCGCATATTTTTTTAAATAGGTTTTCATGATTTTACCTCGTTTATTATTTAGCAAAAAAACCCAAACAACTTTGTGTTTGAGTTTTTCGCTTATTTCTCTGTGAAAGCATCATGTAATGCAGACACTTCTTTTTCCAGTGAATCGAGAATATCTCTTCCCTTTTCACGTTCAAGCAAACCTAGTTTAACCGCAAAATCAATTTCACGAGATAAACCAAACATTTGCGTATCTAAAACTTCTTCATACAAGGGGCACTGTGGCATTGTAAGATGTTCCATTTGCACCCTTATTAATTTAGCTATTTTATCCGCATCGGCAATTAGGAGTTCCAATGCTTTCTCCTGATACGAACTTTGTGATTTTGTATCCATGAGGACGCCCCCATTACCTGATATTTCTGCAACTCTATCTTAATAAAGTTTAGCTTTTGCAAAGAAAAAATGCAAGTATCACATATGAATTAAATAGTAATAATATTATTTATTTCTATCTAATTGTAAAAAGCGTTATACTAAGAAAGGAATGCATATCGGAGGAGGAAGAAAGTATGGAATCCATCATTCAAATTAAAGGTGCAGTAAACTTTCCAATAACATTAGATTGTACAGTTTGGATTTTTGATGACCGCAAACTGGATTTAGAAACATATTTTATCGAAAAAACAACAGATGTTGACCCAGACGAAGAATATATCGAAAAAGCTGGTAAATTCTGGTCTCGTGAAATTATGGAAGGCGCTACTTTCCCACCAACATTAAAAACTGAACGAAAATTTGATCGACAAAAAATGATGAAAGGTACATTTGGTATAAAAGTTGAACCTTTCATCAACAATGCTGAACCAAAAGAAAACGCCACTACTGTAGTTTTTGAAAAAGCCGATGGATTGCAAGAACGTTTTAGTATAGATGAAGCTAAAAAACTTATTTTCCAATTTAGTAAAAATGGTCAAATGTTGACTGAAGACGGCCCTGTCTACTTATTATTAGAAGATGGCTCTAACTACGAAAATCCTATAACAGGAATCGTAGGCATGTATATAGAGTAAGGAGGTAATGCTATGCGAGTGAAATGTGTAATCTGTGATGCATTAAACGATATTCCAGATTTCTCACCATTAGCTAAGAAATTACGTAATCGCCCTATCCACACTTATATGTGCCCTAGTTGTCAAGATCGAATTACTGAAAAAACCAATGCACGATTAGCTACAGGTAATTTCCGTTTTATTCGAAGAGCAGTTCAAGAGGAAGAAGAATTTTAGAAACCATGCAGAGCATTTAACACATGCTCTGTTTTTTTAATAAAAACCATCTAAATAGAAATTTAAGGTTCTATACTAATTGTTGGGGTTGTCAAACAATTTAGAGTAAAAAAATACACGTAAGCTCCAAATATCTTATACT